>NZ_CP168034.1:0-313583 GCF_041530365.1 Capnocytophaga sp. ARDL2
ATAGTGTATTTTTAAACCAAAAATAATAAATATTCACTATTAAACGCTATAAAATGAATTTCGATATTTTATTCTCACTTATATTTCCACCTTATAATCAGAACAAAAAATCTTTCGTACATTTGTCTTTAATTTTTTTGAAATCATCAAATGACAAAATATATAACTTTACTTTGTATGACTTTGACGAGTGTTTTGGGGTTTTCTCAAGACAAAATCAAAGTGGTAGGTGTGGTTTTAAACCAAGAAAATCAAGCGATAGAAGGTGTGCGTGTTTTAGTCAATCAATCAGAAACAGAAACCAATGCCAGCGGTTTTTATCAATTGGAAATCGATGAAAAACCATCATATACCTTTACTTTTTTACACGATTTTTACAATGAACTTTCTTTCGACCAAAATATTAATCCAAACAATATCAATGAGGTAAATGTTCGATTGTTTAGCAATGTTGAAGTGCTAAAAAACATCGTTATCGACCACACAGGAAAAGATTTTGAAGGAATTTCTCGTATCGACCCAGCAGTTATTCGCAAAATTCCGGGGGCAAATCCGGGGATTGAAAACATATTGAAAACTTATCCTGGAGTCAATTCCAATACCGAACTTTCCACTCAATATTCGGTGCGTGGGGGGAGTTTTGACGAAAATTTGATTTATGTAAACGAAATCGAAATTTTTCGTCCATTTTTGGTTCGCTCGGGGCAGCAAGAGGGATTGAGCTTTGTGAATACGGCTATGATTCAAAAAGTGGACTTTTCTTCGGGTGGTTTTCAAGCAAAATATGGAGATAAAATGTCGTCGGTTTTGGATATTTCGTACCGCCGACCAATTGGTTTTGGTGTTGATATAGATGTGAGTTTGCTTGGTGGCGGACTTACGATTGGTTGGGGAAGCAAGGATACGAAATGGTCGGTTTTGAATAGTTTTCGCTATAGAAACAATCGTTTGTTGATAGATAGCAACGATCAATCTTCACAGTACAGACCCCAATTTGCGGATGTACAATCGTTAGTTTCATATCAACCCAATCAAAAATGGGATATTAGCTTTTTGGGAAATTATTTCAGTAATCAATACGATTTTTACCCTCAAAGTCGTGTAGCAAAATTTGGAACATTTACCGATTCCAAAGCCATTGTCATTAATTACGAAGGACAAGAAAAAGATCAATATCAATCGGTTTTTGGAGCGGTAAAAACTTCTTTCAAACCCAATAAAGACAATCATTATCGTTTGATTTTGTCGGCTTATCACAGCACCGAACAAGAATATTACGACTTGTTGGCAAATTACAATCTGGGGGAAGTTAGCACAGATTTGGCTGGAAATGTGGGAGCTATAGAATACACTCGAGGCTTGGGAATGCAACTCAACCACGGAAGAAATAAATACGATGCCTTGGTAAAAAGTGCCGAAATCAAAGCTACACATCAATTAAAATCAGACAACGAAGACAAAAAGCAAACCATCGAATGGGGAGCAAAGTATTTATCGAAAAGCGTTCGCGACCGTTTGGTAGAATGGGAAGTGGTAGATTCAGCTGGTTTTCACATTGCACCTCCTGTTCATAGTGTGGTTAATCAACAACCATATGTGTCTTATGAAGGAAAAATTGTGCCTTTTCAAAGTGTAAGAGCAACCAATTTTGTGGATATAGTGCAAAATCAAGCATATTTGCAATACAGTTATAAAAATTACATCAACGAACATCAAATTTACGGAAATATCGGTTTGAGAATGCATCATTGGCAAGTGGCTCACAACAACAATAAAGAAACGGGATTGGTGGTGAGTCAGAGAGTGCAAATGGGTTGGAAACCAGCGTGGAATCCTCAAATGTTGTTTCGTTTGTCGGGAGGATTGTATCATCAACCGCCTGATTATCGTGAGTTGAGAGCTTTTGATGGTTCGATAAATTTGGCAGTAAAAGCCCAACAATCATTTCATACGGTTTTGGGATATGATTATAGTTTTCATTGGAAAAACATTCCGCTGAAATTGACAGCCGAGGCATATCACAAACAAATGAATCATGTGAATACCTATACTTTGGAAAATGTGCGTATTCGTTACAAAGCCGACAATTTGGCAACGGCTTATGCGTATGGTTTGGATTTGCGATTGAACGGCGAAATTGTACCAGGTACAGAGTCTTGGCTGACTTTCGGATATATGAAAACAGAGGAAAATTACAACCAACAAGGATATATTTCTCGCCCTACCGATCAGCGATTGAAATTTGCCCTATTGTTTCAAGACTATATGCCCGCTATTCCCAATCTGAAATTGTATTTAAATATTGTGTATAATACAGGAGTACCTGGTGGAGCACCTTCGTATTCTGATGTGTATCAATATCAATTTAGACTCCCAGATTACAAGCGTGCCGATGCAGGATTTATGTATGTATTGAAAGATGCCTCGTTGGGACAGGAGAAAAATTGGTTGAAAAATTGGCAAGAAGTTTCGGTAGGATTTGAAATTTACAATTTATTTCAAAATACCAACACCATCACCAATACTTGGGTGCGTGATGTAATGGAAAAACGCATGTATGCGATGCCTAATTATATGACCAGCAGAATGTTTAATTTGAAAATTCAGGCAAAATGGTAGCTAAAAAACCGTTGCACATTGCGATTGTCGATAATTACGATTCGTTTGTTTTCAATATCGTACATTATTTGGAAGCAGTAGCCGATGCGGTGAAAATTACCGTAATAAAAAACGATGAAATCGACGAATCCATACTTCAAAAAGCCGATGCATTGGTATTGTCTCCCGAACCTGGAATTCCTTCAGAAGCAGGAGACTTGCTCAATATTATTGATAAATACCACAAGAGAAAACCGATTTTGGGAATCTGTCTGGGATTACAAGCCCTTGTGGAATATTTCGGAGGAAAATTAATCAATCTTTCGATGCCTTTACACGGAATTACCACCCAATTGCACAAAACAGCCGAAAGCAAATTGTGGCAAACGATTGAATTTCCGTCTCCGATTGGACATTATCATTCATGGGCAGCATCAAAGGAAAATTTTCCAAAAAGTTTAGAAATCACAGCAGAAAATTCCGAGGGACAAATTATGGCAATACAACACAAAATCTTACCGATTGTTGCTTTGCAATTCCACCCAGAATCAATCCTTACCACACAAGGAAAAACGATGTTGAGGAATTGGATCAAAACAATCGAAACAACGGACGGTAAGTAAAAAACAAAACACCCCACGGAATTGAAACTAAAACGATGAGCAAAACAGTCAAATACCACGAAAATCCTTTTTTGTGTTTGTCGAAATCCGTGGTTTGCTTTTTCACTTTCATAGCTCCTATGGTCAATAAAACCACAGCTATTGTCATTGCGGTAATATGTTCCATACCAAAAAAGCGAACCTCTCGCATTTTGACAGCAGTGGAAAAATTTTCCAGAAAATAATTGACAATGACACTATTGAAATACAAATAATACCCCAACAACAATTGCACATGAGCTGTTCCCACCAAAAATATTCGCAAAACATTGTCTGTTTTTGTGTAAGAATAGTTTCTTTTTTTGGCAATATACGAGCGAAATACCGCTATAAAAAGCAACAACAATATCACCCAACGAATGTAGGAATGTGTGATTAAAAATGTAGAGAATGTGTTCATTGATTTTCTTTTTATAGAAAAAAGCAAGAAAAAGAAGCTAATACTTAATAATCAACCATTTAAATCATTTCTTTTTCTTTTTTTTACCACTTATTTATGCTAAAAATATCATCTGTAAGTTGTTCCTCCGTTGTGAGAAAATTGATTTTCAGCAACCATTTCATAAATTATTTTTTGTAAATCTGTTTTCTTTACATCTACCTATCGTTTGTGAATTTCAGAAATTAAACTATTTGGATAGTTTTTTAAATCTTCTAAAATCAAAGCCTTTAACCTATAAGGCTCAATTAATTTCAATGTAGGTTTTATATTAATTTTAGAATTGGTAATCAACTTTGGATTTATCATAAACTCTGTTCCTTTTTTCTGACCTCGAGTAATTAATATATTTTCATTAATCAACCTACTTACATACGGTCGTATTCTATCTTCATCTGAAAGTTGTAGCATTTTTGATAATTGTGTAGATAATATTTTCCTTTCTCGTGCAATGATTCCCAATGCAATCAATTCCTTTTGTTTTAAAAGGTAATTTTTTGAAATAAAATCCAATAGTAATACAACTTCAGAATCTAAAACCTTTGAATACAAAATCACTTTTGTACCACTGTATTCATTTTCAACAACAGGAAAAAATTTTGAATCCCTACTTGCAATTTCATAAATTAAATCCCCCCCTTACCTTCGCCTTCCATCAGTTTTAAATCATGAAAAACTCGAATTACATCAAGATTTCTGCGAATCGTTTTATGCAATATATTGCTACTTGTTACGCCTAGTGGCAACCCTCCGGGACTAACAATTTCTACCCTATCTGTATATACATTAATGAAAACATCTCCTGGTATTGTGTAACTTTTATGTGCAAAAGCATTAATAAGCAACTCTCTAACAACCAAAGGGTCATAATGAAAAATTTTATTTCTAAACAAGCCTTGTGGAAATTCATCAAAATACTTCAATTCAATTGCATGATGTTCTATATCTTCTATTAATTGTTTAGGATTCAAGCTACCATCATTCCAAATTTCTTTACGAATTTTCTTTTCAAATTCATCATAGACAATATACCGAACCGTTATTGGAAAGGACAATCTATTTCTTTGAGCTGCTGTACCCAACCATAACACTCCTACATTAGTTAGAAAACCATTAGAAATAAAATTATAATGTTCAATAATTTCAAAATCTGTTTTTTTCTTTTATAGCATCTTTTACTCGGTCTGATTTTCTAATTTCATTAGCAAACCACACTATATTTTCTATGGAAATGTCTTCAATTTTTATCGTTTTTTCTTTTAATTCCCATTTAAAAGCATCTTTTTCTGAGGCAAGAGTCAATACATCTTCACTTCTTACAGGATGACATTGATCTCCTATCCTTATAAATATTTTTACTTCAGAAGTTGTTGCAATACTACTAAAAGATGGTTGAATGATTAATGAAAAGTATTGTCCTCCGTTGGAATGGATAATAACTTCTCCTTATAAGATACTTACATTAAAACACAATGTTCGCAATCTGTTTATACAGCTATTGACCGTTTCACTGTGTATTAGTTGATTTTTAGGAGGTTATAATGTATCGTCTTCAACACCAATATAAACTACCCCCTTTGAGCATTTGCTAAACAAACACAGGTGATTGACAAATCTTTAGCCCCCTTATCTCCTGATTCTATTTTCTTTAAAGATTTATATTCTATTGTGTTTTTTTCAAATTTCATAGTTCTCAGTTTTAATTATTTTCCAAAAGTAAGTAACTTCCCCCTCTCCAACCAATATTTCACTTTCAAACCAGTAGTAAGGATTGCATAGCGAATCGGCCGTTGTGTTTTATAATATTTTTCAATAAAAATCTGCATCGCACCATAAAAATTATTGAGGTATTTCACATCTTTTACCGTACTCTGACCTTTGTGATGCAAAATGGAAAACGCTCCGTAATAATGGTTGGTATAACCCTTTTGAAGAATTGTGTAACACAAATCTATATCTTCGCCATACATAAAATAGCGTTCGTCCATACCACCAACTTCCGAATACACAGAGCGTTTCATCAACAGAAAAGCACCTGTCATAATCTCAACTTCGGCAATGTCGTTTTCGGCTAAATCATTGCGGTAATAATCTTTGACTTTGGTTTTAAACGAAGGAAGAAAAAGTTTTTTAAACGAATTAATCATATCGGGCACAGAGCGTTTGCTTTCGGGTAAAAATCTCCCTGTATTATCGAACATTCTCACCCCCAAACTACCAAATTTTGGTTGATTTTCAGCATATTCTATCAATTTTTCAAAACCAAACGATTGAAATTCGGTATCGGGATTGAGCAAAAGTATATACTCCCCTTTTGCCTCTGCAATCGCTTGATTGTTCCCCCTTGAAAAACCTAAATTTACAGGCAATTCGATAAATTTCACCTTAGGAAATTCACCAATCAGTTGCTTCCACGAGGTATCTGGCGAACAATTATCCGCAACTATTACTTCGTATGGAATATTTTGAATATATTTTTCAATCGACAACAAACACGCTCGAAGTAAATCCGTTACATTGTAATTGACGATGATGATGCTGAGTTTCACTTGATTTCTATTTTTATTCAACAAAGATAAAATTTTAAAATTGTAAACTAAACACAAAAATAATTATCTTTGAATTGATTTCAGCTTAAATAAAATATCAATGAAAATATTTTTTTACATTCTTTTTGCTTTTATCCCAATATCTATTTCACGCCCAGTCACTTGCAATTATTTCAAATAAAAAAGGATATACTAATGTAAAAGAAGAAGATATTTCATCAGAAACAACACATCAATTAAAAAATAGTCAATTAGTTTTAGCCTATGATATTGATTTCCCTTGGATATATGTTGAATTTTACACAGAATAAAATGAATATAAAAATCGATTAATCAATAAAATGGACTTAATAGTAGTTGATAAACTTCAACCTTTTTCAATAGTTTCTAAAAAAAATAATCAAATAATTTTTAAAAAGAAAAATTTTGAAATTAACATCTCAATCAAACCAATAGATAAATCAAACCATAAATCTAAAACCAATGAAAATGGATTTATCAATAAAATAAACTATGAATTCTACTGGGGTACAGAAGGATTCTTTCCTGTTACAGAATACGATAAAATACAAATAAAAAGTAATCAAAAGACAATTGATTTACCTAAAAAAGCGTTTTTTAACATATTAACCCAATACTCTCGGCAACAAAAATATTTTATGACAAAACAACAGAAACTATTTATATAACATCAAAAGGTGGCGACAGTTCGAATTCATATTTTGTTGCTTGGATAATTGAAAAAGGAAACTATAAAAATTGTATTCTAAATACAACCTTCGTTTTGAACACAAAAATAATTATCTTTGTATAAAACAATTGCTTGTGTATTTATCAGTATATCCCAAAAACCGAATCTCAAATCGACCTATTGATTTCATTATTAAAAGAGTTAAAGATTGATTTTAAAACAAATGAAAACCATATTCCTCATCAAAATCAAGAGGAAAATTACAATGATGAAATTTAAAAATAATGCACCAAAGGTATCTTGATTTTAAAGAAAATCCAAATGATTTTATCACATTAGAGGAATTTGAAAATCAAATAAAACTAAAAAGAAAAAGTAATTTCTCGTATTAAAAACCAATAAATATCCTTACATTTGCCTATTAAATTTTCCTACTATGAAAGGACCTTTATTTTACTCTAAAATATTATTGTTTGGTGAATACGGAATCATCAAGGATTCCAAAGGATTGGCTATTCCGTACAACACCTACAATGGAGCATTGAAAATTGCTTCTGATTTGGATGAAAAAGCAAAAAAATCCAATGAAAGTTTGGCTAAATACGCTTTGTATTTGAAAGATTTGCAAGATTCTACTCCAGAATTTCAATTGAATATCGAAAAACTGCAAGAAGACATCAATGCTGGAATGTATTTCGATTCGAGCATTCCGCAAGGTTACGGTGTAGGAAGTAGCGGTGCATTGGTAGCTGCAATTTATGACAAATACGCTTTGAACAAAATCACGGTTTTGGAAAACCTAAACAGAGATAAGCTATTACAACTCAAAGAATTGTTTGGAAAAATGGAGTCTTTTTTTCACGGTACATCGTCTGGACTCGACCCATTGAACAGCTATTTGAGTTTACCTATTCTTATCAACTCAAAAACGCATATCGAGCCTACTGGAATTCCTACTCAAGCTGTAGAGGGCAAAGGAGGTGTGTTTTTGATTGACTCCGAAATGGTTGGTGAAACTGCTCCGATGGTAACAATTTTTATGGATAACTTGAAAAACGAAGGATTCCGTACGATGATGAAATCACAATTTGTCAAATACACCAACTTGTGTATCGACAATTTCTTGAATGGAGATTTAAAAAACTTATTATCAAACACCAAACAATTGTCAAAAATTGCCTTGAATCATTTCAAACCTATGATTCCAGAAAAATTTCATCAGATTTGGCAACAAGGCATCGATAGCAATGAATATTACTTGAAATTGTGTGGTTCTGGTGGCGGAGGCTATATTTTAGGCTTTGCACCCGACTACGAAAAAGCAAAAGAATTGCTGAAAGATTACAAATTGGAATTGGTTTATAGATTTTAATATGACACCTACCTCGACTACATTATTGAAAAAGATTTTTAGCTTATTTTCCGTAGTAAGAGGATACAATATAGCCGTGATGGTATTGGCTCAATACCTCTCGGCTATTTTTATTTTTGGAAGCAACGACCGAGCTTTTAGATGTTTTGCTCGATACTCCTTTGTTTTTTATCGTGATGAGTAGTTCGTTTGCCATAGCTGGTGGATACATCATCAACAATTTTTACGACAATGAAAAAGATCTCATCAACAGACCTTTAAAGTCTATCATAGACCAAAACATCAGCAAAAACACACAGCTAAAAACCTATTTTTCATTGAATTTTCTCAGTATATTGTTTGCCTATTTTGTATCGTGGCGAGCAGTGTTGTTTTACAGTGTTTACATTTTTTTATTGTGGTTTTATTCGCATAAATTAAAAAAATATCCGATTATTGGGAATATTTCCGCATCTACTTTAGCCCTCCTACCCTTTTTCGGTATTTTGATACATTTTCAAAATTTTGGGGCAGAAGTATTTACCCACGCTTTGTATTTATACCTCATCGTTTTGATTCGAGAATTGGTTAAAGATTTGGAAAATTTATCGGGCGATTTGGCAAATAATTACCAAACTATTTCCGTGCGATTTGGAGAAAAAACCTCAAAATACATCATCTCGATTTTGGTAATCCTCACTTTCATCCCCGCATTCATTCTATCGAATTATATTGACACTGGAAAAATGTATTATTACTTTTTTACGAGCAGTGGTTGCTTGATTGCATTTTTACTTTCACTATTTCAAGCTAAAAGAAAATCGGATTATATCAAATTACACATATTACTAAAAATCATACTGATTAGTGGAATTTTATCCGTGATATTGATAGACTGTCGAGTATTGTTGCATGGATGGAAAATGATAGAAAAATAAAAAGGCTACCCTTTTTTGGATAGCCTTTCTTGTTTTTTTTCTGTAAGTTCTAATTACTTAGCCAATTTCAATGAAGAAGGATTAACTTTTACTGAATCAGAAATTCTATAGATCTTTTGTCCTTTAGCTTGAGGTTGTTCTTTGAACATATAAGTTCCGTACAATTCTCCGTTTATTTTCAAGGACAATTTTTTATCAGCGTTTACAGTGGTTGTATATGCGACTGTTCCAGCTGCATTATTCTGTCCTTCTACCAAAGTGTTAACAACAAGACTTCTATCAGTTGCATTACCCAATTCTACACGATTTCCACTTTGTAATCCTCCAATGTAAGCATCAACGCCTATCAAAGATATATCTCCTTCGTGAGGATATAACACTTGTTCATTTTCAGTTGAAACATAAAATTCAGAGAAAATAAATTTATCTGCTGCACTTAGATTATCACCTGAACTATTAAAAGTAACAAAGAACCATTTTGTATAAACTTTTCCAGTTTGTTGATCTGTATATCCAATAATTTTATTTTCATCATTTACATAAACGTAAAGTCTTGATCCTTCCATTTTGTATTCATCAGAATCGATTCTCAATGTATTGATTGCTTGCTCCCCAGGTTGATTTGGTTGGTCTGGTTGATTTGGTTGGTCTGGTTGATTTGGTTGGTTTGGTTTGGTTGGAGTTGAGTCATCACCTCCACATGATACTGTAGAGATTGAACCTAGCGCTACAAAAGCTAACGCTGCTAAAGATAATAAGGTCTTTTTCATTGTTCTAAAAAATTTTAATTATTAATATTATATTGCAAATATAGATATTAATTTTTAATTTGCAAATTTCTCTTCTTAATTTTTATTTTAGTTTCTTTCTACAAATACAAATTAACACCTAAATGTAAAAAGAATAGTACAATTACCATACCACTCTTTTCTATTACTTTTTAGTTTACATTTGCTTTTTGAATTGGTTGATTACTTTTTACCACTACAAAAGTAGAAATTGCATAAAATGCTCTTCCTCTAGACATATTATTAGTATAATCAGCAAATCTATATTCAAAATTTATATTAGAACCAAATTTTGTTTTTTCGATATTATCAAAACGCACTGGAACTATCATTCCAGGACACCATCCTGCTCTGTCTGGTTTCCATGCAGAATTTCCATTAGGTGGATCTTGGTTGTCAATCGGGTTATTTCTACATCCCAAACCTTTCAATACGTGCGGAAACAACTCTCCATCCATTATCACATTATGCGTTCTTACACACCATTCTGCACAGTTTCCTGGCAATGCATGTCCCCAACCAGAAATAATTGTTCTCAAATACGCTACGTCAGCATTTGCTGGGACATTTATTGTCTTATCCAAATCAAATTCATGCTCTTCCCCATAAGGCACACCATGTTGAGAAGATTGATTGTATTGCAAAACTGGCACAACTGTAGAGTATTTATAATCTGGTGTTCCATGCACAAAATCAAATTCTACACTATAAGTACGTCCTTTTGACAACCAAGTTTCTGTATAAATCCTCAACTCAGTTTCTCCTGTCAATAAAGATTTGAAATCTGTAACATCAAACTCCAATCCTCTTTCCAATTTTTCTGTTCCTACCCAATAAGGATTGATAAAACGACCAATCTCGTACCATTCTCCTGTCGCTTTATCTTTTGCATAAATATTTGCGTATCTATCCCATTCATCACATTCGTAATTTGGACAAAAATCTTGCAAATACATTTTGATTTGCTTTACATTATCAAGATTTTCTGGAAAGGTAAACGTGCCATCAGCACTTTGACTATAACCATCACCAAATGCAACTTTTACTTTATTAAAAGTCTTTACATTAGTTATGACTTCACCTTGTGAAGGAGCCTCGCCATCTTTACCATTACAAGCCAACATCGTAGCTGCAATCATCAATAAACTAAATACTTTTTTCATTGTTTAAAAAATTATATGGGCTAAAAATACTATTTTTTTTAATTGATTAGCATTTTTTAACCAAAATATTTTATTTACCCCTTTATTTTTTTTACCTTTACTCTTATTTTTTCAAAATGAATGCAGCAATCATAACCATCGGAGATGAACTACTCATTGGACAAATTGTAGATACAAATAGTGTATTTATAGCTCAAGAATTAGAAAAAACAGGTTGTAAAATCTATGAAAAACGTGCTATTGCAGACACATGTCAGGCTGTTACAGAAACTCTTTCTTCTCTACAAAACAAAGTAGATTTAGTGATTTGTACTGGTGGACTTGGACCCACTCAAGATGACAAAACTAAACAAGCTATCATCTACTATTTTAACGACCAATTGGTGCGAAATAATGAGGTTTTAACTCATGTAACTCAACTAATAGAATCTATTTATCAACGTCCAATAACAGAAATAAACAAACAACAAGCTGATGTTCCTTCAAAGGCTAAAATTCTTTTCAATAAATATGGTACGGCTCCTAGATTACTTCTAACCAAAGAAAAAACAACCTTTATTTTTCTTCCAGGTGTGCCTTTTGAAATGAAACATTTAGTCAACGAGCATATTATTCCTTATATCTCAAATCATTTTTCTACTCAAGCCATTTTTCACCATACAATTACCACAATTGGAATTGGAGAAAGTCTTTTAGCAGAAAAAATTTATCAGTGGGAAAACAATTTAAAAGAAAACAATATTTCCCTTGCTTATTTACCTTTTTTAGGAGGAGTAGATCTTCGCCTTTCTGCTTATGGAGAAAATCAAAGAGAAATTGAATCTGTTGTTAATCATTTTGTTGCCCAATTTGAAAATTTTATTCCAAAGGAAAATATTTTATCCTTACAAAATAAATGTACCCTCATTGAAACAGTGAGCGAATTATTGGCGAAAAACGATCATAAAATAGCCATTGCCGAAAGTTTCACAGGCGGAAATCTCACTTTTCAATTTTCAAAAATACCTGGCGCATCAAGATATTTACAAGGCGGAATGATCACATATGCAACCCAAAGTAAAATTGATTTACTCAATGTTGATAAACAAACAATCAGCCAACATTCGGTGGTAAGTAATCAGGTGGCAATAGAAATGGTAAAAGGAGTTGCGGAAAAATACAAAGCAAATATCGCATTGTCAACTACAGGAAACGCAGGCCCATCTAAAGGTGATTCGGACGTTGAAGTAGGAACGGTATGCATCGGATTGTACTACAATGGAAAAACATTTGGACAAACATTCCAATTGGGACAACCGAGAGAAAAAGTCATCGAATTGGCAATTCATCACGCCTTGCTCATGCTATACAACCAACTCATCGACTCAAATAATTGATAGAAACAGTATAAAAAACAAAAAATAAACGCACAAAAACTTGTGTATAAAAAAAATAATATCGAACTTTGCACTTCAATTAAATAAAAAGTAAGAAATAATGTCAAGAGTTTGTCAGATTACAGGAAAGAGAGCCATGGTTGGAAACAATGTCTCTCACGCAATGAACAAAACTAAGAGAAAGTTTTCAGTTAACTTAGTAAAAAAGCGTTTTTACATCGCTGAAGAGGATAGATGGGTAACTTTGAAAGTATCTACATCTGCATTAAAAACTATTAACAAAAAAGGTATTGCAGCAGTTTTGAAAGAAGCTAAAGCAAACGGATTATTGAAGTAATTCATCACCCATTAAAAAATTATTAAGATGGCAAAGAAAGCAAAAGGAAATAGAATCCAAGTAATTTTAGAGTGTACAGAACACAAATCATCAGGAATAGCTGGTACATCTCGTTACATCACAACTAAAAACAAAAAAAATACTCCAGATAGAATGGAATTAAAAAAATTCAACCCTATCTTGAAAAAAGTAACTATTCACAAAGAAATTAAATAATTTTTGAGTCATGGCAAAGAAAACCGTAGCAACATTACAAGGAGGTTCTAAAAAATTAACCAAAGCTATTAAAATGGTTAAATCTCCAAAAACAGGAGCTTACACATTCGTAGAATCAGTTATGGCTCCAGAATTAGTTGATGAATTTTTAGCTAAAAAATAATTCAACTTCAAAATATTGAACCGCTTCATTACAAGGCGGTTTATTTTTTATCTTTATAAAACTAAAAATCCACTAACGTTACTTACATTAGCGGATTTTTTCTTATTGATTCAAAACTTTTATCATCTCATCAAACGAAACCAACTCTTGTGTCCCTGTCTGAATGTTTTTGATTGTATATTTTTGTTGTTCTATCTCTTGACTTCCAACAAAAACTACATACTTTATTCCTTTTTTCTCAGCGTATTTAAACTGCTTATCCATTTTTACTTTATCTGGATACAATTCTGCTTTGATTTGTTGTTTTCTCAATTGTAAAACCGCATTCATCGCATAAACGGCTTCACTTTCCCCAAAATTGAAAAACAACACTGTGGTAAAGTTACTTACACTTTCAGGAAACACTCCCATTTCTTCCATTACCAAATAAATACGATCTAATCCAAAAGATATCCCTACTCCCGACATGTTTTTCAAGCCGAAAATACTCGTCAAATCATCATAGCGACCTCCTCCGCCAATCGATCCCATAGACACTGTGGCTGGTGCGGCTACTTCGAAAATAGCCCCTGTGTAATAATTCAATCCTCTCGCCAAAGTAATATCCAAATCTAAAATAGCAGTTTTCAATCCAAATGACTCTACAGTTTTGCAGATAAACGTCAATTCTTCAATTCCTTTTTTTCCTTCTTCCGAACTTGCCAATAATTCATTCAATTGAGCAAATTTCTCGTCTAAATCTCCATGAAATTGAAACAAAGGTTGCAGTTTTTCAATCGCTGATGGAGAAATTCCTTTTTCCAACATTTCTTTCTTTACGCCATCTTCACCGATTTTATCTAATTTGTCTAACGCAACGGTAAAATCAATTAACTTATCACTTTCGCCGATTACCTCTGCAATTCCCGAAAGTATTTTTCTGTTATTGATTTTGATAGTTACTTCTTTTACATTCAATTGAGTAAATACCGCATCATATAATTGCACCAATTCTACTTCTTGCCAAAGTGAAGTAGAACCTACCACATCGGCATCGCACTGATAAAATTCTCTAAATCTTCCTTTTTGCGGACGATCGGCACGCCAAACTGGCTGAATTTGATAGCGTTTGAATGGAAATTCCAATTCGTTTTGATGCTGCACAACAAACCTTGCAAAAGGTACAGTAAGGTCGTAACGCAAAGCTTTTTCAGAAATTTTGCTCGTTAATTTGTTACTGTCTTTGTCTTGCAACAATTGGTCGTCAACTTTTGACAAATAATCTCCTGAATTGAGAATTTTGAAAATCAAACGGTCGCCTTCTTCCCCATATTTCCCCATTAGGGTATCGAGGTTTTCAAACGAAGGAGTTTCAATGGGTTGAAATCCGTACGATTCAAAATTCTTTTTTATGGTTGAAATGATATAATTTCTCTTGGCAATTTCTGCCGGAGAGAAATCTCTGGTTCCTTTCGGAATACTTGGTTTTTGTGCCATTTTAATAAAAATTTAGAGCCTTTCGGCATTGAGAGATTTATAGATTTTTACCTGCTTTTCTTTTTACAATTGGGGTTAAATCACTCCAGTCTTCGATTCTAAAAGCCCTGATTTCTTTAATTGAATTAGCAAACCATTCTAACAAAGACAAAGAATCAATTGCCTACATCAAATTACCTAAATTGCTATTTTTAGAAGCATAAATGCTACCCTGTATTCTATAAAAATCATACTCTTGCATAATTGAAGCAATTTCGAAATAAGCATTGTTGTAAGGAACTCCATAATGAATTTCTAAATCCGAAATACTTATATCAAAGGCAATTGCATACATATTTATTCAGAAATAAGTTTAAAATAATCTTTTGTACCGAAAAAAATTCGACCTTGGCTGTCTTTGATTGCTATTTCACCACCTAAAAATGGATTTTTGAATATCTTTATTATAGTTCCTGTAAGCCACTCTGTTAACGCCGTTAGTCCTGGTGAAACTTTTACTTCATCTCCTATTTTGAATATTTCTTTTTGGTGTGTCATTTTGTTTTTAATGTTTTTAGAAATTTAGATGTTTATTTACAATACATATTCAATCATCCATCAAAAAGACCTTTACTCCCTCTGGTGGTGTAAATTCCCAAATGTTTGTAAGCTTTTTCAGTAACTTCTCTTCCGCGCGGTGTACGGAAAATAAATCCTTCTTGGATGAGAAACGGTTCATAGACTTCTTCTATGGTTTCAGCATTTTCAGAAACAGCGGTTGCCAATGTTGACAATCCAACTGGACCTCCTTTGAATTTTTCGATAATCGTCGAAAGGATTTTATTATCCATCTCGTCCAATCCGTGAGCATCCACATTTAGGGCTTTGAGTGCATATTTTGATATTTCTAAATCGATTCTTCCATTACCTTTGATTTGTGCAAAATCGCGAACTCTTCGCAACAAAGCATTGGCAATACGGGGTGTTCCTCTACTGCGACCTGCTATTTCGATAGCAGCTTCCATATCGATTGGTACGCCTATAATTCCTGCACTTCGGTCGATAATGGTCGATAACAATTCGGTGTTGTAATATTGTAATCTACTCTGAATACCAAAACGAGCCCTCATCGGAGCGGTCAATAAGCCCGAACGAGTGGTTGCCCCAACCAATGTGAAAGGATTGAGATTGATTTGTACCGTACGAGCATTAGGTCCAGATTCGATGACAATATCGATTTTGAAATCCTCCATAGCCGAATACAAATATTCTTCCACCACAGGACTCAAACGATGAATTTCGTCGATAAACAGTATATCGCGTTCTTCGAGATTGGTGAGCAATCCCGCCAAATCTCCGGGTTTGTCAAGTACGGGTCCAGAGGTGATTTTGATGCCTACATTGAGTTCGTTTGCCAATATATTTGCCAAAGTGGTTTTTCCCAACCCTGGAGGTCCATGAAACAAGGTATGATCCAAAGCTTCGTTTCGCATATTGGCTGCTTGTACAAAAACTTTCAGATTTTCTAAGACCTGTTCTTGCCCTGCAAAATCGTCAAAAGACAGGGGACGCAGTTTTTTTTCTACATCAAATTCCTCTTTGGTAAAATTTGTATTCGTTGGATCTAAATATTCATTCATAGTACAAAGATAGAAAAAAGGTTGATTGTTTACTCCAACTCCTCTGCAATTTGCTCCCACAAAAGCATGGTTTCTTCCAATTTACTTTTTAGGTTTTCGTAATTTACAAACCATTGAGAATCTTGCATCATTTCTTCGTAACTTTCTGCTAATTGTTGATCGGCTTGTGCGATTATTTCTTCTAATTCTGAAATTTCTTTTTCGGTTTTATTCAATTTGTTTTGTAGTGATTTTCTTCGCTTTTGTTCTTCGTAACTCAAAGATTTTGAAGTTTTTTCTACCGTTTCTGTTTTGGATGTTTCGGTATAAGTTTCTTCCAAAGAACGTATATCTGCTACTTTTTTCTGCTCTAAGAAATAATTAATATCACCCAAATATTCCTTAATGGCTCCGTCTTTAAATTCTATGGTTTTTTCACACAATCCTTGCAAAAAGTCACGGTCGTGAGAAACGACTATCAGTGTACCTTCGTAGTTTTTTAGAGCTTCTTTCAACACCGCTTTTGACTGAATATCCAAGTGGTTGGTAGGCTCATCCATGAGTAATACATTAAACGGATTGAGCAACAACACACACAATGCCAAACGGTTGCGTTCACCTCCTGACAATACTTTTACTTTTTTGTCCACATCATCGCCACGGAACAAAAAGGCTCCCAACATATCGCGAACTTTACTACGGTTACTGTCCGAAGCATTGTCTATCATCACATCGAGGAGTGTTTTTTCACCGTCTAAATATTCGGCTTGATTTTGGGCAAAATATCCCAATTGTACATTATGTCCGATTTTAATTTCGCCTTGAAAATCAAATTCATTCATAATCGCTTTGATTAAAGTAGATTTTCCTTGACCATTTTGTCCAACAAAAGCGATTTTTTTCCCTCTTTCGATTTGTAAATCTATATTTTGAAAAACCGTTTTTTCTCCAAATGATTTACTTACTTTTTCCATTTCCAATACGATTTTTCCTGGTATAACCGATACCGGAAATGATACATTCATCACCGATTGGTCTTGTTCATCGACTTCGATTCGCTCAATTTTGTCCAATTTCTTTATCAACGATTGAGCCATTGATGCTTTGGTAGCTTTGTAGCGAAATTTCTCAATTAACTTTTCGGTTTCTTCGATTTTTTTCGCTTGATTTTTCTGAGCAGCCAATTGTATTTTCAACTGTTCTTCTCTTTCAATGAGATATTTTGAATAATTTTTATTGAAATCGTATATTTTTCCATTGGAAATTTCTATGGTGCGATTGGTTACATTATCCAAAAACATTTTGTCGTGTGAAACCAAAACTACAGCTCCAGAAAAAGATTTCAAAAAGTCTTCAAACCAAATAATCGACTCAATATCCAAATGGTTGGTAGGCTCATCCAACAATAACAAATCATTGTTTTGCAAGAGTAATTTTGCCAATTCTATACGCATACGCCAACCTCCCGAAAAAGTATCGGTTTGCTTGTGAAAATCCTCTCTTTTGAAACCCAATCCCAACAAAATTCGCTCGGTATTACCAACATATTGATAACCACCCAACAATTCAAATCGTTCGGTTTGTTCAGATAACTTCTCGATTAATTTATTATAACCTTCTGATTCATAATCGGTACGGTTAGACAATTCCGCATTGATTGAATCAATTTCAAATTGTATAGACAATAATTCCGAAAAGGCTTGGTACGCCTCGTCCAACACTGTACGACCTTTGATAAAATCTATATCTTGTTTCAAAAATCCTATTTTTACCTCTTTGTCCGTAGCAATGGTTCCGCTGTCTGACGACTGCTCTTTGGAAAGAATTTTTAACATCGTAGATTTACCAGCTCCGTTTTTTCCTACCAATCCAACTTTATCCCCTGCATTGAGGCGAAAAGATACATTTTCAAATAAATAATCTCCGTTGAACGAAACGGATAAATCGTGTATGTTTATCATGATTATGCTGTTTTTATTCTCAAGCAGATTTCACAAATTTGCTAAAAATGTTTTTTTATAACAAACTCTATAAATTGTTATAAACTGCTGATTGATGCTAATTTTTATTTTTTTTGTAATTATTAACAATATATTTACACTATCTCTCACTTCTATTTTAAGATTGTTTTCTATTTCCTACCTTGAACAAATCCAACTTCTTATAATACCTCTCAACAGAAATATTTTTATCCAATGTTTGATTTTCTTCAATGTAAAAAAACAATTTTTCAGCTAAATAAGGAGCTAATAACACACCTCTTGTTCCCAATCCGTTTAACAAAAATACATTTTGAAATTGATAATGTTTTCCAACCAAAGGACGGCGGTCTTTTACTGTCGGTCGCACCCCAGCTCTATGCTCATCGACCTCATATGGACAATCAATCAACTGTTCTAATCCTTCTATCAATTCATCATAAGCAGCTTGAGTAGGTACATTGGTTTTATCTTGCCAATCGTAGGTAGCTCCAACCTTATAAATATCATTACCTACAGGAATCAAAAACACTTTCGATTTTACAATGGATTCTAATTTCAAGTCAGGAATTTTCACATACAACAATTCCCCTTTTGTACCGTCTAAAGGTAAATAATTGAAATAAGGATTTTGATGCAAAGAAAATCCTTCGGCAAATATGATATTTTTTGCTTTAATATCATTGTATTGGATACATTCATCAGAAATATTCAACTGTTGATAATCCAATGTAATGTAAGTTAATTGTTTCTTATCAAAGAAATAGTTTTGATAAGATGAAACAAAATGTGCAACATCTAAAAATCCCGTTTCAAAGACTTCACCATATCCAAAAGGAGAAGGGATATGAGAAAATTTCCCATTGAATAATTGTTCGTTGAGAAAAGGAGCTGTTTCCAAATGATCACAAGCTACAAACCAATTATTTTGTTCTTCCACAGAGGCAAATTTGCGATAAATAGGCATTGGGAAGAAAAAACGAGTTTGCAATTCTTTTTCCAATGCAGGATAAAAATCTTTTGCAATTTCCAATTGTTCTTTCGACTGCCATATTGCTGTAAATCGTTTCAATACTACAGGATTGTACATACCACCTGCCACACGCGAAGCACTATTTTTACGAGCGTCTAATATCAAAAACGATTTGTTATACAACTGGCAATAACGAGCAAACGAAAGACCTGCCAATCCTCCACCTATAATGAGATAATCTATCATATCAAACTATTGAAAGTGCAAAAGTACGACTAAATTTCATTAGAATTACATTGATATATTATTGAAAACTGATAGAAATTACATCAATAATATTAAAGCAAAAAAAAGAGGCTCATATAAGCCTCTTTTTTTCTATTAGTAATTCCATAAATCATCTTCAAACTCTCTGATTTCTTGTTTTACACGCTCTGCCTCGATTAGTTGACGCATCGCATTGTCTTGAACTAAATCAGAAATTGCGTAATCTCCGTAAGCATTGTCCACTTTATAGATGGTGGCATTGAATCTACGTTGATTGAACAATTGATCGTAACTAACTTTTGAACGTTCGTTTCTTTCGTTGTACGCATAGTGTTTGTATAAGATATCTCTTGCACCAGGGAAGAAAATCCAGAACAAATCTTGCATATTTTCTTGTTCTAAACCTCTTGTAGCTAAATCTACCGTTACAGGACAAATTCCTAAGATACGGTATTTCAATTCACCTTCGTTTCTATCAAAATACCAAAGTCCCATTATTTTGTACTCTTTTACATCACGAGCTCGCAATTTGTAAACATCGATATACTCTTCAGAAACTGGCAACCCTAAGTTCATTTGGTCGATACCTTCATCGGTGATTACTGTACGAGTTAATTTAGATTTTAATTCCTCTAAG
Organism: Capnocytophaga sp. ARDL2; assembly: GCF_041530365.1. Taxonomy (NCBI): domain Bacteria; kingdom Pseudomonadati; phylum Bacteroidota; class Flavobacteriia; order Flavobacteriales; family Flavobacteriaceae; genus Capnocytophaga; species Capnocytophaga sp. ARDL2. The sequence goes on from NZ_CP168034.1 coordinate 20,202, forward strand.
TTTAATTTATGAGTAAATGTATCATCGTCATAAACTTCAGAAATTGCTCCCGACATAACACCGTCCATCAAGATATCAAACAAGGGTTTTCTACCGTGAACTTTATCTAATGGGAAGAAATATTTCATATTTGCTTTTTGGTCAGCTGGGATTACTTCCCACACTTTTTTTTGCCATAGAATATCTCTTTCATTTACATGTTCATAAGGTCTTGGCCCTTCTGTATCTAATACTATTTCTTCAAGAGTTTTTTCTCCGATTTCAGAAGCTGTTTTTGCATTTAACAAACTAGCTTGAGCAAAAGTCGCAGAAGTACTCATTCCCAAAAATAGTGCTGTTATAATATTTAATCTTTTCATACCTTAATCTATTTATAAAATTTGGAAAGTAGCATCAGAAGGACGCTTCATGTGTAAATCTATACCTTCGATTCTCGTTTTAATATCCGTGATACGAACGATATCTCCAGGTTTCAAACGTTCTGCTTTTCTTTGTGCTTCTTCATTCAAGTTAGTTCCTGAACATGTTACAGATCCTAAGTTGTTAGGAAACACAATTGTAAATCCTGTTGTTACAACTTTCACTTCAAAATCAAAGTCTTCCATTTTAGCACCTACACTTGATTTTTTCAAACTCTCTACAGTACCTTTTGCAGTATATTCACCACGTACAGTACCTCTTGGAGCAGGAATAGATTTGATTCTGAACTCTTTTTTATCACTAACTGTAGATCCATCAGGCAAGGTACCTATTGCTGTAATTGTTACAGAAGTTCCAGCAGCTGGTTTCAATACATATTTTCCAGGACCAGTTTGTCTTAAACTTCCAGAAGAAGCCGTAACTTTTACTTTGTCATCTGGTACACCAGCAAATGAAGCTGAAATAGGGTTGTCAAGCAACATATACACAACATTCATCTTATCAGCTGCGATTGTAGCAACTTTTGGCCTGTCGATTACTACGTAATTTGAATCCTCGATGTTTACTTCAATTTTTTCTCCATCTTCTACGAAAACGAATTTTCCAGTAAACTTGTGTTCTCCAAGACCTCCAGCAGTCATTCTCATTTGAACCTGACCGTCTGCAAATGTATTAGGGTTTGACAAGTTGATGTTATTTCCGTTTACGATTACTTGAGATGGAACCGTTTTGTTGTCAAATCTTCCCAATACTACTCTACCAGTGATTTGTTCTCCTGAGAAATAAACCGATTTATCTGTTACTACATACGCTTTAAAGTTTCTCATCGAAGCCTCTTGTTTCAATGTATTTCCTAAAGCGATGTTGTAAAATTCGTTTTCAATCTCTTTCACATCATTTTGTAAAGCAGACAATTTTGCCAATGAAGCAATTGCTGGGAATCCTTTGTAGTGATAGTTTAAGTACAAGTGTTTTTGACTTTGAGCATTTACCACATCTTTTGTGTTGAATTTTTCCTCAACATTATCCATAAAGTGTTGGTATTTTACATCATCTCCAACAACTTCTTTTAAATCATCTCTATATTTTTTGAAACGAGCGATGATTTGATTTCCTTTTTCAGTGTATCCGTCACCAATAAACCAATCCAAATCAATCACTTCACCTTTGTCCATTTGTTCATAAGGCAACTCTTTTGTTTCAGGGTCGATTGGGTATGCTTCTCTAATAGGAGCTTTCAAAGACTCGATATAACTGTAAAAATCTTGGGAAATTTTCTGAACTTCCAAAGCTTTTTTGTAAGGTTCAGCGTAACGCTGTCCATTTTCTTCTGCTTTTAATGAAAGTTGAGCCAAATTTCTTTCGTTTGCTTCTTCAGCCTTTTTATTGGCTGTTTCAAACTTGATATTCATCAATCCAAAAGCTGACAAAACCTCTTTTGACATATTGAGTGCCATCATTGCAATGAACACCAAATACATCAGGTTGATCATCTTTTGTCTTGGGGTTTGTTTTCCTCCTGCCATGTTCTAATTAGTGGTTTAAATGGTTAATTACTAATTAGCTGTTTTTTCCCATAGCAGATAACATTCCACCATAAACAGCATTTAATGTAGATAGGTTTGAAGTCAAAGACATCATTTGTTCTTTCAACTTCAAGTTGTTTTCAGCTACCTCTTTGTTGATATCTGCGTTTTTAGTAGCACTTTCTAATTGTGTTTTGTACATTGAGTTCAACTCTTCCAACTGTGTAGCTGCTTTTGTCATTTCCTCAGCATATTTGTTTGATGAAGCTACTACGTCAACTGTAGGAGCAATTCCTTTAGCTGCTGCTTCAAAGTTTTGGATAGACTTACGCAATCCTTCCATCAATTGTCCGTCGATTTTTGCATCTTTCAATATTTGATCCAATTTTTCAGACAACAATGATTTTTCCATTGCTGGTGCTTGTACTGCTACTGCTCCTCCTTGTCCGAAAGATACTGATGCTGGAGCTACTGAAGAACCTCCGCTTACTTGTACTGGAGTTCCTGTAACTTGTACTCCTCCAAAACCACCACCTGCTACTGCTTGGTTATTTCTTGGTTCACCACCTTTCAATTCTGGATATACTTTAGACCAATCAAATTCTTCATCTACTGGCTCGAAAGCAGAAATTGCAAAGATCAATGCCTCTACAATCAAACCGATTGTAAGCATGTTATTTCCGTTCAATGGTCCGAACTCTCTATGTGTAATTTTAAATAACGCTCCGAGGATAACAACTGCTGCTCCCATACCGTAGCAAAAATTCATAACTCTTTTTGGAATTGCCATAATTTTCTATTGTTTTGTGTGTTTTAATTATTGATTGTACTCTTTATTATTATCTACCACTTGTTGAAATTTTTGCTTCGTTCAAGTTTGGTCCTGGAGCAGAAACTACCGTACGGAATCCGATGTAACTTCTTGCTGAATCTCCATGTTCTTTATCTCTTGTCGACACTTGTAAGAAATAAGCTACATCTCTCCAAGAACCACCTCTCACCACTTTGATAGGATTGTCAGATGAGATAGCTTTTGGTTTCAACGATGTATTATACACATAGGTATCTTCTTTATAAGTATCTTCACACCATTCTGCTACGTTTCCTGCCATATTGTACAAGTTGTAACCGTTTGGTTTGTATGATCTTGCTTCTGCTGTAAACATTGCACCGTCATCTGCAAAGTTTCCTCTATCAGGACGGAAGTTTGCCAAGAAACATGCTTTGTCATCTACAGTATATGGTTCACCCCAAGGGTACACTGCATTTTGCATTCCACCTCTTGCTGCGTATTCCCATTCTACTTCAGAAGGCAATCTATATTCATATAATTTATGATTAGATTTTTTGTTTTTCAGGTGAGTGTTTTTGTACAAAGTTCTCCAAGCAGCAAATGCTTTAGCTTGTTGCCAAGTTACACCTACTACAGGATACTCTCCATACGCTTCGTGCCAAAAATATTCTTTGTGCATTGGCTCGTTGTAAGAGTATTTGAAATCTTTTACCCATCTTGTGGTATCTGGATAAACATCTACGATTTCTGTTCTTAAGTAACGTGCTCTTCTATCTCTTGTTCCCAATGTAGGATCATTTAGAGCTGCTTCTTTATCAAACCAAGAATATTTAAATTTCAATTTAGTAGGGTCGAAAGAAACCAAACCATCGAAATTTTCAGAAGCAGGGATGTACAATGAATCCATTACTTCTACATAATATTCGTCTGGGTATCTTTTTGGATCTGTAATCAATCTTACTTTTTTGTTCAATCTTCTACCAGCGTATTCATCTGCATCCATAGCCATACTATAGTAGTTGTCATACATATACTTGTCGTATGCAGACTGGTTGCTATTCATCGAAGGATCTTGCTCAGGCAAGAAAGCAAATTGACCAATTCCTCCTGCAGATGGATCCATTCCCATCTCTTCTGCCATAATCGCTAAACGCGTACGGATTACAGAATCTTTTACAAATTCTACAAACTTACGGTATTGATTATTGGTAATTTCTGTTTCGTCCATATAAAATGAACCAACATTTTCTGTTCTTAATGGAGCATCTTGTGCATCAAACAAGTCTTGATGTGTTTTTCCCATCGTAAATGATCCTCCAGGAATAAACGCCATACCTTGTGGTTGCTCAACAACCCATCTTTTACCTTGAGTCCCTTGCAACAATTCACCCCTATCCCCTGATCCACAGCTAAATAACACTAAAGAAAGTGCCGAAAGTGAAATGAACTTCTTCATATAATTATTCGTGTTTATATTTTTATTTTTTTCTAAGGTTCAAACCTATTCAATTATTTTGAAATATCAAAAGAAAATCTTTATTTTTTTTATAATTCTTTTAACAAGCCTACTTAAATTAACAATTTCTTCATTGCTTTCCACCATCTTTCGGGAATTTCTCCTTTCAGAGAATTGTCATAATCTCGCTTGCTACAAGGAAACAAAACTTTTCGTTCATTGTCCTCCATATCTGAATATTGCAATTCTATCCACCATCTACCTGACATATCACTTTTGTAAAAAATCAAATCCTGATCTTCGTTAGCAACGATATATTTAAAGTAATTTTTTTTGCTAATATAGGGATATTCGTTAATTCTGTAATTATATCCTTCTAAAAAATACCAAATCATTTGCGCAAGTAACGGACTTTTGGCGTCTTTTGTTCCTATATTAAACAATCCGAAAATTGACACTTTATCACTGATTCCTGCATAGCGTGTGATGGTACAAATTTCTCTCCCATCAAATCCGTTAGGATTGAACTTTCTATAATACCCCATGTCTGCTGATTTTATTGCTGCTACATCTACACTGACGATATCTGCATCTCGCAAAATTGGCTCTATCAATGTCAAATCGTGAGCCAACTCCCCTACTCTATACGCCTCGAAGTACATACTTTCTATCAAATCGAGTTCTTCCTGACTATTGAAATACGTTTGGTAGCCTAAATTAGAAAAATTTCTCAAATTAGTTGGCTCTTCCATGATAATTTTTGTCAAAAAGTTTTCAGATGGTTGTGCAAAATCTTTTACAATGTCGATTTTATTATCTACTGTAACCAAATTGACCATTTGATCCAACTTGTCATACGCACGATAAATGGGATAAGTCAAATCTTGCGATCCTCCAATAATAATGGGCAATATGTTTTGCTTTAACAAATATTCGCAAATTTCTCTTAGTGCAAAATAGGTATCTTCCAACATATTTCCAGCTTCCAATGTACCCAAATCCACTATTTTTGAAGACCAATTTCCTTGATAGAGTTCGTATAGATTTTTTCGAATTTCAAAAAACGACAATTCGGTTTCGTCTATATCTCCTCCTCTAAACTCGTCCACGGTAAGCAAGGCAATTTGGACATCGTCCAACGAAGGAAAATGATTTTCTGTATGCTTATCGATTACCTTCCCCAGAGTAAATGTAGGCAATTTCTGCACAAACAACTCCAAATCAAAGGTAATCGGTTTTAGATATTGTTCTATCATTTTGTTTTCTTTGTTGTGGTTTTCTTAGCCGTTGTTGCTTTTTTGGTTGTCGAAGCCTTTTTAGCTGTTGCTGTCTTTGGTGCTTTTTCTTCAATCAACTTTTTCACCTCATCCAATGTCAATGCAGCTGCATCCACCTCTTTTGATAATTCGATTTTTGTTTTACCTTGCAAAATTACCGAACGCCCCCAACGAGCCTTTTCCACACGGATGCCTTCTTCTGCCCAATTGTGAATCAATTTGTCTTTTTCTTTTTGCAATTTATCCTCAATCAATGCTTCGACATCGACTTGGGTTAAATAATCGAAATCGTATTTTTTGGACACATTGATAAACATACCATTCCACTTGATAAATGGTCCAAAACGCCCTACTCCTTTTTGTACATCCAATCCTTGATAAGTAGCAATCGGAGCATCTGCTTTTTGTTTTTCTTTGATGAGTTCAACCGCTCTTTCAAACGAAACATTCAACGGTTCTTCGCCTTTTGGCAAAGTGATAAATGTACTTCCAAATCGCACATATGGTCCAAAACGACCATTGTTTACCTCAACTTCTTCGCCTTGATAAGTTCCCAATTGTTTTGGCAACAAGAACAAATTCAAGGCTTCTTCGAGCGAAATGGTAGCCATATTCAACTGTGGTGGTAAAGACGCAAATTTTTTCTCCTCGTCTTCGGCATCACCAATCTGAGCCATTGGTCCAAATTTACCCAAACGAACCAATACTGGTTTTCCACTTTGCGGATGTGTACCCAAAATGCGTTCACCTGATTCTCTTTCGGCATTTTGCTCTACATCTTTTACATTGGGATGAAAAAATCCGTAAAATTCGTTCATCATTTCCACCCAATTTTTCTCACCTTCGGCAATAGCATCAAAATCTTCCTCTACTTTTGCCGTAAAATGATAATCCAATATCGTAGCGAAATTTTTCACTAAAAAGTCTGTCACGATATTTCCTATATCTGTTGGAACCAATTTCCCTTTGTCGGCTCCTGTATTTTCTGTCAAATCTTTGGTTGAAATAGTATTGTTTTCCAATTTCAACATTTTGTAGGCACGAGCTACTCCTTCTTTTGTTCCTTTTTCTACATAATTTCTTGCGATAATCGTAGAAATCGTAGGTGCATAAGTTGAAGGTCGTCCGATACCCAATTCTTCTAATTTCTTTACCAACGACGCTTCTGTATATCTCGCTGGTGGACGAGAAAAACGCTGAGTTGCTGTAATCCATTGATTTTGCACAGCTTCTCCTTTGCTCAACACCGGCAACAAACCTTCTTGCTCTTGTTCATCGTCGTCGTTTCCTTCCAAATATACTTTCAAGAAACCGTCGAACAAAATCACCTCTCCTGTTGCTAAAAATGTTTCCTTGTGATTTTGCGTATTGATATGTACATTGGTTCTTTCCAACTGTGCATCGCTCATCTGCGAGGCAATGGTACGCTTCCAGATCAAATCGTACAAACGTGCTTGGTCGCGGTCGATATTTACAGAATGTTTGCTCATATCAGTCGGACGGATGGCTTCGTGAGCCTCTTGAGCTCCTTTGCTCTTGGTTGCGTAATTTCTCGGTTTGCTATAATTGGCACCAAATGCGGTTGTAATTTCGTTGGCAATAGCAGATTTGGCTTCGGCAGAAAGGTTTACGCTATCGGTTCTCATATAGGTAATCAATCCGCTTTCGTATAGTCTTTGAGCCAACATCATGGTTTGTCCTACCGAAAAATACAATTTTCTCGCAGCTTCTTGTTGTAAAGTAGAAGTGGTAAATGGTGGAGCTGGAATTTTCTTAGTAGGTTTGGTCTCAAGACTCGAAACCGAAAATGTAGCTCCTATATTTTTTTGCAAAAACTCGTTTGCATCTTTTTCAGACGCGAAGTTTTTGGTCAATTTTGCTTTGAACAATTTTCCTTTTTCTGAAATAAATTCGGCTGAAATAGCAAATGACGATTCTGAAGAAAAACTATCAATTTCTCTTTCTCTTTCCACAATCAATCGCACGGCTACCGACTGTACTCTACCAGCAGACAACCCTGCTCTTACCTTTTTCCAAAGCACAGGCGACAATTCGTAACCTACCAAACGGTCGAGGATTCTTCGAGCTTGTTGGGCATTTACCAAATTGTAGTCTATCGTACGCGGATTTTCAATCGCTTTGGTAATAGCCGATTTTGTAATTTCGTGAAAAACGATTCGTTTGGTCGTTTCTTCTTTCAATTTCAATTCTTCCGCCAGGTGCCATGCAATAGCCTCTCCCTCGCGGTCTTCATCGGATGCCAACCAAACCGTTTCGGCTTTTTTGGCAAGATCTTTCAATTTTTTTACAACAGCTTTTTTATCGCTCGAAACTTCGTATTTTGGACGAAAATTATTTGCAATATCTACCCCCATTTCCTTTGAAGGTAAATCTGCGATATGTCCAAAACTCGACTCTACTTGATAGTCTTTTCCTAAAAATTTCTCGATAGTTTTTGCCTTTGCAGGCGACTCAACGATTACTAAATTCTTTGCCATTGAAATAAAATTTGTCGCAAAAATAAATTATTTTCGATTAATTACAACATATAAAAATGTAATTATTCTTCATTGCCTTTTCCATTTGCATAAATATCTGTTCGATAATTTTCTTCATCTCCTTCTAAAATTTGCAAATAACTTTTATACCTACTCCAGGCGATTTCGTCTGCATTCAAAGCATCTTTTACAGCACATTTAGGTTCTTCTTTATGCAAACAATTGTTGAATTTACACTGGTCTTTCAAGACAAAAAACTCTGGAAAATAATCACTTATTTCTTGAGGTTCCATATCGACCAAACCAAACCCTCGGATTCCTGGAGTATCGATGATTTTTGCATCAAAATCCAAGTCAAACATTTCTGCAAAAGTTGTCGTATGCTGTCCTTGCTGATGTTGTTCAGAAATTTCTTTTGTCTTGAGATTGAGCGAAGGGTCTAATGTATTGATCAAAGTAGATTTTCCTACCCCAGAATGTCCAGTAAACATACAGGTTTTTCCTTTCATCAACTCTTTTAACGCATCAATTCCTTTATTTTCGGCTGCAGAAACTCTAAGACATTTATATCCAATGCTGTCGTATATATATTGTAAATACAATTGCTCATCTAAAGATTCTTCTTTCAAAGTATCTATTTTATTAAAAAGCAAAACTGCTTCGATACCATACGCACGAGCAGTTACCAACAATCGATCGATAAAGCTCGTCGTAGTTACAGGATTGTCTATGGTAACCAATATAAAAAGTAAATCGATATTGGTCGCGATAATATGTGTTTGCTTAGAAAGATTAACGGATTTTCTAATCAAATAATTTTTTCTTGTATGTATATGAAAAATCTGTCCTGTGGTTTCATCACCGATGGTTTCTACTGTAAAATCGACTACATCTCCTACAGCGATAGGATTGGTACTTTTGATACCTTTGATTCTAAATTTTCCTTTGATTCTACAATTGTATTGCTCACCTGATTCGGTTTGAACGGTGTACCAACTCCCTGTAGATTTATAAACAATTCCTGTATATGTTTGGCTTGCCATTTGAATTTTGTTGTTTTACTTTTTATCAGTCGTAATACTCAATCTCGCGAAAAATTATTTCTATAGGTTCGTCATTGTCATATTCAATTCTTTTAATCCAATTTCCGTAAGAATCGTATTCGTAAATATATGACCACAAATCGATTTTATAACTTAAATTTGTTTGTTTTATGACATTATAATAGGTATTATCATATTCATAAATAATTCTCAATTTCCTTTCATTGTATATAGTTTTTTCTACAATTTTTCCTCTTTCATCAATTGTTATTTCCTCAATCTTATGATTATCAAAACCATATTGATACATTTTGAAGTAATTATTAATATATCCGTAAAAAAATGTTAGGGCTAAATTACCTTGCCTGTCATATTTATTAACTAATCTAAAGATTATTTTATAATAATCACAGCCAATAGTAATTTCTTCTAACAAGAAACCTGTTTTATTATCATATTTATAAAATTCCTTAAAATCACTTTATTTTCATCATTATCATATTCTTCCTCCATCAAAAGTTTTCCTTCACTATCAAAATGAGAAATTCCTCCTTCAAAAATCTTTCTATTACAACAGCTCCATATTCTTCTTTTGCATAATAAACAAACTCTTTCAAATACTTTACATTTCCCTTTAAATCTTTTTTTTGAACATCAGTTTTCATTTCTTTCTCAGAATTATGAAAAAGAAATGAAAAAGACTTAATAGTAGAAAAAGTGTTTTTCATTCTATTATCTTACTTCTGATTGACAATCTTGCTTTGTCGGGTGATGCTTTCTTGGTGAATCGCCTTGTACAAAGCCGTGATAAATTCCTCTCCGAGTTGATTCTTTTCTGCCTGAGCGGTCATTTTTTGCAATACCTCTGCCCAACGCTCTTGCTGAAAAACAGCTACATTTTTATTTTTCTTCAAATCGCCAATTTTATCCACAATCTCCATACGTTGATTGAGCAAATGTATGATTTTGGTATCGAGGGCATCGATTTGATTGCGATAATTTTTTATATTGAGTACATACTGCTCTTCGTGATTGGCCAAATCTCTCACTTTCAAGTTTTGATAGATTTCCCATAGGGTTTCTGGGGTAACTTGCTGTGCGGAATCACTCCACGCCTTGTCTGGACAGTTGTGTGTTTCTATCATCAGTCCGTCAAAGTTCAAATCCAAAGCAGTTTGAGAGACTTCGGCTATTAAATTTCTATTTCCTGCAATATGCGAAGGGTCGCATATCAGTGGATATTGAGGAAACAACGATTTTATATCCAAGGCAATTTGCCATTCGGGGGTATTGCGAAAAATCGTTTTTTCATAAGTTGAAAAACCTCTGTGAATGAGCGATATTTCTTCAACTCCTGCTTTTTGCAATCGCTCGACACCACCTGCCCACAATGCCACATCGGGATTGACAGGATTTTTTATCATCACCGGTTTTTTTACTCCTTGCAAGGCATCGGCAATTTCTTGTACCGCAAAAGGATTTACCGTGGTTCTGGCTCCAATCCACAACACATCTACGCCATATTCGAGAGCTTTTTCCACATGGTGAGCCGTGGCAACCTCAACAGCTAAGGGCAATTGGGTTTGCTTTTTTACTTCTTGTAACCACTGCAAACCTATCTCTCCTACTCCTTCAAACCCACCGGGACGCGTACGAGGTTTCCATATCCCTGCACGGAAAAGTTGTGAATAGGATTTTATTTGCTCGGCAATTTGCAATACCTGCTCCAATGATTCGGCACTGCACGGCCCTGCAATAAGATACGGTTTTGATGGCGATGGTATTTTCATTAAGTTCTGTTTTTCAATAGGGTAAAAATTGTTTTTATTTCGTCGGCATTATCTTCGGTAATGGCTTCCAAGGCTTTTTCGATGAGTTGATTGGTATCTTTTTCGCACCAATTTTGAGTATGACTCTCGGTAATCTTTGCCGTTGGAAATTGCTCTTCCAACCATTTTTCTAAAGTATCAATAGCTTGAATATGTATTTTGTTATGATTTTTGTATTCAAACAGCAAACTGCTATACACAAAATCGTAATCGATAAAATGTTGCCGGATATTTTGCAAATTGAGCGGAGATATTACCTCATCGTCGTCATAAGTTTGACGCGTAGAAACCTGTATATTGTCGATATTTTCAATAGCTGTTTTTTTGTCTTTGTACAAAGTATCAATAGCTTTTTTGTAGGTTTCTTTTGTCCATTCGCCCGAGTTGAACTTTTCTTTATAGGCATCGATTAGGGATTGAAAGCCTAATTTTACCAGTTTCTTTTCTTTTTGATTTTTGAATAGTGAAAACATACTATTGTATTTTAGCTACAAATTACACGAATTGACCCCCACGAACTGAGCGAAACAAAATTATCTTTATAACTCGACCCCAAGATTTGTCGACTGACTGTACAAAGTAAATTTACAAACATTGAAAAACACATTTTTTTCTTTTCTTACCACAAAAAATTAGAAACGCTACACTTGTTCTTAATTAACCACATAGGAAACAATAGAAACATAGGTATAACTTTGTGTGAATATTTAGATGCTACGCTTTTTAGAGAAAACATAGACTGCAGCTATTTATATTTTTCGATTAAATTGAAATTTAAGACAAAAATCTACCTTTTAATTTTTTAGGATTATCTTTACTGTTGACTAATCCTATCACATTGATTTCTATATTAATTTCATTAACAAAATAAAAAAATCCAAAATTAAATCTCTTTGTAAAACAACATCTAATTTGGTCGATTCGTTTTTGAAACAAAAAAGAATTTTTCTTTATCACATCAAAATATTCAACAATCTCGTCTTGAACTTCATATCCTAAACTCTCTTTTTTAGGATTGTAAAAAATAAAATTTCATCAAATTCAATTTGAGCTTGTTCTGACAAATACAAGTTATATTGCATTTCTTTCTTCCTGAATTTTTATTCTTAACTCTTCCTAACTAATTCTTTTATTCGCGTTTTTTTCAAATTCTGAAAATCTCTTTTTCATTTCCTTTTTTGAATTTCCTGGAGAAAGAATTTCTATAATTAAATCTGGTGCACCCAAACAACCTTTGTCGTCCAATTTGGATTCATCGCATATTACGCACAAATCAGGTTGAACCACTGTCAAAATATCTTTATTATTTTTTTCCTTTTCTTGGAATGCGAACATCAAAAAGGGCTACATATATTTACAGGGTACTTTTTTAAATAAATTACCCAATGTAAGTGTTATATTAAACGAAATATCCTGATGTTTTCTACTTAGTGCAGGAGATATCGCAAAAATTTTCCCTTTGATTAACTCCAAACGCTCTTGAAATTTCCACAAAAGATAATCCGCATACGAATAGGTTTTATTAAAATCCAATTGATCAATGCTTGTTATCTCCATAATACTCAATTTTAGGTTATCAATTTACATTTTTTCAAATTTCGTAGGAGGCGAAAAATGTTTCGTCCCCTATGAGTGTGCTTCTTTGATTTTTTTCAACAATTCTGATGAATACACAAAATCTACAATATCTGGATTTTCCGTTGCCATGATTTCCTGACTGTTGCCTTCCCAAACCAATACACCGTTCTTCAAAAACACGATGTGTTCGCCGATTTGTAAAACTGAGTTCATATCGTGGGTGTTGATAACCGTTGTAATGTTGTATTCATGCGTAATTTCTTGTATCAATTCGTCAATAACGATCGAGGTTTTTGGGTCTAATCCCGAGTTGGGCTCATCACAAAACAGATATTTAGGATTGTTTACAATCGCACGGGCAATGGCTACCCTTTTTTGCATACCTCCCGAAATTTCAGACGGCATCTTGTGATTGGCATCTTTCAGATTTACACGCTCGATTACTTCTTGCACACGATTTTTAATTTCAGTATTACTCTTATTCGTAAACATTCTCAACGGGAAACCTATATTCTGTTCCACATTCATCGAGTCAAACAAAGCACTTCCTTGAAATACCATTCCGATTTCTGTACGAAGATTTCTTCGTTCATCGTTTGACAACAAGGCAAAATCTCTTCCGTCGAAAATAATTTGTCCGCTGTCAGGTGTATGCACTCCCAACAAGGTTTTCAACAATACAGTTTTTCCTGAACCAGATTGACCGATAATTAAATTGGTCTTTCCTGATTCGTAAACCGTTGTAATTCCCTTCAATACTTCTTTTCCATTGAAGGATTTTTTTATGTTTTTTATTTCAATCATAATGTCATTTTTTACACCTGCGGTCTAATGAAAACTTTCGCAGATTACACAGATATTTTTACTACATAGTCTTTTTTTCACCACCGAGAATCCGAGTTTTTTAGAAAACAAAGACGCTCCGATTTAAAAGCAAACATAGGTCGTTGCTCTATGATTCTAATAGGTATCGAAACTATGTCAATAAAATCTGCGTCAATAAATAATTGAGGATAATAATCGTTACCGCTGTCCAAACAAACGATTTGGTTGCAGCTTTTCCTACTTCCAAGGCTCCTCCTTGCATATAATACCCATAAAACGAAGGCACTGTTGCTAATACCAACCCAAAAATAAAGGTTTTGATAAACGCATAGGTTACATGATATGGATCAAAATCGTATTGCAATCCTTTGATAAATTCTTCGGCAGACAAATACCCTCCAAATGTTCCAGCGATATACCCTCCCATTACTCCGACAAACATACTGATTCCTATCAAAAACGGATAGGTCAACGAAGCTACTAACTTAGGAAATATCAAATAGTTAATAGAATTTATCCCCATTACTTCCAACGCATCGATTTGCTCAGTTACTCGCATAGTACCGATACTTGAGGTAATATACGACCCCATTCTTCCGGCCATAATAATCGACACGAATGTAGGTGAAAACTCCAATAATATAGACTGTCTCCCTGCAAATCCTATCAAATATTTCGGTATCATAGGGTTGCTCAAGTTCAATGCGGTTTGGATAGAAACTACCGCTCCAATAAAAAACGAAAGAAAACACACGATCCCTAAAGAACCTATGATTAGCTCATCAATTTCCTTGAAAATCAAGCCCTTCATGATACGCCATTTGGTTGGTTTTCTAAAAATTTCTACAATCATCAAGGAAAATTTCCCTATGTTGGTCAATACTGTTTTTAAAAACATACATATTCTTTTTTGCGAGTGCTAAAATACAAAAAAAATTAATTCAATTGACTGAGGAATACAATCGTCCAAAGTTTCCATTTAGCATTTTGCATTAGTAGATTAAAAAAATCTTAGTACATTTGACCCCAAATAATCAAAATTGTAAAATGACTCATTACTCAGAAAAAACATTTCACAAACTCCCATCCTACTTAATGATTGCACCGCTTTTGGTAATTTTTTTGATTTTAGGTTTCATCATTTACAACAATGCACTTAGTGCTGATGGATATGTAAATATTCAAAAAAGTTGGTTTTATTTTTTAAACAAACATCTTTCACGTTTTCCAGATGTACAAAACAACCTTACTCAATTGGGAGACGCCTTTATTGTATTATCCTTATTGTCTGTATTTTATATTTTATATCCAAACTTTTGGCACGTTTTGATTCGCTCATCAATTCTTTCATTGTTTTTATCAAAAATACCCAAAAGTCTGTTTTACATTCCCAGACCTGCAACTTGCTACGAACTAAATACTTTTCAAATCATAGGAAAAAAAATTGTTGGTTTTTCGAGTTGTCCTTCGGGACATTCCATCACTATATTTACATGGTTAGTGGTCGTTTTACTATTTTTTTCTCCTGAAAAACGCTCATATCGTTTTATTTATTGGTTGATTGGACTTTCCATAGGATTATTTATTGCTCTTTCTCGAGTGGCAGTGGGTGCTCACCATCCGTTGGATGTACTTTTGGGTAGTTCACTGGGGGCTTTTGCAGCTATTATCGGGCTTTTGTCTGTCAAAAAATTTAATTTTTTTGAATGGATGTCCAATAGAAAATACCATCCGATTTTTATCGCTTTGTTTTCGATTTCGGCAATAGTTTTATGTATAAGAATTTATCAAGAACCGTTGACCATTTATTTTTTCTCGCTATTGAGCTTATGTTTCGCAATTTATCTAACTACAAAAAAATATTATGAAAGAAAAAATATCATTGAGTAAATTTACACTCATTATCAGTACATTAAACTTCCTATTGTTTCATTACGGATTTTTCAATTTTGTTTTTGAAAATATAGACACCAAGAGTTTCAATGGCATTTTGATGATTGTCAGCCTTTTGATTTTGATGGTGATTGCCAATTTTTTCGCCTTTTATTTGGTGCTGTTTCTCACTCGAATTGTAGGAAAAATTTTATTGTCTATCACATTCCTTTTGAGTGCCATTTCGGTATTTTTCATTAATACATACAGCATAATTGTCGATGAAAGTATGATAGGCAATGTCTTTAATACCAATTATGAAGAATCAAGTAGTTTTTTCTCTTTTAAACTGATTTTATACATCCTTTTCATGGGGATTTTGCCATGTATTTTTATTTTTAAAACAAAAATAGAATACCCAACTGTAAAACAGTTTTTCAAAACATGGGGATTGAGTCTATTGCCGATTTTACTTTTGGTGGGAATCAATGCTCAAAATGTACTTTGGATAGATAAAAACTCTAAATATTTAGGTGGATTGGCAATGCCTTGGGCATATTCGGTAAATACGGCTTTGTATTTTGTGCATAAAGCTCAAGAAAATCGGGAGGAAATTCCATTACCCGATGCTCAAATCCTCAACAATGAAAAATCGGTGGTGGTTTTGGTGATTGGCGAATCGGCTCGTAGTCAGAATTTTTCGTTGTATGGTTATGAAAAAAACACCAATCCGTTACTGTCTCAAACCGAAGGTGTTACACATTTCCCAGCTACTTCGTGTGCTACTTATACCACTGCTGGAGTGAAATGTATTTTGTCACACAATGATTCGGGCGATTTGTATGAAATTTTACCCAATTATCTAGACAGAACAGGTGTTGATGTGATTTGGAAAAGTACCAATTCGGGCGAACCTCCAGTGAAAATTGAAAAGTATTTCAATGGAAATGATTTACGAAAAGATTGCGAGGGCGAAGATTGTGGTTATGATGGTATCTTGTTGAAAAATCTCAAAGAGGATATATTGGGAAGTACCAAAGACAAAATACTGATTATTTTGCACACCTCTACAAGTCATGGCCCTTTGTATAACACGAAGTATCCAATTGAATTTGAAAAGTTTAGCCCCGTGTGTACAAGCGTAGAATTGGGCAACTGTACCCCAACCGAACTCATCAATGCGTATGATAATACGATTGTTTATACCGATTATTTATTGCATAAAGTCATCTCCGAATTGCAAGATTTGGAAGGCTACAAAAGCAGTATGATTTACATTTCAGACCACGGCGAATCGTTAGGCGAAAAAAATCTCTATATGCACGGATTGCCGATGAGCATTGCTCCAAAAGAGCAATACGAAATACCTTTTATCGTATGGACAAACAACGGTAAAACAAAAACGCTAAAATCAGCCAATCAAGGGTGTATTTTCCATTCGGTGTTGGATTTTCTGTCTATCGGAAGTCCTGTTTTGGAAAAAGAATTGAGTGTGTTTGGGAAATAAAAATAGTAAAAGAGGTTGTCCGTTACTTTTTCGGACAGCCTCTAAATTTAAAATTTATACCCAAAATACAATCCTCCTTTTGCAAACATTTGTTCGTTTGATTTATCATTAAAATTTCTGACCATCGCAAGATTGATATCAACAACGATTCTTCTTGATATATCAAATTTTATTCCGTATCCCCAACCTATAAACATATTTAAATATATCCGTTGTGCATTTTAAATTATACTTGCTTTAATTTTATTTATTTCCTTTTTTAATACAAATTTGTTAATGTATTGAATTAAGGCTATAGCAGTTATTTTACAATCGTATCTTCCAACAAAACGTCTAATTCTTCCAATGCTACCATACGAAAACTTTCTTCATATCCGTTGCAATAGGCAACTTTTATATTGCTCAAATAAGTAATGGTGGTATATTGTTGTTGCAATTGTCTAAATACAGAATTCAATACACAACTCTTGTTGATGTTTGCAATTTCTCTTACAATAGCACTTTCTACGCCTTCTGTGTAAGTTTCTGAAGTTGAAGTGTTGATGTCAATGGTTCTATTGGTATTAGAATTGGCTACATACTTGTCCAATACTTTGTTTAGTGAACGAACATTACTTGCTCTTGACGCTGATATATTTGGTATGCGTATTTGATGAATTGGTAGAAAAGCTTGCGTTTGCTCCAAAGCCAACAAGCTTAGTTAAAGCTTCCACTTGCATTAAAACTCACACTTCCTGTTTGAGAATTTGAGTATGTACTGCTACTTTCCTGAGAATTTGTAGTACTCAATCCTGTTTCGTCTTCGACCAATCGCTCTAATTCGTTGGTACTACTTTCGCTAAAAGTATTCAATACATTTTCAGAAAACGCTTTGGTTTCATTTTTCTCTTTGTATGTTCGTACGGTAATGCTTGTTTTTTCTCCTAGCAAAAGAAAAAAGTTTTGATTACTTTTCCTGCTCCGTAATCTCCTAAAAACGAACAAGTAGTATATTCTTCAACAATTGTAAAATAAGGAAAAGCTACTTTAGGTCTTTTAAAAACCCTACTTTAATTTCAAAACCGCCAAATTTCTCTACTACAACAGGTTTCAATCTTTATTTTGCCAAACGCACCAATTGCAATTCGTTTAAGCGTTTTTCTTGTCGAATAAAAAGGCTTCTTTGGATAATTTTTCTGGCGGAGTATTCTCGTCTCTTTTGATAGGTATTGTAGTGTCTAATGCAATGGCTTTTAGGTTAGAATTTTTCAAATCGAGATGTTTGCGAAGTAGATGATTGTTTTTCAACAATACATGTTTGCTGTTTTGCAATTGAATTGCTACTGCAAATCTGATTCGCAATTCTTCTTCAGAACTGTTTCTTACAACATTGAAATAGTTGTTTTTGGAACTTCTTTAGTATGCGGAAGAAAAACTTTTGAGAAATTTCTTTTACAAATTGATTTCCATAAGAAGTAAAACTTGCCGATTGAGGTAGGTTGTAATCAAGTGCAGGTGCATTGCCCTCACCCAATTTGATAAAAAGTTGTTTTTTCACACAACTTTCTTCGCTTAATTGTACTTTAAACTTCTTAAAGTCGTTGATGAAACTCTCCATAAATTATCTGATTTCAAATTGATTATGTAGCTAATTTATAAAGAATATTTATGATTTCAAAATTTAATTTCAAAGTTAAAAAATAATATGAGATGCTTTTCGTAAAAAGAAAATCCCATTACAAAAAAAGCTGCTATCCTATTCCATTGACGGTTTTCAGATAACAGCTTAAGTATAAAAAAATGAAGAAAAACTATTTTACAAATGGAATTGCTGGTAATAACTTCGAACTTACCTCTCCAAATCCGATGCGTACACCGTCTTTTTCGCAATATCCTTTCATTACTACCGTATCATTGTCTTGAATAAATGTACGCTCAGTTCCGTCTGGCATTGCAATAGGATTTTGTCCTGCCCAAGTCAATTCCAACATCGAACCAAAACTGTCTTTTTCAGACCCCGAAATCGTTCCTGATCCCATCAAATCTCCCGAAGACACCAAACATCCGTTTACCGTATGGTGAGCCAACTGCTGACTCATCGTCCAGTACATATATTTAAAGTTGGATTTACATACCGTTTGCGATACTCCACTTTCGGTCTCGATGATTACTTCCAAATTGATATCAAACGCATGGTCTCCTGTTTGTTGCAAATACGGAAGTGGTTTTGGCTCTTCCTGTACTGGACTTGCACATCTAAATGGCTCCAACGCATCCAATGCTACTACCCAACAAGAGATAGACGACGCAAAGTTTTTCGCCAAAAATGGCCCAAGCGGCACATATTCCCACGCTTGAATATCACGAGCCGACCAATCGTTCAATAGCACCATACCAAAAATAGCATCTTCTGCTTTTTCTACAGGTACTCTCTGCCCCATTTCGTTGGCATCTGTTGTGATAAAAGCTGTTTCCAACTCAAAATCTACGCGTTTAGACTCACCAAAAACTGGCAATGTTTCACCTTTTGGCAACGATTGTCCCACAGGTCTGTGTACAGGCACCCCCGACGGAACGATGGTCGAACTTCTACCATGGTATCCTACAGGAATGTGCAACCAGTTAGGCAACAACGCATTGTTTGGATCTCTAAACATCATCCCCACATTGGTAGCATGCTCTCTCGAAGAGTAAAAATCGGTATAATCTCCCACATACACTGGCAATTCTACCAATACTTTATCCAAATCAAAAATTACTTCTGCTCTCGCCTCTGCATCATCTCTCAATTTTGGATTGTTTGCCTCGAAAATTTCAGCGATGCGATTTCTCACCGCTCTCCATACGGCTTTCCCTTCAGAGATAAAAGCGTTCAAAGTTTCATCGTGCAAAACTTCACCGTCAAAATCAATGTCGATAAAGTAGCCTAACTCTTCCAATACCGACAAACTGATAGCATAATCACCAATACGAGTAGCTATATGTACTCTATCGTTTTCGTCAGTAAAAACTCCAAAAGGGATATTTTGAATAGGAAAGTCAGATTGTGCAGAAACCTCCAACCATGATTTCAATGCAGGATTATTTGCAAAAATATTCATATTGTTTAATTTAAATATTGTTTAATAATTTTCAGAATTTGCTAAAATTATTTGAAATCACAAGGGTATTATGTCATTTCGAAACGAACAAATTGTTTGATTTTTAGAAGATTCCTCCTTTCGACGGAATGACAATATAACTTTATAGTTACTATCAATTCACAATAATTTTGCTAATACTATTTTTTCATTGCGAAGATAACAATATTAATTCATAAATTTGCATCAAATCAACAAATAATGCAAAGAGACGAACAAATTTTTGATCTGATTCTTGACGAACAAGACAGACAATTGCACGGATTAGAATTGATTGCTTCTGAAAACTTTGTAAGCGAACAAGTAATGGAAGCAGCTGGTTCTGTTTTGACAAACAAATATGCCGAAGGGTATCCAAACAAAAGATATTACGGTGGTTGTGAGGTAGTAGATATCGTAGAGCAAATCGCTATCGACAGAGCCAAAGAGCTTTTCAATGCCGAGTATGCCAATGTACAACCTCACTCTGGTTCTCAGGCAAATACCGCTGTTTTTGCAGCTATTTTAAAACCTGGAGACAAAATATTAGGTTTTGACCTTTCACACGGTGGACACCTTACACACGGGTCGCCTGTAAACTTCTCAGGAAAATTGTACCAACCTGTATTTTACGGAGTAGAAAAAGAAACAGGTAGAATCAACTACGACAATGTATTAGAAATCGCAAGAAAAGAAAAACCTCAATTGATCATCGCAGGTGCTTCTGCCTACTCAAGAGAGATTGATTATAAAAGATTTAGAGAAATCGCCGACGAAGTTGGTGCTTTGTTGATGGCAGACATTGCTCACCCAGCGGGATTGATTGCCAAAGGTTTATTGTCAGACCCAATCCCTCACTGTCATGTGGTTACAACCACTACACACAAAACTTTGAGAGGACCTCGTGGTGGTATGATTTTGATGGGCAAAGACTTCGAAAATCCTTGGGGAATCAAAACCCCAAAAGGCGAAACCAAAATGATGTCGGCAATCTTAGACGGATCAGTTTTCCCTGGAAATCAAGGAGGTCCGTTGATGCACATCATCGCAGCAAAAGCAATTGCATTTGGCGAAGCATTGCAAGATGAGTACATGCACTATATGTTGCAAGTGCAGAAAAACGCTAGAGCTATGGCAGCTGCCTTTGTAAAAAGGGGTTACGACATCGTTTCTGGCGGCACAGACAACCATATGATGCTTATCGACTTGAGAAACAAAAACATCTCAGGAAAAGACGCAGAAAAAGCCTTGGTACAAGCAGAAATCACAGTAAACAAAAACATGGTACCGTTCGACGACAAATCACCGTTTGTTACTTCAGGAATCCGCGTAGGAACCGCTGCTGTTACCACTCGTGGTTTGAAAGAAGAAGACATGGAAACGGTAGTAGAATTTATCGACCGTGTACTTTCAAACATCGGAAACGAAGAAATCATCGAGCAAGTAGCCGACGAAGTAAACGAAATGATGAGCGAAAGACCATTGTTTGTATTCTAATTCGCAAAAAAATCTCAACATACACAAACTGTCTAATGTATTTTAGGCAGTTTTTTTATCATTTTTTGGGCGTGCCACTTCGCATTCTCCTCTTCCCAAAGAATAGGTAGCTCAAAAACAACGGAATGTTTTACCATTTATAGTTTTTTCACAAAATCAAGAGGCGATGCTCGTGTCGGGTGTTCGTCAGTCGCTTTTTGCACTTTCACTACCGTTCCATTGCAAAAGAGCTCCAACAAATGCCTCACCCCCTCACGCTAGTGGTTGCAAAAATATTTTCAACATTCTAATGCACAATTATTTAGAGAATACAAAATCACTTAATTATTTATAAAGCACACGAAATCTAAGTACTTTTATTTCCAAAAAGATTGAACAAAATTTCATCATTCATTGTATTTACAAAAAATTCATTAACACATGATAAGAAAACATTGCCTCACTTACAAGAGAACCGTTTATATAGAAAAACTAAATAGAAACCCATTGTGCATTATGAAACAAATAAAAAAAGTTATTTATTTAACTGAAAATCAACACATTTAGTTCGTTAAAACAAATCAAAAATGAACAACTTAGGACAAATCGAAGATTCAACAAAGTTAAATATACGAAAGAATTTTAGAAGTTTTAAAAAAGTTTTTACCTCATCAGCTTTTACCTTATCAAAGGAGAAAACCAAAAATGAGTGATTTATAACTTGTGAGTTTGAATTTAACTTTTGAATATTTAAGTATTGATAGTGAAATGTAACTGTTTAGAAAACCATCTAATTCTTTGAAAACCAAAACAGAAAGGAGTGTTTACAACAAAAGAAAACGAAATCTTTTTTATCATATAAATCCATTATCTTGGGTATAAATTACCCATTATCTGTTCTGTAGAAGAAATTATCCAAAATCATTCAACGGTTTTAAAATACTAATTATCAGCAAAATAACTGCTATAGCCTTAATTCAATACATTAACAAATTTGTATTAAAAAAGGAAATAAATAAAATTAAAGCAAGTATAATTTAAAATGCACAATGGGTATGAAAAAAAACTTCCATTAATACCCCAAACTTTGTGGACTAAAATCACCCGACAAAAACATAGACCATCGTAGAGTACCCAATCTACAAGTGTTTTTCAAAAAGTTTGGCAAAAAAACTGCCCATTACTCAAAACGGCAAAGATTACAAACCAGGAGACATCGTTACTTGGATGCGCCCCAGCAATCGTCCGCATATCGGTATCGTTGTCAATCAAAAATCACGAGACGGCAAACGCTACAAAGTTGTTCATAACATTGGTGGCGATCAGGTAGCCGAAGAGATGCTGTTTCACTACACCATCACTGGTCATTATCGCTACAAATTTGCAGATTAGACATAAAAAAACTTCGCTGAAGCAAACACTCTAGCGAAGTTTTCTATTTTTATTGACCTACTGCCAATTTTCCTAATAAATTTTTATCCAAAGCCTGTGAAGCAAATTCTTTATCTACGATAAATTCTGTTACTTCTTTTCCTGGTAATTCAAACATTGGGTCGGTAAGAATCGCTTCTAACAATGAACGCAATCCTCTGGCTCCTAATTTGTATTCCAAGGCTTTTTCAACTACAAAATCCAAGGCATCATCTGTAATGGTCAATTGAATGCCATCTATTCCAAATAATTTTTGATATTGCTTTACCAAAGCGTTTTTCGGCTCTGTCAAAATGCTACGCAATGTATCTTTGGTCAACGGATCCATATAACTCAACACAGGCATCCTTCCGATGATTTCTGGTATCAGACCAAAATCTTTCAAATCCTTTGGAATGATGTATTGCAATAGATTTTCTGTATCTACTTTTTCTGCTTCTATCGAAGATGAAAAACCTACCGCTTGAAAGTTCATACGCTTAGAAATGATACGTTCGATTCCGTCAAAGGCTCCCCCTGCGATAAACAAAATGTCTTTGGTGTTGATTTGCACAAACTCCTGATTGGGATGCTTTCTTCCTCCTTTTGGCGGTACATTCACCACCGTACCTTCGAGTAGTTTCAACATTGCCTGCTGCACCCCTTCTCCACTCACATCGCGAGTAATCGACGGATTGTCGCTCTTACGGGCAATTTTGTCGATTTCGTCGATAAACACGATACCTCTTTCAGCTTTTGCTACATCATAATCAGCTGCTTGAAGCAATTTGGTCAACATATTTTCTACATCTTCCCCAACATACCCAGCTTCTGTCAATACCGTAGCATCTACAATTGCCAAAGGCACATCGAGCATACGAGCGATAGTTTTGGCAACCAATGTCTTTCCAGTACCCGTGCGACCTACGATGATGATATTACTCTTTTCTACCTCTACCTCATCATCTGTTTGCTCCTGCATCAATCGCTTGTAGTGATTGTACACCGCTACCGAAAGTACTTTTTTGGTTTGGTCTTGCCCTATTACATACTGATCGAGAAAGGCTTTGATTTCCGCAGGTTTTTTCAATTGAATTTCCTCAGAAAATTTTGCATTTGCCCCTTCTTGATAGTCATCTTGCATCATCACGATTTGATGAGCTTGAGCAATACAATGATTACAAATATTTGCTTCTCCTCCAGACACCAAAAAAGTTTGATTGTCTTCATGTCTGCCACAAAAGCTACAGGTTGTTCCTTTTTTTGCCATAATTATTCTCTGATCAATACTTCGTCTATCATTCCATACTCTTTAGCTTCATCTGCACGCATCCAATAATCTCTTTCAGAGTCTTTATATACTTTATCGTACGGCTGTTTTGAGTGTTTAGAAATGATTTGGTACAATTCTTCTTTCAATTTCAACATTTCTTTCAAATTGATTTCCATATCTGTAGCCACACCTTGAGCACCTCCAGATGGCTGATGAATCATCACACGAGAGTGTGGCAACGCAGTTCTTTTTCCTTCAGCACCAGCACACAACAATACCGCTCCCATCGATGCCGCCATACCTGTACAGATGGTTGCAACATCTGGTTTTACAAACTGCATAGTATCATAGATTCCCAATCCTGCATATACGCTACCACCTGGCGAGTTGATATAAATCGAAATATCTTTACTCGCATCTACACTTTCCAAAAACAACAATTGAGCTTGGATAATATTGGCTACATAATCATTTACCCCTGTTCCTAAAAAGATGATTCTGTCCATCATCAAACGAGAAAATACATCCATCGATGCGATATTCATTGGGCGTTCTTCGATGATGTATGGAGTCATACTTCCTACGATTTTATCGTAATACAAACTATTTACTTTGTGATGCTTAGTTGCATATTTTTTAAATTCTTTTCCGAGATTCATTGCTATACTATTATTTAATATTGGATATTATTTTTTATACAAATTTACTTTCCTTGAAATTTATTTTCATATAAAAACTACGCAAAAATAAGTAAAAAATGAATAAGTAGATAGGAGGTTTAGGTTAATTATTTATAGATTTGTAATAATTTAGTAAAACTACAACCAAAAAATTTTAAATTATAAACAAGGAAAATAGCATCAAATTATTTGAATAGAAAAAAGTTCGCACACATTGGGATAACGAACAAGAAAAATGGTATTTCTCTATTGTAGATGTTGTTGAAGTTTTGACGGAAAGCGTAGATACTCAAGTATATTGGCGTAATTTGAAACAGAGATTAGAAGAAGAAGGTAATGAAACCGTGACAAACTGTCACGGGTTTGAAAATGCTTGTAAGAGACGGCAAAATGCGTCTAACAGATGTCGCTGATACAGAACAACTTTTTCGCTTGATTCAATCTATTCCGTCTCCAAAAGCTGAGCCTTTTAAAATGTGGCTCGCACAAATAGGACGAGAACGCATTGACAAAATCGAAGATCTAGAAATAGGAATCGACCGCCTTATGGAAACTTATCTAAAAAAAGGCTATAGCAAAGAGTGGATTATCAACGATAATAAAGCATAGAAGTTCGTAAGGAACTTACCGATGAATAGGAAAAACGAGGAGTGAAAAAAGGGCAAGAATATGCTATTCTTACTGATGAAATCACCAAAGTATGGAGTGGTTATACAACCAAGCAATACAAACAACTCAAAGATTTGAAAAAAGAGAATCTTCGAGACCATATGAAAAATTTGGAATTAGTACTCAATGTGCTTGCAGAAGCTACAACCACTGAGTTTTCAAAAGAGAAAAAAGAAACTTGATTCACCAAAAGAAAAACAATTGAAAATCAATGTATTACAATTACAGGGAATACACGAAGAGAAATAAAAGACAAAAACAGACAAAAAGATAGTTACTAACCAAAACGCAAAACAACTTGAAGAAAAGACTATCAAAAAAATAGAATAACAAACAAAAAAAACACGAATTACATACTTGTAATTCGTGGCTTTATTATAATATCGTAATATCAATTACTCTCCGTAAACTTCTTTTACAAATTCTTTGTAAGTTACTTCTTTTGCTGTAGAAGGTACTTTTTCAGAGAACAATTTCAACAATTTTTCGTTGATCAATTGCTCCGAAATTCTCTTCACCTCATCTTGATTTGAAAGTACTCTTGCAACGATGTTTTCTACTTGATCTTCTGTAGGCTCTGCTTGTCCAAACATTGCCATTTGCTCTTTAATCAAGTTTGAAGCGTACCCTTTGATATCTTCGAAAGTATTTTGCAACTGATTTCCTGTAATCAATTTTCCTTCGATTAATTGATAACGCAATCCTTTTTCAGATTTATTGTATTCTTCCTCAGCCTCTTCAGCAGTCAATGGTTTTTCGCTTACAGTTTGCAACCATTTTACTAAAAATTCTTTTGGTAATTCAAATTTTGTATTTTCAACTAAATAATCAACTACCGCACTTGTAAATTGGTTATCAGCTTGTGAAGCAAATTGTTTTTCAGCCTCTTCTTTGATTTTTGCTCTCAATTCTTCCTCGCTAGAAACTTTTCCTTCACCAAACAATTTGTGGTACAATTCTTGGTTCAATTCTGCTTTCTCTTGGTTGAAAACATCTTTGATTTCAAAAGCAACCTCTACATCCAATCCGTGTACTTTGTCGTGATCTACTTTCAACACATCCATCAAACGGTGCTCGTCTTCAAACAATCCTTTAGTAGAAAGTGTAACTACATCACCTACTTTTTTACCGATGAATTTCTTTTGGTTGGTTTTTGTACGGATTTCTGACAATTCAAATGAAGATTCGTTATCGATGCCTTCTGCTTCGTTTGTAACTTTTACGCGTAGAGTATCTTCCTCTGCAACTTCTTCTTTTTTGTTGATTTTTCCGTATTGTTTTTGAATATATTCTACTTGCTCGTCGATTGAAGTTTCGTCTGCTACAATGTTGAATTTTTTTACATCTTTTACATTTTCCAATTCAACAGCAAACTCAGGAGCCAATCCCAATTCAAAGTCGAATGACAATACATCCGCATCCCAATCTACATCTTTCACAACTGGAATTGGATTTCCAAGGATTTCCAATTTTTCTTCGTTGATGTATGTATTCAAATTATCTTGCAACAATTTGTTTACCTCATCAAACAATACTGCCATTCCGTATTGTTTTTTTACCAAAGACATAGGCACTTGACCTTTTCTAAATCCTGGCACATTGGCAGTTTTTCTATAATTTTTCAAAACATTTTCTACATTACCTTCAAAATCAGCTTTTGCCAATTCTACAGTAACCACTGCATTTAATGCATCTACATTTTTCTTAGTGATATTCATTTCTAATGATTTACTTATTTTTTTCAGATTTGCAAAGTTACTATTTTAATATGATAAAAAAAAGAAGGAAACTGAAAAGTATATTGAATATTTTCACATTTCCTTCTATTTATCTTTTTATATAAAATTTTTAGTCTTTGCTTACTACCAAAGTTTGTACGATGGATAAGATAAAACTAAATAAAAAGGCTACCCAAAACCCATCTAATTCAAAGCCATCGACTATTCCTGATACCATCCAAACAATTAGAGTGTTGATAAGAAAGTTAAACAATCCCAAAGTCAAAAATGTAATCGGTATGGAAACAAATTGCAGTACAGGTTTTATTACCAAGTTAAATATACTTAATACCAAAACCACAATAATCGACGTTCCAAAGCTATCTACTGATGCTCCTGGCAAAAAATTTGCCAACACATATACGATTACTGCTGACAATATCCAATTGATAATAGTGTTCATAATGTTTCTTTTTTTGTTGAATAATTTCTCAAATATAATGCTTTTTATTTACAAAACAAATATCTTTTTCCTCTACCATTTATTAAAAACTTTTTGGCTGTAAAAAAATCTATGTGACTATGTGGTAAAAAAAAATCCTCTGTCTTTCGACAAAGGATTTTTGAATACTATTAAGAATCGAATTATTTCTTTTTCTTTGTAGCTTTTTCTGCTTTTGCAGCTTCTTGAGCGGCTTTCATCGCAGCACGAGAGATACGTACTTGAGCTACTACCGTGTTGTCTGGGTGCAACAATTTGAAGTTGTCTGTAGGCAACGAAGTTACATACAATTTGTTACCCATTTCCAAATCTGTAATGTCTGCTTCTACGAAATCTGGCAAGTTTGCAGGCAATGCACGAACTTTCAACTTACGTTGGTTCAAACGCAATACACCTCCAGCCATTACACCTTTAGAGTTACCAACTACTTTTACTGGTACTTCCATAGTAATTTCTTTGTCAGCATGCAATTGATAGAAATCGATGTGTAAGATTTTATCAGTTACAGGGTGAAACTGGATGTCTTGCAATACAGCATCAACTGTTTTTCCACCTAAATCAATAGCAACTGTATGTACGTTTGGAGTGTACACCAAGTTTTTAAATGCTTTTTCTTCAGCTGTGAAATGTACTGGTTGCTCTCCTCCGTAAATTACGCAAGGTACCAATCCAGCATTACGTGCGGCTTTCGAAGACGATTTACCTACGCTTTCTCTTTCTTGTCCTTTGATTGAAATTGATTTCATTTGTTAAATATAAAAAATTAATAAAATTACATAATAAATTTCCCGCTGATAGATGCGTTGTTTTGCACCATTTTCATTACGTCTGCAAACAACTCCGCACATGACAATACTCTGATTTTGTCATTTTGTTCTTTCAACGGAATCGAATCTGTTACGATCAACTCTGTCAATGCCGATTCTTTGATTTTGTCATGAGCTCCGCCAGACAATACTGCGTGTGTACAAATGGCTCTAACACTCAACGCTCCTTTGTCAAGCATCACTTGAGCCGCTTTTGCCAAAGTACCTCCTGTATCCACCATATCATCTACCAAGATTACATGTCTTCCTTCTACCTCACCAATCAACTCCATGGTTTCGATCACATTGGCTTTTTTGCGTTGTTTGTAACATACTACTACTTCGCATCCCAAGTGTTTTGCATAGGCATGAGCTCTTTTGCTCCTCCCATATCTGGAGAGGCTATCGTCAAATTGTCTAAACCTAATGATTGGATATAAGGCAAGAAAATTGTCGATGCAAACAAGTGGTCAACTGGCTTTTCGAAAAAACCTTGAATCTGATCTGCATGCAAATCCATTGTCATAATACGAGTAGCACCCGCTGTTTCCAACATTTTTGCAATCAATTTTGCACCAATTGGCACTCTTGGCTTGTCCTTTCTATCTTGTCTCGCCCATCCAAAATAAGGGATTACTGCGGTAATGTGTCTTGCAGACGCTCTTTTTGCTGCGTCAATCATCAACAACAATTCCATCAAATTGTCCGTTGATGGAAAGGTCGAACATACCAAAAACACACGCAATCCACGGATAGACTCCTCAAAAGAAGGCTGAAATTCTCCATCACTATAATGTGACAAAATTACATTCCCTAAAGGAATACCATAAGAATTTGCAATTTTTTCTGCTAAATCTTTACTTTGCGAACATGCAAAAATTTTTGCTTCTTGCTCTAAATGTGCCATTTGAATACTGAATCTTTTTAGTGAGGGCAAAGATACAACTTATTTTTTTATCTAATAGTAAAGTTGTTCTATTTTTTTTTCAATGAAACTCCCCACCACAAGCCTACACCACCAACCTCACCACGGTTCCTTTGTCTGATGATGTGATTTCTATATGATTTTCCAACGACTGCCTACTCAACTGATAGCGTTTGTGAGCAATACTCGTCCCTTTCGATTCGTAGGTTTTTGACTTGTGAGACTGAAATTCTACCTCATTATCGGAAAGTTCTAATAAAATTCGTTAGTCCTTTTCGCTGTACTTTCAATAAAATTTTTGGCGAGGCTACCGACGGCGGAAAAGCGTGAATCAACGAGTTTTCTACAAAGGATTGCAACAACATCGGCACGACCTGTATTTGAGTTATATCCAAACCTTCGGCTATTTCACATTCAAAAGTTACAGTGGGTTGCTTTCGCAAATTTTCTATTTCGATATATTGTATCAAATAGCTGATTTCGTCGTACAAACTCACTTCTTTTTCATCAGAAAAATCCAATGTTGTGCGTATCAATGTCGAAAATTTATCCAAATAGCTCGTTGCCAATTTTGTTTCTTTCATCAATATATAATACTGAATCGACCCAATGATATTGAAAAAAAATGTGAATTGACCTGACATTTCAATGCCTGTAATTGCACTTCAGACAACTGCTCTTCTACTATCAATTGTTGTTGGATTTCCTCTTATTTTTTCTTGATTTTTGCCGTACGAACTGGGCTGTAATACCACATTCCTACTATGGTCAAAAACGCCATTCCTTCCAAAAATGGGATCCTGAGATAAAAGGGGTGGTCGCAGACCGGGGGGTGTAAAAAGATAGATTTTTATGATTTTTGCTATTGATTTGATTTTCGCTGATGTTTTTTTGATTTATCAAAAAAACAAAAATCTGCGGTTATCTGCTTTAAACCGTAGGTTTAATCGTTTTTAAAAACCATTTTCTTATATCTTTTTAGAAGAAAATCTGTGATTATGAGCGTTACTTTCAGGCACCCTCTCAGTAAGGGGAATGCGTGTAAAAAAAAGTTATGATGATTTCTGTGTCAATAAAGATAAAACTTGATGATATTTTCTAAATTATTTTTTACAAAAATGCTCTTCTATTACAAACTAAAACAAATCGGAATGGCTTTTTAATCAAACATCGCATCTACATCTGAATATTCCTTAAGCGACTTTGTTTTGTACTCTTCTCTTCCTTTATCAATAGCCTTTTGTTTATTTTCGTTTGGCTCTTTGTAATTTGAAACTTTTAAAAGAGTGGTTATAACATAATTGCTCAAACTACGATTTTCTTTATTAGCTGTAACTTTCAAATGCTCATACAAAGCTGGTGATATTCACAAAGTCATTGTTTTTACTTCTGTTGCTCTCATAATGATATTATTTTGACACCAAAGTTACATCATTCTGACTTCATTTTTATTAATTTACTTTTAAAAAAAGTCTGAGATGAATAGTGGTTTTTTTACAATAAGGTTTCGATGAACCCTAAAGGGTTTCCTTAATAAAGAAGGAGAATAAAAAAACCACCCTTTCGGGTGGTTTCCTTTATATCTGTGGGAGGATTAATGAGCTCCTCCGTCTTTTTCTCCTTCTTTCAAAGGTACATTTTGTGGTACGAAATCTTCCTCATACCCTGGCTTTGAATAATCATAAGGCCAACGGTGTACTTCTGGAATCTCTCCAGGCCAGTTTCCGTGGATGTGCGCTACTGGTGTTGTCCACTCCAACGTAGTTGCTCTCCAAGGGTTTTGTGTTGCTTTCTTACCATAGAAAATGCTATAGAAGAAGTTCCACAAGAATACCAACTGGAATGCCGCTCCAATCAATGCAAACATTGTAATCAAAACATTCACATCTACCATGTCATCAAACATTGGGAATGCTGAGTTGGTATAGTAACGGCGTGGCAATCCTGCCAATCCGATGAAGTGCATTGGGAAAAATACTCCATACGCACATACTGCTGTTACCCAGAAGTGGATGTATCCCAAGTTTTTGTTCATCATACGACCGTACATTTTAGGGAACCAGTGGTAAATACCTGCAAACATTCCGTACAATGCAGAAATACCCATTACCAAGTGGAAGTGCGCTACTACGAAATAAGTATCGTGCACATTAATATCCAATGTAGAATCTCCCAAAATGATACCTGTCAAACCTCCTGTGATGAATGTCGATACGAAACCGATCGAGAACAACATCGCAGGGTTCATTTGCAAGTTTCCTTTCCAAATCGTAGTGATATAGTTAAATGCTTTTACTGCCGATGGAATTGCAATCAACAATGTGGTAAAGGTAAATACCGACCCCAAGAATGGGTTCATACCTGATACGAACATGTGATGACCCCATACGATAGTTGATAAGAACGCAATGGCTAAGATTGATGTAATCATCGCACGGTAACCGAAGATTGGCTTACGAGCATTTGCAGACAAAACTTCTGATGTGATACCCATGGCTGGTAAGATTACGATATATACCTCAGGGTGTCCTAAGAACCAGAACAAGTGCTCAAACAATACTGGCGACCCCCCTTGGTAGTGCAACACCTCTCCAGCCAAGTAGATATCAGACAAGAAGAATGATGTTCCGAATGATCTATCAAAAATCAACAACAAAGCTGCTGACAACAATACTGGGAATGATACTACCCCGATAATTGCTGTTACAAACAACGCCCATACTGTCAAAGGCATTCTCGTCATAGTCATACCTTTTGTACGCATATTCAATACAGTAACGATATAGTTCAAAGACCCCATCAAAGATTGAGCGATGAATATAGCCATTGAAATCAACCATAAAGTCATACCTGTACCCGAACCTGGAATGGCTTGTTCTACCGCAGAAAGTGGAGGATAAATCGTCCAACCTGCAGATGCTGGTCCTGATTCTACAAACAATGAAGCTAACATAATTACTGAAGCCAAGAAGAACAACCAGAATGAAAGCATGTTCATAAAAGCTGATGCCATATCTCTAGCTCCAATTTGCAATGGAATCAATAAGTTTGAGAAAGTACCCGATAATCCTGCTGTCAATACAAAGAATACCATGATAGTACCGTGAATGGTAACTAACGCCAAGTAAATATCATTTCTCATTACTCCACCTGGTGCGAAATTTTCGCCCAATAACCAAGAGAATACTTTGAAAGACTCTTCTGGCCAAGCGATTTGCATACGGAAAAGCAATGACATTACGATACCAATGATTCCCATCACAATACCTGTAATCAAGAATTGCTTAGCAATCATTTTGTGATCCATACTAAAGATGTACTTTGTGATAAAAGTCTCTTTATGATGGTGATCATGTGCATGATCGTGTGTTAATTCGTGTCCTACTGCTGACATACTAATTTATTTTAATATTAGTGAGTTATTACTGATTAGTTGATTACATTCGCTGCAGACACAGTTTCATCTACGATTACTTCTGTTTCTTCTACGATTGTTTTTTCTACTTTTGCAG
Source organism: Capnocytophaga sp. ARDL2 (assembly GCF_041530365.1). Lineage (NCBI taxonomy): Bacteria > Pseudomonadati > Bacteroidota > Flavobacteriia > Flavobacteriales > Flavobacteriaceae > Capnocytophaga > Capnocytophaga sp. ARDL2. The sequence continues at coordinate 52,895 of NZ_CP168034.1, forward strand.
CTATTCTTTCAGCCTCTGCTTGTGCAGCAGCCAATTTATCTGCTTCTGCTTGTGCAGCTGCTTTTTCTTCTGCTACTTGTTTTCCAAGAACTGGTAATTGATTGTACCATTTTTTGAATTCGTCTTGTTCTACAACCACCACTTTTGCTTGCATGTTGTAGTGCGAACGACCACAAATTTTGTTACACAACAAGATATAATCAAATACATAAGGTTCTAAGCCTTCTTGTCCTTGCTCAACCAATTCAGCACTTCTTTTCTGACGTGCTTTGTTTACTTCGTTTACTTTTTTTACTACAGCGTCTCTTTGTCTCATTTCGTTTGTAGTAATTGTAGGCACCATAACAAATTGTGTTACCATACCTGGCACACAGTTCATCTGTGCTCTAAAGTGAGGGAAGTAAGCAGAGTGCAATACGTCCTGAGAACGGATTTTGAACACTACTTTTTTACCTACTGGCAAATACAATTCTTTCGCCATTCTATCGTCTTGGCTGTTTGGATCTGACATATCTACACCCACAGCGTTTACGCCGTCGATAAAACGCACGTTGGCTTTACCTAAAGTGTTGTCATCACCTGCATAGCGGAAATCCCAACCAAATTGTTTTGCGTACACTTCAACATAGATAACTTCTTCCTCTTCGTCGTAGTGCATAATTTTGTTCCATGCAAACAATCCGTAAAGAATCAATAACGACAAGACAATTACAGGAATGATAGTCCAGATAAACTCCAAACGATCGTTGTCTGCAAAGAATATCGCTTTTTTATCTTTATGTCCTCTGTTTTTGAAAGCGAAATAGTGCAACAAAAACTGAGTAAGGAATTGTACAAAGAAAATAATACCCATCGAAATCCACATCAGATTGTCATAATCTGCACCGTGTTCTGAAGCTGCATCGCTCATCAATGGCATATATCCCCATTTTACAACACTGTAAATAGTGAAAATATAGATAAATGCTAAAAATCCAAACATCAAATATCCGTTGATGTTGTTGTCTTTATCTGTAGCAATTTCTGACGTCCAATCTTTCTTTCCTCCAGTAGATTGCGTAATATCAAAAATCTTAGTCAATTGCCAAATTGCAATTCCTAATAAAGCTACGATTACTAAAATTAATAAACTCGACATAGGTTTATCGTTTAAATATTAATAATGAAAATGTTTACTTTCTTCAATCATTGGATGATTTTTCACCAACAATGGAGCTTTTGCCAATGCTGAGAACGATACAAAGATAAACAATCCTCCGAAGAATAATACTGATCCAAGCTCAGCTACTCCGATAAACCAGTTAGCTCCTACTGTTCCTGGCATAATCATTACGAAGAAATCGATGTAATGTCCTACGATGATACAAACTCCTGCCATGATTACAATCCAAGAAAGGCGTTTGAAATCTGTGTTGATCAACAACAACAATGGCAGGGCAAAGTTTAAAGCTAACATTCCGAAGAACAATAAATTGTATTCTTCAATACGGAAGATGTAGTAAGTTACCTCTTCTGGAATGTTTGAATACCACTGCAACATGAATTGTGAGAACCAAAGATATGTCCAGAAGATTGATAAACCGAACATAAATTTAGCCAAATCGTGAATGTGAGAAGTATTTACAAACTCTAAATATCCGTTGTTTTTCAAATACAAAGTAGTCAAAGCAATGATAGTAATACCTGTTACGAAGAACGAAGCAAATACATACCATCCAAACAATGTTGAATACCAGTGTGTATCGATTGACATAATCCAATCCCATGACATGATCGACTCAGTAACGATAAAGAACACCAAGTATCCCGCTGCCAATTTGAAGTTTTTCTTGTAGAAAGTTACATCTCCAGACTCATCTAAAGCGATAGAGTTTTTACGAGATAAATATCTAAACAAGTTCCACCCTCCTAAGAATGCTACTGCACGGATCAAGAAGAAAGGTACATTTAAGAATCCTTGTTTTCCTTGGATGATTGGGTCGTTTGCTACTACATCAGCATCCATCCAAATGAATAAGTGGTTGATGTGCATAGAACTTGCCAATAACAACAAGAAAAACAAAATAGATCCTGGCAACATATAAGTTGACAATGCTTCCATTACTCTAAACAATACTGGAGACCATCCCACAGATGCTGCGTATTGAATTTGATTGAAGGTAAAAACCCCAACAGAAATCAACATAAAGAAAATGGCTCCTACATAAACTGCAGCCCAAGGTTTGTTTTGCAATTGGTGCAACACATGCTCCAAGTGTTTGTGATGAGCCTCTTGTTCTGCTTTAAATTGAGCTGGGTCTGCATGAGCAGCATCCATTGCATGATGAGCGTGATCATCATGTCCGTGGTGTTGGTCAGCTAAGATTTGCTCTACCTGTTCTACTGTTTTAGGAGTAGTAATAAAACCGTAAGCGATTCCCAAAAGTCCTAAAACCATTAGTACAATAGAAAAGGTTTTTAATTTGTTTGAAAATGTGTACATATCTAAACTTTCAAAAAATTTATATTTATAATTCTGATTTTAGCTTTAAAACATAAGCTGTAACCAACCATCTTTCGTGTTGAGACAATTGATTTTTGTGAGAACCCATTGAGTTTAATCCGTAAGTGATTACATGATAAATACCTCCTTCTGTCAATTCTCTTTCAGCATAGTTTGGAACCCCTAAGAATTTTTCTTTTTTCACCAAAGTTCCTTTTCCATCTCCAGAGTCTCCGTGGCACAATGCACAATAAATTGTATATAATTCTTTTGCTTTGGCTACATCTGCATCTGAAAGATTCTTCAAGTCGAAAGGAGCTTTTAAATTGGCTTTAGCTGCTGCCAAACCTTCTGTTGAATCTTCGTACTCATAAGGGTCAAATCCTCTTGGAACTGATCCTTTAGCTGGCAATTGTCCTTCTTTTCCGTTGTTGAAAGCATCAGACTCTGAATAAGTCTCATAAGCTACCGACTCGTACATATTTGGAAACAATTGATAATTTGGTTTTTCCTTATTAAAACAAGAAGTAGCCAATGTTGAAACTCCAGCAAGTGCTATAAATTTAAAAATATTCTTCATTTTCTACTTATTAATGTTTTTCGGTTACTTTTACTTCTACAGCACCAGTGTTTTTGAAAAACTCCAATGCTTCTTCTTCGTTTCCATACAATGCTACTTCCATCAAAAAATGATCGTCTGTAGTTCTTACATCTGGATTTTCAGCTTTTTTGAATGGCCATAACTTACTTCTCAAGAAGAAAGTGATACACATCAAGTGAGCTGCAAAAAATACAGTAAGCTCAAACATAATAGGCACAAATGATGGCATATTTTGAATATAGCTAAAACTTGGTTTACCTCCAATGTCTTGTGGCCAATCTTGAATCATGATATTGTTCATCATAAATGTAGCGAATGACAATCCACACAACCCATAAATAAAGGCACAAATCGCTAAACGAGTTGGTTTCAATCCCATTGCTTTGTCTAAACCGTGTACTGGAAAGGGTGTGTACACTTCTTCGATGTGATGATGAGCAGCTCTTGTTGCTTTTACTGCATCCATTAATACATCATCATCATTGTATAACGCATGTATAACTTTTGTACTCATAATATATTAGTGATTATGTGAATCTTCTCCGTTTTCTCTCGCTCTTTTGAAATTATCTCCAGACGATTTCAATATAGTTTTTACCTCTGCTTGTGCAATTACTGGGAAACTTCTTGAGTATAACAAGAACAATACAAAGAAGAATCCAATAGTACCAATATAGATACCCGCATCTACAAAAGTTGGTTGGAACATTGTCCAAGACGATGGCAAGTAATCACGGTGCAATGATGTAACAATGATTACGAAACGCTCAAACCACATTCCCACATTTACTACCAATGAAATTACAAACGATGCCATAATTGATGTACGAACTTTCTTGAACCACATAACTTGTGGAGAAATTACATTACAAGTCATCATCAACCAGTATGACCACCAGTAAGGTCCTGTTGCTCTGTTCAAGAACGCATACTGCTCATACTCTACTCCTGAATACCATGCTACCCACAACTCAGTAATATAGGCAATACCTACTACCGATCCAGTAATCATAACGATGATATTCATCAATTCGATGTGTTGGATAGTAATATAGTCTTCCAAATTTACCACTTTTCTCATGATGATCAACAAGGTGTTTACCATGGCAAATCCTGAGAAAATCGCTCCCGCAACGAAGTACGGAGGTAAGATGGTTGTATGCCAACCTGGGATAACCGATGTAGCAAAGTCAAATGATACAATCGTGTGTACAGAAAGTACCAATGGAGTAGCCAATCCAGCCAATACCAATGAAACTTCTTCAAATCGTTGCCAATCTTTTGCTCTACCAGACCATCCGAATGATAAAATTGAATATACTCTTTTTGCAAATGGCGAAATAGCTCTATCTCTCAACATAGCGAAATCGGGTAATAAACCTGTCCACCAGAATACCAATGACACAGATAAATAAGTAGAAATCGCAAATACATCCCAAAGTAATGGTGAGTTAAAGTTTACCCACAACGAACCAAATTGGTTTGGCATAGGTAATACCCAAAACGCCATCCATGGACGCCCCATATGGATGATTGGGAACAAACCAGCCTGAACTACTGAGAAGATAGTCATAGCCTCTGCCGAACGGTTGATTGCCATTCTCCATTTTTGACGGAACAACAACAATACAGCCGAAATAAGTGTACCCGCGTGACCGATACCTACCCACCATACAAAATTGGTAATATCCCAAGACCATCCGATGGTTTTATTCAATCCCCAAGTACCAATACCTGTTGTAATAGTATATACCATACATCCTGCTCCCCAAAGGAAAGCTACCAATGCAATGGTAAAAACAGTCCACCATTGTTTATTAGCACGTCCTTCTACAGGTCTTGCAACATCTACAGTTACATCGTGATAACTTTTATCACCAAGAACTAAAGGTTTTCTAATGGGTGCTTCGTAATGTGACGACATAATCCTTTATATGTTTCTAATTAATATTAATTTCTTAAGAGTTTCTAACTTTTACTTGATAGATTACATTTGGTTGTGTACCAATGTGCTCTAATAAATGATATGCTCTTTCGTCTTCTTTCAATGCTACGATTGGATCTTCTTTCTCGTTTACATCTCCGAATACCATCGAACCACTCGAACAAGCTGCCGAACATGCACAAGCATCGTTAAATTCTCCTTTTGATACTTTTCTTCCTTCGCGTTTTGCTCTTAAAATTACCTCTTGTGTAGATTGGATACAGAACGAACATTTTTCCATAACCCCTCTTGAACGAACATTTACATCTGGATTCAACACCATTCTTCCTAAATCATCATTCATGTGGTAATCAAATGCCGAATTTTGAGAATATAAGAACCAGTTGAAACGACGGACTTTGTAAGGACAGTTGTTTGCACAGTAACGAGTACCCACACAACGGTTGTATGCCATATGGTTTTGTCCCTGACGCCCATGAGATGTAGCTGCTACCGGACATACCGTTTCACATGGTGCGTGGTTACAGTGCTGACACATTACAGGTTGGAATGCAACTTGTGGATTGTCTGCTGGATGCTCCAAGTTTTGGAACATATCGATGTTTTCCATCAATCCTTTTGCAGCGTTTTTCGTAGTTACATCTTCTGCAAACGTATCTTCTGACGAATAGTATCTATCGATACGCAACCAGTGCATATCTCTTGATCTTCTCACCTCTGATTTACCTACTACTGGCACATTGTTTTCAGCATGACAAGCAATTACACACGCTCCACATCCTGTACAAGAATTCAAGTCGATAGATAAATTAAAGTGATGCCCTACTGATCTATCAAATGATTCCCAAATATCTACTGTAGAAGCCTCTACCATTTGGTGGTCAATAGATACATGTGGTTTTGGATTCCACACTTTCGCATCTTGTGTATTGAAGATTTCTAATGTTGTATCTTTTACGATGTCTCCTCTACCCATCAAAGTATTGTGCAACTGTACACAAGCAAACTCGTGTTCACCACCTACAACTTCGATAGATACAGGTTGTACTCCTACTCCATCTTTGTACAATGAGTAAGCATTTACACCCACTTGCATTTCTTCTTTCAACGCAGATTTTCTACCGTATCCGAAAGAAATACCAAAAGTACCTTTAGCCTGTCCTGGTTGAATCAAAGCAGGAACATTTTCCAATACTTTATCTCCAACTTTTACATTTACCAAAGATCCGTTCAAACCACCGTTTGCAACATTCCAGTTTTTGATACCCAATTCTTCAGCATCTACACGAGAAACTGTGATGTAGTTGTCCCAAGACACACGAGTGATTGGATCTGGAAACTCTTGCAACCAAGGGTTGTTTGCTTGTTGCCCATCTCCCATACCTACTTTAGTATAGAATACCAACTCACTACCAGCAACTTTTGCAGTAGCCAATGATACAGCAGCAGATGAGAAATCAGGTGTACCTACTACAGAATTTTCAGCAACGAAAGTTCCGAAACCATTGTGAACCAATTTATTCCAAGAACCACCTACCAAAGATACTCCTGTAGCTTTGATATAATCATAGTATGATTCTGTTTTCCCTAACCATGCCAATACTCCTTCTTCAAATTGTTGAGTAGTAAACAATGGACGGATTGTAGGCTGAGTTACAGAGTAATGTCCTTTTTTGATTTGCACATCACCCCAAGCCTCTAAATAATGAGGAGCCGCCGCAGCAATTGTAGTCAATGAAGCTGTTTCGTCTTCTCTCAAAGTATAAGAAACCGAAGTTTTTACTTTTTTCAATCCCTCTGCAAAAGCAGCACCTTCATATAATGAATATACTGGATTTACTCCAGACATAATCAATACAGATACAGCACCGGCATTCATGTCTTTTACCAATTGTGTTACAGCTTTTCTGTCTCCACCTCTTACATATTTAGGTTTTGCAGGGTCGAAAGCATTTGAGTTCAATGCTCTGTTGATAGCAAACACCAACAATTGAGCATTTACATCATCGATACCAGAAACTAAAACTCCGGCACTTCCCGCAGATTTCAACTGTTGAGCAGCTTTTACGATTTCAGCATCCGCCTTTGTATTAGCTACAGCAACCGAAGCACCTGTGATGATGTTGTATATTTTTACCAAAGCCAATTTTTGTTCAGCTACAGTAAGAGGAATTCTCTTATCAGCATTTGCTCCAGACAAAGACATATTTGCCTCGATCTGAATGTGCTTTGACATTTTTCCGTTTTTAGGTACACGACCTTTAGCATATCCGCTGTCGTATCCACCACCTTGCCAGTCAGACAAGAAGTCTGCACCCACAGAAACGATAACATCCGCTTTTTGGAAATCATAATCCGCCAAAGCTCTTTCACCGTAAACTTGTTGGTAAGCATCCAATGCAGCATCAGAAGAAACTGCATCATAGATGATGTGTTTAACATTAGTATATACAGAAGACAATTCTCCAATCAACTTTTTAGTAGAGGGAGAAGCCGTAGTATTTGTCAATACCACGATTTGTCCAGTAGCTGCTTTCAAATCAGCAGCGATTTTATTATTTACTTCATCCCAAGACGCAGATTTCCCTTCAATCTTAGGTTGTTTTAGACGCAAACTATCATACAAAGACAATACAGATGCATGTACTCGAGCATTAGCCCCTGTAATAGTACCTTCCATATTGTTGTTTTCTACTTTAATAGGACGCCCTTCACGAGTTTTAATCAAGATATTAGTAAAGTCAAAACCATCTGCAATTGTAGTTGCATAATAGTCAGCCACCCCAGGAACAATTTCCTCTGGTTGTACTACATAAGGAATCGACTTAACTACAGGCCCTTCACAGGCAGCCAAAGTAGCAGCTGCAGTTGAAAAACCAACATATTTCAAAAAGTCTCTACGAGTTGTAGAAGACGAAGACATGGTTTTGTCGTCTCCAAGAAAATCTTCTGTAGGAATTTCTTCAACAAACTCATTGTTTCTTAGCCTCTCAACAATAGAACTGTTCTCGTTAAGCTCCTCAACACTTTTCCAGTATTTTTTGTTTGATGCCATTGTATATAAATATTAGCTTCTTAAATTATTATTAATAGTGACATTTACCACACTCTAATCCTCCTAATTGAGCAGCAGTCAATTTTTCAACTCCGTACTTTTTAGAAAGCTCTTCGTGAATTTTAGCGTAGTATTCGTTGTCGATTTTCACTTCAGTTTCACGGTGACATTCCACACACCATCCCATAGTAAGTGGTGAATGTTGTCTCATGATTTCCATAGTTTCCACTGATCCGTGACATGTTTGACAATCCAATCCTGCAACGTTTACGTGTTGAGAATGGTTGAAGTAAACAAAGTCAGGCAAGTTGTGAATACGCACCCATTTTACTGGTTTTTCTTCTCCAGTATAAGACTGAGTTGCTGGATCCCATCCGACTGCTTGATACAATTTTTGGATTTCTGCTGTATAGAACTCTTTTGAGTAATCTACATATAATGAGTCAGGGTGTCCTGTAAACTCACTGATGTTTTTATGACAGTTCATACAAACATTCAATGAAGGGATACCAGAAGTTTTTGACTCTCTTGCAGCAGAGTGACAGTACTTACAGTCGATTCCGTTTTCACCTGCGTGAATTTTGTGTGAGAAGTGGATAGGTTGGATTGGCTCATATCCTTGGTCGATACCGATTTGCATCATATAGCCAAATGCCATGTACGCTCCCATTAATAAGAACAACAATACAGATGAAATAACCAAGAATTGATTTTGTACGAATGCTTTCCACAATGGAAGAGATTTTTCTTGAGTAACTGTCAAGTTGTTTTTCTCTACCACTTTGTTCAAGATTGTTCTTACAAAGAACAACATTGCTACAAGCATTACCAATACGATAGCCAAAGCTCCTAACACAAGAACTTCTGACATACCACCTCCAGCATTGGCATTGTTTTGTCCAGCTACTGCAGCCGGTGCTTTTGCCTCTGCTTTTGGCTCTGAAGTGTAGGCGATGATATTGTCAATATCCTCTGCCGACAAGTTTGGAAACGCATTCATCGGTACTTTGTTCCACTCGTTGAAAACTTTTACCGCCTCAGCATCACCAGATTTGATCAAATCCGCACTGTTTTTGATCCATTTATGTAGCCAGTCTGTCGAGCGACGATCTGCTACACCACGCAATGCAGGTCCTGTTGAATTTGCATCCAACTTGTGACAAGCCGCACATTGCGAATTAAACAACTCCTTCCCTTTCGCAACATCTTGTGCAAAGGAAGCCGTAGTGAATGTTAGCAAAAATGCTAAACTCAAGAATACGATCCTTGAAAACCAGTTATGGTTACCCATTTTTTTCATAGTTAAAAAATCAATTATCAACTAATTTTGGCATACTCTTTATAGTACTATTAACATAGCGTTATAAATTTTAGCCGATTTATAAACTTCCGACAAAAATACAACATCTAAAGTTATCAATAAAACATTAAAATCGTTTGTTTTTTAATTTATAGATGTTCTAAATAGAATTACATCCCTATTTTAAAAAAAATATTACTATTTTTGATTAATATTTAATGTTTTACATATATTTAAAAATTTTTATGAAAGATTATTTAAAACTCGTACCCTTTGTATTTTTAACATTTTCGACGTTAACTTTTGCTCAAGAAACCTCAATTTCAAAACCTAATCAATTAGACCTATTGATCAGCAAAAAGTTTAAAACCAACAATTCGTTTTCGATTTACCCAAATTTTTCTATTCAAATTGCTAGTTCTGAAAAAGATGAAGCTGAAAAAAATTATAAAAACTTCTCTAAAGTCTATCCCAACGAAGAAGCGACGATTATCTACAATCAACCGCATTATAAGGTAGTAGTGGGTAATTTTCGTAACAAAATCGAGGCGGTGAGTTTTTTATACACTCTTAAAAAGGAGTATCCCAATGCTTTTGTAGTAAAGTTGAAGAAGTGATTGAAATAAAAAACTTTGCCAAAGTTTAAATCAACGATAAAACTTTAGCGAAGTTTTTTATAACTATTCGTTTTTAATTTTCTAATTTCTCAAATTGTTTGTCTAACAAATTTTGACTATAAATCACCAATCCTAAATTGTTTTTTGATTTATACTTTGACATCTCTTTTTGGGTTTTATCTGAAAGTTCAATAGAGGTATTTGCAAAATGTTTTTGGTTTTCGATTGTTCGAGTTTCTTTAACTTTTATTTTTTTTCAAAACATAGACATCGTTTACAATAGCAAATTCAGTTTCAACTTCTACAAAATCTAATAGTTCTTTTCTATATTTTGATGAAAATACCTTGTCTTTGTTGAGTACTACGAACAATAGTTTTTTCTGTTCATCCACTATAAAAACCAAATCATGTGTCAAGTGTTTTGAATTATACACTACATATTGATTGTCTATTTTTGCAACATTGGATTGGTTGATAAAGTCTATCAATTGTATAAATCCATTTTTGTCGTACAAATACAAATAACTCAAACCTTTTTGAAACGAAAGTCCTTTTTTAGGAGTTTTATATTTTTTCAACAACTCTTTATCCTCTGCAAAAGTAAATTGATAATTGTAATGAATATACAATGGTCTTTTTAATAAAAAGTAAGATGAAAACTGCTCATACATTTCGTTATTTTCAGTTTCCATAATGGTCTGATATGAATAGATCGATTTCTTTGCTGTTTTATCATAGAGCTTTTAAGAATTATGCAAAATATCTATCAATTCACGACGAGTAGCCGCCATATCGATTACGATTTCATCTAAAACTTCTTCTTGTGCAAAACCACAAACACTGGAAAACAATAGTGTAAAAAATAAAATAATTTTTGACATGTCACCATTTTTAAAGATAGTCTTTCTAATTGAGAATAACTTTTTAAATTTAGAACCTTAGTGTTACTATGTATCTATATGCTTAAAGAAATCCCCCCCTACTCCACAAACGACTGCAACGACACCAATTTGGCATAAGTACCGTTTTGTGCCAAAAGCGTATCGTGTGTGCCTTGTTCCACGATTTTTCCTTGTTGCATGACTACAATCCAATCGGCTTTTTGAATGGTTGATAAACGGTGGGCAATGACTATCGAAGTGCGTTTTTTCATCATGTGTTCTAATGCGTTTTGTACCAATCGTTCGCTTTCGGTATCTAAGGCAGATGTTGCCTCGTCCAAAATCATAATCGGTGGATTTTTCAAAATAGCTCGTGCAATAGAAATGCGTTGTTTCTGCCCGCCTGATAGCTTTCCTCCAGCATCTCCAATATTGGTGTGGATTCCTTCTGGTAAATCTTTTACAAATTCGAACGCATTGGCTACTTTCAAGGCTTCGATTACCTCATCATCTGTAGCGTTTTGTTTACCAATTTTTACATTGTCGGCTATCGAACCGTTGAACATAATACTGTCTTGCGTCACCAAACCCAACTGTTCTCGCACAGATTGGATAGTTAAATCTTTAATATTAACTCCATCAATCGAAATTACCCCTTTATTTACATCGTAAAAACGCATCAACAAATTGGCAATAGTACTTTTTCCAGAACCTGACTGACCTACCAAGGCAACGGTTTTTCCTTTTGGAATTTCCAAATTAAAATCCTTCAAAACTTCTCTTTCTCCATCATAAGAAAACGATACATTTTGTAAGGAAATTTTATCTGAAAATTCTTTCAAAACTTTCGATTGTGCCGTATCTCTGATTTCTACTTCTGTTTCGATAACTTCAAACACACGCTCTGCTGCTGCCAAACCATTTTTTACTTGATATGAAGCTTTTGAAATTTGTTTTGCTGGCGTCAATACATTATAAGCCATTGCAATATACCCAATAAACGCTCCTCCTGTCAGTGTTCCTTCTTGCAAAACCAACGAACCTCCGTAAATTAACAATACGGCTATGATGACAATTCCCAAAAATTCAGACATAGGAGAAGCTAAATTATTTTTCTTTCCAATTTTGTTGGAAAAATAATAAATTCTCTCTACCGATTGATTAAAAACTTGAGAAAAAAACGATTCTGCATTATATCCTTTTACGATTTTCAAACCTGACAATGATTCTTCTACAATCGAGATCAATCGTCCACTTTCTTGCTGAGCTTTTGTAGAATGTGCTTTGAGAGATTTTCCTATTTTGGAAATAATGGTTGCCGAAATAGGGATAAAAACGAACACAAACAAAGTCAGTTTCCAACTAATTAAAAACATAGCAATCAATGAAAAAACAATCGTCAAGGGTTCTTTTACAGCCAATTCCAATACGGCAAAAAATGAATTTTGTACTTCTCCCAAATCACCTAAAATTCTTGCCATTATATCCCCTTTTCTCTTTTCGGAATAATAAGAAACGGGCAATTCAATAATTTTTTTGTACATATTTTTTCGCAAATCCCTCAACACTCCATTTTTCAATTTCATCAAATGTTGTGTTCCCAAATAATTGAATAAATTTTTGAACAAAAACACAATCAAAATCAGTGAAATCGTCAAATATAAAGCGTATTGTTTTCCTCTCTCTTCGGCAAATGTATTGATGTAAAAATAAAGCAAATCGTTTAAATAATCCTTGATGCCCCAAATATTGGTATAAATGGGTTTTACTGGAACTTCTTTGCTTTCGCTAAACAATACATTCATCACAGGAATAATCATCACCATTCCCAATGTGCTAAACAGTGCATAGAGAATGTTAAATGAAACATTTCCAATGATATTCCCTTTGTAATTCAGAGCAAAAGGAAGTATTTTTCTTAGTAATTCTTTCATTTTTTGTTGTTCATTTTGTGACGCTACGCTCTTTTTTTTAGCCACGAATTTTCATGAATTATTTTTTTAAGGGTACACTAAAATCTTTGTAAAACAATTCGTGTATTTTGTCTCACAGTTTGGAACAACCCCTCGGGTTGTGGCTATCATACCACACTGTAGGTGTAAAAACTGTGTCTATCCGTGTAATCTGCGAGAGGATTATTCTATTGCAAATTCATCTCAGTGATGATGCGATTGATTTTTTCTTGTAAATACTCCTCCGTTCCTGCGATTTGATTTTTGGTATCTACAAAAGTATTGACACTGAAATAAAACTTGATTTTTGGTTCGGTACCGCTGGGTCTTGCACAGATTTTTGTTCCGTCTTCTAAATAGTAAATCAAAACATTGGATTTTGGCAAATGCAAAGTTTCCGTTTCGTTTGTAAACAAATTCGTAGCAATCGAACTCTGATAATCTTCTACAAAAACTACGCGTTCACCCGCAATTTCTTTCAAAGGATTTTCTCGCAAATCCGACATCATTTTAGCAATTTCTTCTGCTCCGTCTTTTCCTTTTTTAGTTATCGAAATCAGATGTTCTTTGTAATATCCGTAATCCAAATATAGATTGAGTAATTCGTCATACAAGGACGAACCTGCCGCTTTTGCCAAGGCAGCAATTTCGCAAATCAACAAAGTAGAAGCAACGGCATCTTTGTCGCGTACCGTATCACCTACCATGTATCCAAAACTTTCTTCTCCTCCACCAATAAACTGCTGATTTGGGAAGTCTTTGATGAATTTAGCAATCCATTTAAAGCCTGTCAATCCTACTTTGCATTCCACTTTGTACGCCTCTGCTAATACCAACATCATCGGTGTAGAAACGATGGTCGAACCAATGAAGTGTTTGCCCTCCTCGATTTTTCCTTGCTGATGCCATTGCTCCAACAAAAAGGCAGTCATTATCATCATTGATTGATTGCCGTTGAGCAATACCATTTTTCCGTTTAAATCACGCACGGCAACTCCTAAACGGTCGGCATCTGGATCGGTTCCAATCACAATATCTGCTTGGATTTCATCTGCCAATTCCAACGCCATTTTCAAGGCTTCGGGTTCTTCTGGATTGGGCGATTTTACCGTTGGGAAATCTCCATTGGGTTCCGCCTGTTCCTTCACAATATTTACATCGGTATAACCTGCCAATTCCAAAACCTGAGGAATGGCTTTTATCGAAGTACCATGCAGCGAAGTATAAACAATTTTCAAGTTTTGTTTTGCCGCAGACGGAATATTGAAACTCGCATTTTTCACCACCGATTTTGCAAATTTATTATCTATTTCCTCTCCGAGGATTTCTATCAAATCTTCGTTTGGCGTAAACAATATGTCTTTATAATCCAAACTGTCTATTACCTGAATCAATTCTTTATCTTGTGGTGGCACCAATTGACCTCCGTCTTGCCAATATACTTTGTATCCGTTGTATTCAGGCGGATTGTGAGAAGCTGTCAATACAATTCCTGCTTGACACCCCAAATGACGCACCGTAAACGACAACTGCGGCGTAGGACGCAAAGCTTCATACAAATATACCTTGATACCATTAGCCGAAAACACATCGGCTACTACCTTTGCCAGGGTATCGCTGTTGTGTCGACAGTCGTAAGCAATTGCAACTTTCAATTCCTCATTAGGGAAACATTGCTTCAAATATTGTGAAAGTCCTTGGGTGTTTTTTCCCAATGTATATTTATTGATGCGATTGGTACCTACGCCCATTACTCCACGCATTCCACCGGTACCAAATTCTAAGTTTTTATAAAAACAATCTTCCAATTCTTTTGGCGAATTGGTTAGTAATTCTTCTACTTGGTTTTGAGTGTTTTTGTCAAATGGTTCACTCATCCAAAGTTGTACTTTTTCTAAAATATTTTTGTCTATTTTCATATTATATTTTTTGTTTTTTTTTACCACTGAGAAACGGAGATTTTCTTTTTAGAAATCAGAGACGCTTCGCTTTTTAGAGAAAACATAGACACTTCGTTTTTTGAATTAACTCTCAGATTTATGTAAAAGACAACATCAGTCTTCTCAACGCAAACGAACTTCTCAGAAGTTCCAGACTTCTGAGAAGTTGGAAAACTGAGTATTAATTTTTTTATCACATAGATTTTCTTTTTTATAACCGAGAATCGGAGTTTTTTTCAGAAATCAGAGAACCCAAATTACTTGGGACAGTTTTTTAGAGGAAACATAGATTGTTATGTATAGAAAAACTATGTTTCTTTTGTGTTTTACCACCTGTCTCTAATTATTTCAGTTGGTTAGTAAAACTCACCAACTCGTTGTTTTCTTTGTTTAAGTTTTAATTTTAAACACTTCCAATTATTACGATTTTTTTACAAATGTAATATTTTCAACATTAATAAAATTATCGTGTACTGATTTTTTCTTAGTTTTATACAGAATTTAAAATTTCATCATTTTTTTTAAAAAAAACTTGCATTATATAAGTTTAATACCTAAGTTAGGGGCGTTAATTTTAAATTTTACTTATCATGAAAAAGGTATTCACATTTATCGTATTGGCTTTAAGTGTTGTTTCTTGTTCTAAAGAGTCAAATCCTGAAACTAACACTTATGTAGAAACCTCTGTAAAAAAGAACACGAATTCTTTTACAGATGGATATTATGGTCAAATGCATAATGATATTTTAGATATCTACTATGCAAATTACGACTATAGTAATGATGACATTGAATTAATGGAGAACGCAGTAGAAGAATATTTAACAACCTACTCTTCTTCTGTAAGTTTAACGGATTTAAAACAATCTAATCCCTCTTTATACAACTATAGTCAAAAGTTGTACAACACGAAAGGGAATGTTGAAAAAATCAAACTACTATTTCAAGAAATTCACAATGACGGTTTAAGTACAAAAGATGCTTTTGATTATTCAATACAATTAATACAAATTTTTGAAGATTATGAAGGAGATATAACAGCTTTTAATGTAAATCTTAACCTATTTAAAGAAAAAATAGTAAAAGATAAATCTCTTGAAATTAATCTTAAGGAAGATTTATTGAGAGCTGTTGAGATAGCAGAATATTCTCATATGTATTGGTACGAAATATTAAATATTAATTCATTAAATGAACAAAACGACTCTACTTATTCTACTATGAACAAAAGAAAAAGGATTGCTGTTATAGCAGGAGGAGATGTTGCTGGTGCCCTTACGGGAATTCAAAGTGGTTTGGTAAATTACGCATCTTTAGTATTTGGACCTTGGGGTGGTGCAGCAGCGTTGGCTGGAACTGCTGCAGTAGGGTCTTTAAATGCTGCAGGTATTTTAAGATAATTTTATGTTAGTAAATGTAGCCATAAAATTTCCTCATAATTGGTTTTCTTTACGAACAATAGATGTGTTGGTAGATGGTAAATTTCATTCCACCCTTTCTGCTATTGGCAACCACTCTTTTGAAATAAACCACGAGGCAAATGAAATCATTTTTCAATTAGGAAAGTTTTTTCCTTACCGAACAAAAGTATCTGTGATAGATAAGGATAAAAAAGAAAGTAATCTATTTGTTGTTTTACATCTCAATTATAGAGGATTGATTTTATCTCTATACGACAGTTTGAAACCCACTTTTTTACAAAGTAAGAAAACAACCCAAGATGAATACGAACATTTTATAGAAAACGGCTTTACTAAAGAAATTATCCATTTAAAAGATTCAAAGGCATCTGTACTAATGATACTTATTTCATTAGTAATTTTGATTTTCTCAATTGTGCAACAAGCCAATGATTTAGCTCCTTTTGCCTTTTTAATTGGTTTATCGTCTTTAATTACATCTTTGGTTTATTTTCGTGAAAAAGAAACAGAAAGAAATAGTTATAAAAGTAGAATGATTGCCAGTATATTATTATTTCTTTTAGCACTATTTTTCTTAGAAAACAGTTATCTGTTTTTGCATTGGATTGTTTTATCTTTTACAACTTTATTGACTTTACTGTTTATTCAAAACATCAATCATAGAAACTATTCAGTTTAATAAAAAAACACGACTTTCTTTTATCAGATAGTCGTGTTTTTGTTTCAGATATATTGTGATTTACAAGGGCGATTTCTTTAGCCCCTACGACATTAATTATTGATAATTAATTATTTACAATTTTATATCGCTCTTCATTATTTTTAGTTCGCAATATGATTTCTCCTAAAAATCCTGCTAAAAACAATTGGGTTCCTAAAATCATACTGGTCAATGCAATGTAAAACCACGGATTGTCAGTTACTAATATCGCTGGTTGATTGACCGATAATTTATACAATTTATACATTCCTATAAACAGGGCTGACAAAAATCCAACCATAAACATCAACACGCCCAAGGCTCCGAAAAAATGCATCGGTTGTTTGCCAAATTTCGACAAAAACCAGATCGTTATCAAATCTAAAAATCCGTTAATAAATCGGCTCATTCCAAATTTTGACACGCCGTATTTTCTGGCTTGATGTTGCACTACTTTTTCCCCTATTTTGTTGTATCCTGCGTTTTTTGCCAAAACGGGTATGTATCGGTGCATTTCTCCATTGACATCAATGTTTTTTACCACTTCTTTTCGGTAGGCTTTCAATCCGCAGTTGAAATCGTGCAGTTTTACTCCTGATGTCGCTCGAGCTGCCCAATTAAACAATTTCGACGGCAAATTTTTCATCACCACCGAATCGTAGCGTTTCTTTTTCCAACCCGATACCAAGTCGTATCCGCCGTTTACAACCATATCGTACAATTCTGGGATTTCGTCTGGACTATCTTGCAAATCGGCATCCATCGTAATCACGATTTCTCCCCGTACCTGTGCAAAACCTGCATGTAAGGCTTGAGATTTACCAAAATTTCTCTGAAAACGAATACTTTTTACACGCTCGTCTTGGGCTTGTAACTGTTTGATTATTTTCCACGAATCGTCGTTACTTCCGTCATCTACAAAGAGTATTTCGTACGAAAATCCATGCTCGTGCATCACTCGTGTAATCCACTGATACAATTCGGGTAGAGATTCCTGTTCGTTCAACAAAGGAATTAAAACACTGATATTCATTACTATTGTACAGTTTTTGGAGTTTCAAACTCGTTTTTATTCTTAAATATCAAAGCAATCAACAAACCAGCGATTGAACCTCTCAAAATACTTCCTGCAAAACTAAAAAGCAGACTTTTCAACGCGAAATTATCCGTTTCTTTTGCCAATTGCATTTGTCCTTCAATTTCTTCTTTTAGCATACCCAAAGCTGTGAGATTATTGTACAGTAAATCCAACATCAATTGATTATTAATTTCTTTATACTCAGGTCTTACAAAGTTAAACAGCACATAAATCATCGTTTGATTGGCTAAAAATCCAATGCAAATCATCAGTAAAAATGCAGAAAACCCCTCCTTGAAAGTTATGAGATTTTGCATGCGTTTTTTGGCAATCCACACACACAAAACACCCATTATCACAACTACCACCATGTTGAAAATACCAAACGAAGTTTTGGTAAACAAAGTAGGATCGTAGAAAAAAGCGACCACATCTACCAAAATGTAGTACAACGCTAGTACACATCCGAAAAATATTCCGGTGTTTTTGATATTTTGATTCATTGTATTTATCTAAAAAATTAACCACAAAAATAAGAAATTAAACCCTACCTTTTTACAGAAAAGAAAAAAAGCTGTTCGGATACTTTCGAACAGCTTTTTATTATCAACTAAAAACATATTAAAATTCTCTGTTAACGTCAAAGTTTTCAAGGTAGTACGCTACTCTTGCAACAAACTGACCTCCCAATGCTCCGTCCACTACTCTATGATCATAAGAGTGCGATAAGAACATTTTTTGGCGGATTCCGATAAAGTCTCCTTCTGGAGTTTCGATAACCGCAGGCACTTTACGTATAGCACCCAAAGCCAAGATTCCCACTTGAGGTTGGTTGATGATCGGCGTACCAAATACAGAACCAAAGGTACCTACGTTGGTTACTGTATAAGTTCCACCTTGTGTATCGTCTGGTTTCAATTTACCAGCTTTTGCTCTGTATGCCAAATCGTTTACCGCTTTTGCCATACCTAATAAGTTCAATTGATCAGCGTTTTTGATTACTGGTACAATCAAGTTACCATTTGGCAATGCAGCCGCCATACCCAAGTTGATATTTTTCTTTTTGATGATATAATCTCCATCAACAGAGATATTCATCATAGGAAAATCTTTCAATGCTTTTGCAACCGCCTCCATAAATATCGGAGTAAACGTCAATTTTTCACCATCGCGTTTTTCAAATGTTGCTTTTACTTTATTTCTCCATTTTACAATATTGGTTACATCTACTTCGATAAACGACTGAACGTGAGCCGAAGTCTGCACAGATTGTACCATGTGATGAGCAATCATCTTACGCATACGATCCATCTCGATGATTTCGTCTTGACCGTTTACCGAAACAGGAACTACTTTTGCAACAGGAGCCGCCGCTGGAACAGGAGTTGCCACTGGTTGAGCAGCAACAGTAGAAGGAGCCGCAGTAGGCTGAGCACCTCTATTTTTCACATAATCCAAAATATCGTTTTTCGTTACGCGACCCTCTTTACCAGTACCTTTGATAGACTCCAATTCAGCCAAAGAAACACCTTCTTCTTTAGCTATATTTTTCACCAATGGAGAGAAAAATTTATCAGAATCAGCAAAATTTGTTTCTGTAGTAACCTGTGCAACTTCTACTGTCTTTTGTACAGTTTCCGCAGCTTTTGCTACTTCAACAGTTGGAGCAGAAGTATCGTCTCCACCTTCCGTTTCGATGACAGCAATGGTTTGTCCCACTTGTACTACATCATCTTTTTGAAATAGGATTTCAACAATTTTACCAGCTACCTCAGACGGAACTTCACTATCCACTTTGTCCGTAGCTACCTCAACTACTGTTTCATCTTGTTCTACAGTATCTCCTACGTTTTTTACCCAATTGGTAATGGTCGCCTCTGCAACACTCTCCCCCATTTTAGGTAACTTTAATTCAAATTTTGCCATATTGTTTGTTCTATGAATTTTAAAAATAAAATACAAATTTACAACTTTTTTTACGCTTAAAAATTGTTTTATGAAAAAAGTTTAATTCTATGATAAAAATTTGCTCGTTTGTACGTTTTTCTTTGTTGAACTATTTTTTATTTTTGATGATATATGGGAAAATAAACGGCTATACTAACTAAAATTTTCCTTTTTTTAATTTAAAAGATTCATTGCTGCCAAACGTTTTTTATCTATTCTATTCAGCGAAACATTTTCCTTACAAATCAATCATTTATATAAGTTAAACGTTTTTTTGTTATTAATTAAACACATAGAAACAAAACCTGTGGAAATCTGGTTTTAACCATAGGCTTAATCGCTTTAAAATAATGTTTTTTATCATTCCAGAAAAATCTGTGTCAATCTGTGAAACCTGCGTGAGACTTAAACAAGTGTAGCGTCTCTCTTCCGATAGCTATCGGAACTTCGTTGTAAAAGAAAAAAGCAACACATTTTGAAACTCTATACTTTTTCCCTATCTTAGCAAAATGTTTATTTCATTATAAAAAACAATGGATATTAATTTCAATAAAAACGAAGACTATAACAAACTTTTAGTTGCTGATTTAAAACAAAAATTGGCAAAAGTAAAATTGGGCGGTGGTGAAAAACGCATCGCCAAACTTCACGCAGAAGGCAAAATGACTGCCAGAGAGCGTATCGATTACCTTTTAGACAAAGACGCAGAATCTATCGAAATCGGAGCTTTTGTAGGCGATGAAATGTACACAGAACACGGTGGTTGTCCATCAGGTGGTGTGGTAGTAAAAATCGGATACATCAAAGGAAAACAATGTATCGTAGTTGCTAACGACGCTACCGTAAAAGCAGGGGCTTGGTTTCCCATCACAGGAAAGAAAAACTTGAGAGCTCAAGAAATCGCTATGGAAAACCGATTGCCTATCATCTATTTAGTAGATTCGGCTGGAGTTTATTTGCCAATGCAAGACGAAATTTTCCCTGATAAAGAACACTTCGGTCGCATTTTCAGAAACAATGCCATCATGTCATCGATGGGAATTACGCAAATTGCTGCTGTAATGGGAAGTTGTGTGGCTGGCGGAGCATATTTGCCTATTATGAGCGATGAAGCCTTAATTGTGGACAAAACAGGCTCTATCTTCTTGGCAGGTTCGTATTTGGTAAAAGCGGCAATCGGTGAATCTATCGACAATGAAACTTTGGGTGGAGCGACGACACATACTGAAATTTCGGGTGTAACAGATTACAAAGCCAAAGACGACAAAGATTGCTTGGACAAAATCAAAAATATTGTAGATAAAATCGGAGCGTTTGACAAAGCTGGATTTAGCCGTGTAAAACCCGTAAAACCAGCACTTGACCCGAACGAGATCTACGGAATCTTACCAAAATCTCGTGCCGACCAATACGATATGATGGAAATCATCAAACGATTGGTGGACGATTCGGAATTTGAAGAATACAAAGCAGGATACGGACAAACAATCATCACAGGTTATGCTCGTATCGACGGTTGGGCAGTGGGAATCGTTGCCAACCAACGCAAAGTGGTAAAAACCGCTGGAGCAAAAACCAAACCAAGCGAAATGCAATTTGGTGGAGTGATTTACTCAGATTCAGCAGATAAAGCAACGAGATTTATTGCCAACTGTAACCAAAAGAAAATTCCATTAGTATTCTTGCAAGATGTAACTGGATTCATGGTAGGTTCGAAATCAGAACACGGAGGCATCATCAAAGACGGAGCAAAAATGGTAAATGCTGTTTCTAATTCGGTAGTACCTAAGTTTACAGTAGTGGTAGGAAATTCGTACGGAGCAGGAAACTATGCAATGTGTGGAAAGGCATATGACCCACGATTGATTTTTGCCTGGCCAAGTGCCGAATTGGCAGTAATGGGAGGAGCTCAAGCAGCAAAAGTATTGTTGCAAATCGAGGCATCGTCATTGAAAGCCAAAGGCGAAGAATTGACTCCAGAAAAAGACGCCGAATTGTTTGACAAAATCAAAGCGAGATACGACAAACAAATTTCACCTTACTATGCAGCCGCTCGTTTATGGACAGATGCCATCATCGACCCACTCGAAACACGCAAATGGATTTCTATGGGTATCGAAGCCGCAGACCACGCTCCTATCGAAAAACCATTCAATTTGGGAGTTATCCAAACCTAATATACCACAAAACCGCCTCAAAAGGGCGGTTTTGTTTTTTTTTGTAGTTTATAGCCAATGTTACCAACACAATCAAAATTACTTTGGCAAAGTTTATTGTACATTATATATTTTCTCACATATAGAAAGCTAATTAATTGAAGTTATATTTCATTTATTTGCTCCTATAAACTTCAATTTTTCACAATTAACATTTGACTTATATACCCAAAAAAAACACCCAAAAATTCCTATATTTTTTGTTTATTATCTCAACTTTTTTTCGTACATTCTGATAAGAAAATAACAACAAAAATGAGAAAAAAAAAACTACCACAAACAACGCAAATTCAATCGACAAAACTGTGATTAGCGAAACGACCGCAATCGAAAATGTAACTCCAAAAACTGTAGCCGAGGGCGATGTAATCGCTGGCAAAACCAAAGCCGAAACTCGTGCATTGAGCGACCAAATCCTCACAAGTAAAAGCAAAGCTCAAGCTGCGAAAGACTACCTAAACAATTTCCCTAAAAAAGAGAAAAAACTCATTTTAGAGCTTCTAAGACAGGAAATCATGGAAGAAAACTCTAAAATACTCCCTGACGAAGAATTGGTGGCAAAATGGCAAAATGGCGAGTATCCATACAAAAACTTAATGTCGCGTAAGAACTATGAAAAACAAAAGTACGATCTTCAAGTAGAATTGCTCAAATTGCAAGCGTGGGTAAAAGAAACTGGTGCTCGTGTGGTTATCCTTTTCGAAGGGCGTGATGCTGCGGGTAAAGGAGGAACTATCAAGCGTGTAATGGAACACCTAAACCCTCGTGGTGCGAGAGTGGTTGCCTTGGAAAAACCTACGCAAGAAGAATCGGGGCAATGGTATTTCCAACGCTATGTAAAGCATTTTACCTACCAAAGGCGAAATCGTACTCTTTGACCGCTCGTGGTACAACCGTGCAGGGGTAGAACGCGTAATGGGGTTCTGTACCGATGAGGAATACTTAGAATTTATGCGTCAAGCTCCTGAGTTTGAAAGAAATTTGGTTCGCAGTGGTATTATCTTGATTAAATTCTGGTTCTCTGTTAGCCAAGAAGAGCAAAAACGCCGCTTTAAAGACCGCGAAACACACCCATTAAAACAATGGAAACTATCGCCAATTGACAAGGCTTCGTTGGACAAATGGGACGACTATACACAGGCTAAGGAAAAAATGTTTTTCTACACCGATACATCAGACGCTCCGTGGACAGTGGTAAAATCAAACTGTAAAAAAGAGAGCTCGTCTAAATGCGATGCGTTATGTCTTGCACAAAGTACCTTATAAAAAGAAAAACCTCAACAAAATCGGAAAAGTAGATCCGCTGATTGTAGGTCGCTCAAATGTGATATACGAACAAGGAGAAACTTTTATGTATACCGATGCAAAATAAATGATAAAACCGCCTTTTGGGGCGGTTTTTTTTGTTTTTAATGCAAACGATTTATTCCATCAAAAAAATATGTATATTTGATTTACTAAAGTATGAAAAATTTACTATTTCTTTCATTGATAATATCGATGATATCTTGCAAAGAGCAAGAAAAAGTAGATTTATTTCAACTCGAGTTAAATGAAAAAGTTGAAAATATAATCAGCAAAGACGAGAATATCAAGAAATTCATCGGAACAGAGAGTATAGAACATCCTTTAGTTGTATTAGTAGAAGATACGGATGCTAACTGTTATTCCATTTCGGATATCTCGGTGGACAAAGTATTTCTATTGCTAAAATCGAGTAGTGTAAAGCACCAATTTGCCCAAAAATTGCTATTGGGATAATATGAATAGCTTGTTACAACTGGGCAATTCCGACTGCAACATGGAAGATTATCTGAAAGAATTAGGAGTTACCACGGAATAATTGCCTGAGCAAATATCCTATCCTGGGTCAATATCGTAAAAAGAAAGTTTTTCGATTTTGTTATCCTTGTTAAAATAGATGTAAATATATTCAGATGCACCACCACCGTGAATATAAAATTTATTACTCTCATCTGTAGCTTCTACCTCATACCGATCCCAATCACTGATTTGTTTGTTAAGCACAAATTTATAATTGTATTTCTTTGCGGGCTTTTTTTCAAACCACCCTTCGCCGTCGCAATGAACAATAAGGGCTATAGTTTTATTAATTTTCTCAACGGAAAGATTTTTGATAAAACCCGAGGTTTGCCCCATTCCTCGGAAGTACTGCTCGTAATAGAAAGTCCAATTTTCGGCAAAATATTTTTGCAAAGATTTCCCTTGTTGCAAGTCTTTGGTGAACTGTTTGGGAATTTGCAAACGATTATTAGGTTGTTGCTCTTCAATTGTAACCTTCGAACTTAGATTTCCTCTGAATGAATAAGAGGAAAATCCTACTATTGCTATTATAAAAAGTAATTTCATAAGCATTTAATTAAGAAAACCTTGCCAAAACTACAAAGTCTTGACAAGGTTATATTTTATCATAAAGGACTCACCAACTCCAAGAACCAAGCTTTAACCTCACCTTCAAGGTGCGGAGCAAGTTTATCTTGGCAAGTTTTGTGGTAGGCATTGAGCCAGTCTTTTTCTTCTTCGGTGAGTAGTTCTACAGCGATAACATCTTTGAAAAACGGACAAAGCGTTAAGGTTTCAAATCCGTAGAAAGTACCCGAAGTTGTGGTTTCCAATTCAGTTACAGCGACCAAATTTTCGTGACGGATTCCGTACTGATTTTCTACATAAAACCCAGGTTCGTTGGAGCAAACCATTCCTGCCAACAACTCCTGCGGATTCATGTCTTTGCGAATATTCTGAGGCCCTTCGTGTACATTCATAAAACTTCCCACACCGTGCCCTGTGCCGTGTGCGTAATCTTTACCATGCAACCACAACGGCATTCTCGCAATGGCATCCAATTGCACCCCACGAGTGCCTTTAGGGAATTTTACCAATGACAATTCAATCATTCCTTTCAACACCAAAGTACAATCTCTTTTAAATTCATCAGAAACTGTTCCCAAAGCCAAAGTTCTTGTAATATCGGTCGTTCCTTCCAAATACTGACCTCCAGAATCTATCAAAATACTACCGTCGTTGGTAACTTCTTTACTGCCGTTTTCAGGAGCTGAATAATGCACAATCGCACCGTTGCCTTTGTATCCGATGATACTTCCGAAACTTTCGCCTACGAAATTCTCTCCTGCCGCACGAAATCCTCTCAATTTCAATCCAATAGAATATTCCGTCATCGGTTCTTTGCCTACATTGTGTTTCAGCCAATATAAAAATTTCACCATCGCCACCCCATCGCGAACCATCACCTTGCGGAAACCTTCCAATTCGGTAGCGTTTTTCTGAGCTTTCATCAAATTGCCTGGAACGGCAGCTTTGATAAACGAATTATTTTTTTTCAAGGCAAAAAACACCGATTGGTTGCAATTTGGCGAAATCAACACTTTTTCTCCGTTGAATTTTCCTAAAAATGAGAAAAACTCTTCATAAGGCAAGGTTTTCACCTCAGCTTCGGCTAATTGCTTTTTAGCTTCCTCATTCAATTTTTCATCATCTACAAAAAGGATCGCTTCGTTTGGCGAAAGGGCGATATATCCTAAAAACACAGGGTTGCAATCCACATCGCTACCACGCAAATTCACCGTCCAAGCCACATCGTCTAAACTTGAAATGATATGCAACGACGCACCCATCTCTGACATTTTTTGTCGAATAGCCGACAATTTATCCGATACCGATTGCCCCGCCCATTTTAGTGGATGAGCAAATATTTCGTTTTTAGAAGGTGTTCCTCTATCTGTCCAAATGTTTTCCAACAAAGCAGCATCTACCAACTGAATATTTTTCGCTTTCAATTTACTTTCCAAAGCCTCCCAATTGGCATTAGAAGTTGCTAAGGCATTTACCGCAACTTTTCCGTTTTTAGGGGTTTGCGAAATAATCCAATCGATATAATTGGGAGTTTCCTCCACGTCATCTTTCATCAACTGAATTTCGCTTCCCTCCAACTCAATCGGAGCTTGTACAAAATAGCGACCATCTGTCCATAAAGCCGACTGCGTAGTTGTAACCACCGCAAAACCCGCCGAACCGGTAAAACCCGTCAACCACGAGCGTTCTTGCCATTCATCAGGAAGGTATTCGCTCATATGTGGGTCAGCCGAAAACACGACAAATGCGTGGATATTTTCTTGTTGCATCTTCTCGCGAAGTGCTTGTATTTTTTGATTTGTAGTCATTGTAAAACTATTTTATTTGAAATGTAAAGTTATCAAAAAAAATCCCATTCAACTAATAAGTTAAATGGGATTTCCATAAAATTAATTAAACTATTTCAATTCTTTCATCAATTCATCAGCTGGTCTTACTCCCATAATGTTTTTGATTACTTTACCATTTTGGTCGATAACCATCATAGTAGGATAAGCTCTTACACCAATTGCCAATGTAAATTCGTGAACTGAATTTCTTGAGTTTTTTCGAGCTTCTTGATAACCGGGGTTTTTGTAGGCTTTACCTTGAAAGCTAAACTCCTCATTTCCTTCAGCGTTAAATTTCACTGGATTGTAATTGTCGTTGATAAATTTTGCAAACGCCTCGTCAGAGAAAGTTTGTTTATCCAACATTTTACATGGTCCACACCATACAGTGTACGCATCTAAGAAAATAGGTTTTTTGTTTTTCTTTTGAGCGCTCAACGCTTCACTCATGCTCATCCATTTGATTTGAGCTTGTACATTGCTTACCATACCAAACAATGCAATCAATACTACTAATAAGATTCTTTTCATTTTATAAAAAATTAATTATACTATCAGCAATAACAAATAGTGTGCCTATTTTACACCGTGCATCAATTTTAAGATGAACTTGTTTAATAATATCAACAAAATTCCACAAATCATTACAAATCCTGCAATGTATGTAAACACTTGCCCTGCTCCTAATGTTTCAACACTTGAGGCTACAAATCCTCCGATAAAGTTTGCCGCTGAAGACGACAACATCCATACTGCCATCAAGATAGAAGCCAATTTTGGAGGCGAAAGTTTTGTAACTACAGACAATCCTACTGGTGACAAACACAATTCACCAATTGTATGCAACAAATAAGTCATGATCAACCACATCATCGCTGCTTTGTTTGCCTCGTCGTTGATATCCCCATTTGCCGCTCTTTCTGCTACAGCTCCCAACATAAACAAGAATCCAATTCCTAAGATGATCATACCAACTCCCATTTTTACTGGAGTACTCAATCTCTTACCTAATTTTGAATTCCAGAAAATAGCAAATAACGGTGCCAATGCCACAATAAACAATGGGTTTACTGATTGGAACCAAGATGCTGGTACTTCAAAGTTTCCAATTCTTCTATCGATATAAGAATCGGTATATAATGCTAATGAAGAACCTGCTTGCTCAAATCCAGCCCAAAAGAACACCGCAAACAAAAACAAGATAAAAATCACCGAAATTCTTTGTCCCTCTTGTTGTTTGTTCAATATTTCTCCAGTTTGTGGGTTTACTGAGTTCAAATTTTCTACCACTTCACCCACTTTAGAAGACCCCACTGGTTTTGCACCCAAATCTCCTAAGTATTTCTGTGCCATAGTGTTGAACATCAACTGTCCTAACAACATACCGATACCCGAAGCCAAGAATCCATATTTATATCCATACGACATGATTTGGTCACCCTCTTTTACAGCAAACAAATCGTCAGTCAAATATCCAATTACCAACGGAGCCAGAAACGCTCCCAAGTTGATTCCCATATAGAAAATAGAAAACGCCGAATCTCTACGGTCATCTCCATCCTCGTACAATCCTCCTACTAATGTAGAAATATTTGGTTTGAAAAATCCATTACCAATAATCAACAACAACAAACCGATATACAAACCAGTCATATTGTTCATTCCAAATAATACAAACTGACCCAACATCATAGTTATACCACCAATCGTAATCGCTTTACGCTTTCCGATGTATTGGTCAGCCAACCAACCTCCAATCAACGGAGTGAAATAAACCAAACCAGCAAATACACCAAACAGCATAGTTGCCTCTGATTTGTCCATTCCTAATCCCCCTTGAATATAGGTTTTTGTAAGATAATAAATTAAAATTGCACGCATTCCGTAGTACGAAAAACGCTCCCACATTTCTGTGAAGAATAAAAGGTATAACCCTTTAGGATGCCCTTTTTTAGTTGAATTTGCTACACTTTCCATTTTTATTATTTTATTCCATGCATTAATTTTTTAATCACTGGACTTACCAACATCACCAATACACCTGCCGCTGCTGGGATGAAAGTAAAGATTAAGAAAAACATTCCCAATCCGTGTTCCTCTTTGATTACTTCTACCTGACCTCCCAATGCGGCGGCAATTTTATTTGCAATTGCCAATGCCAAGTACCAAATACCAAACATAAAGGTAAGCATACGAGCTGGTACCAATTTAGATACATACGAAAGTCCCACTGGAGACATAAACAACTCTCCCAATGTGTGGAATAGATAAGTAATCACCAAGAAAATCATAGACATTTTCACAGCGTCGTTTTCTCTTGCACCTGAAAGTTCGTATCCTAAATACATTACAAAAAATCCTACAGAAACCAACAACAATCCAAATCCGTATTTGAATGCCGCTGGCGGATTGTATTTAGAATTCCAAATTTTTGATACTACCGAAGCCAATGAAATCACGAAGAATGAGTTCAAAATTGAGAACCAAGTAAATTTTATTTCAGAAGTTTCTTTTCCAAATTCTATATTGAGCATCCACAATGATACCGCCCAAATCAATAAGAAACATACAATCAAAACCACATTTGATAGTGCAATTTTTGACCAAGTTGTTTGTGCCAATTTTACCAATACATACGAAATAATCGCCAATGGCACTATGGTCAATCCTGCATTTACTACTTTAAAAATCAATGCTGCCGAACCGTCTAATGTACGCTCTGTATAATCTCTCGCAATCAACACCAACGAACTGGCTCCTTGCTCAAAACTCATAAAGAAAAACAACAAGAAAAAAGCCAACATTCCCACGGCAAACATACGATCTCTTACGATAGGTTCGTAACGCAAAATACGAGAAACCAACAAGTAAACAAACAATACCAACGCTACAATCACCGCAATATATTGTCCACGAAGTACCTCAGTATCCATAAATTGGAACATGTCCAACACGCCGTTTTTCGACAAAGGGTCGTTAAAGGCAAACGCCAAACCTATAACAGAAACAACTATTGTCAAAGCTATATCAAGCTGTGTAAAAGGATTTGGTTTCGTTTCCAACACCTCTTGCTCTTTCACCTGATTTGCATCCGATTTTTTGGTCAAAATCCCCAAGTTGCCCATCAAAGGCTTTGCAAACACAAACTGCAAAGTCCCCAACAACATAAAGATACCAGCCAATCCAAAGCCATAATGCCAGCCCACTTCTTCACCAATGTATCCACAAAGTAGCATCCCAAAAAACGCTCCCGAGTTTACCCCCATGTAGAAAATGGTATAGGCACCATCTTTTTTCTCAGGCAAATCCTTGTACATTTGCCCCAAAATCGAAGGCATATTCGGTTTAAAAAATCCTGTACCAATCACCAAACCAGCCAATCCCAGCATAAACATAATTTCGCTGTCGATAGCCATAGCCGCGTGTCCGAGCGTCATGATGATCGCACCGATGATAATCGCCATACGCGACCCAATGTATTTATCGGCGATAATACCACCAAAAATTGGCGTCAGATACAGCATCATCGCATAGGTACCGTACAAAGCACCCGCTTGCTGAGCATCCCATCCCCAACCACTACGAGCAGGGTCGTTTTCGAGTACTACAGCTGTCAAAAAAGGTATCAACAACACGCGCATACCGTAGAAAGAGAATCGTTCCCACATCTCTGTAAAAAACAAAACAAACAGTCCCGAACGCTGTCCCAATACCGTAGATTTGTAAAAATCAGATTGTTGTATATCCGTTTGCATTACTATAAAAGATTTTAATTTTTTAAAAAAATTCAGTTCGCAATATACAATTTTTTTAAATTGATTTAACTATTTTTTTCATAACACCTCATTTTTTCTTTTGAGCGTACCCCACTCCTCTTCATTTTCAACACATAATCACATAAATTTCAATGTATCAAGGAGTGGGTCGGGTGTTCGTCAGTCGCTTTTTACCTCTCCACTATCGTTTCGATGCAAAAGAGCTCCAACAATGCCTCTCCCCCTGACGCAAGTAGCTGCAAAATTGTTCATTCATAAGAATAGTAAAATATTTACCCAATCCGAAATACACACAGTTATTAATACCTCGTAAAAGTTATCACCACTACTTTAATAACTTTGACTATATTTTCTATACATAACAGCCAATGTTTTCTCTAAAAAGCGTAGCGTCTAATCATTTACATACAGTAATTTCTATGTTTCTATTGTGTCCTATGTGGTTTAAAGAAATCTCTGTTTCGCCTTTGAAAAAAACGATACGCTAAGTTTTCAACATCTCAGAAGTTAATAATCGATGCTCAAAAGCTTCTGAGAAGTTCGTTTGTGTATAAAAATAATTCGTGAAAATTTGTGTAATTCGCGGCTTATACCAACACCGTAGGTGTCAAATAAATCCGTATCTTTGCAGACCATTCAAACAAAAAACATGAAATTACACAAAAATTTAGTCTTTACCGTTATTGATTCGCTCGTAATGATATTTAACGACGGAGACTATGCAGATAAAGTAGTTGCAAAAGCTCTAAAAAAAGACAACCGCTGGGGTAGCAAAGACCGAAAATTTATCGCGGAAACGATTTATGAAATTGTGCGTTGGAAACGCCTTTATGCCGAAATTGCTGAGGTCAAAGAACCTTTTTCTAGAGAAGATTTGTGGCGTATCTTTGCGGTATGGGCTACTTTGAGAGGAATTTTGCTTCCCGACTGGAAACAATTTAAAAACACTCCTACGCGTCGTATAAAAGGGCGTTTTGACGAGCTAAGCAAAATCAGAAAATTCCGCGAATCTATCCCAGACTGGATCGACGAAGTGGGCGTGAAAGAACTCGGAGAAGAGATTTGGAACAAAGAAATTGCTGCTCAAAACCAACAAGCTCATGTGGTTTTGCGTGTAAATAATTTGAAAACCACAAAAAGTAAATTGAGAGCCGTTTTGATGGACGAAAACATCGAAACCTATTCTGACGAAAAATACCCAAATGCTTTGATTCTCAAAGAAAGAGCCAATGTATTTATAACAAAAGCCTTTAAGGAAGGGTGGTTTGAAGTACAAGACGCTTCTTCGCAAAAAGTAGCTCCATTGTTAGACATTCAACCTGGAATGCGAGTAGTTGACACCTGTGCAGGTGCGGGCGGAAAAACTTTACACATTGCAGACATCATGCAAAACAAAGGACAAATCATCGCAATGGATTTGTACGAAAGTAAACAAAAACAATTAAAAATCCGTGCCAAGAGAAACGGTGTTTTTAATATAGAATACCGCATCATCGACTCGACCAAAATCATCAAAAAACTACACGAAAAAGCCGACCGTGTATTGATCGACGCTCCTTGCTCTGGACTGGGTGTTTTGAAAAGAAACCCAGATAGCAAATGGAAATTACAACCCGAATTTTTGGATGAAATTCGCAAAACGCAAGAAGAAATATTAAATAGCTATTCCAAAATCGTAAAACCTGGAGGTAAATTGGTGTATGCCACTTGCTCGATTTTGCCATCGGAAAACGAAAAACAAATCGAAAAGTTTTTGAAAACCGATTTTGGAAAGAATTTCAAATTCATCAAAGACGAAAAAGTATTGGCTCACAAATCTGGATTTGATGGGTTTTATATGTGTTTGTTGGAGCGTCTTGAATAATTTTATAAATCAAACATATTGATTCTATCATTTTTGAAAAATCAATAATATTATTTACAGATAAAGACTCTATTTCAAACTTTAATGACATTGAGCTATTATTGATTTATGAAAAATATGATAAGCATGTATTAAATGTTAAAGTTTTTAATAAAATTAACAAGAAATTACAAGAAAA
The DNA here is from genome assembly GCF_041530365.1 of Capnocytophaga sp. ARDL2. Lineage (NCBI taxonomy): Bacteria > Pseudomonadati > Bacteroidota > Flavobacteriia > Flavobacteriales > Flavobacteriaceae > Capnocytophaga > Capnocytophaga sp. ARDL2. Next base: position 85,068 of record NZ_CP168034.1, read on the forward strand.
TGAAATTAATAACAAAAAATCTTATTTTATAACAACAAATGACTTTAGTCCAATTTCAAATTATGTAATCAAAAAATATTTTAAGAATATTTATTCTTTTGTCAATAAACCTGTCTAAACTTTTTAAGAGTAAAAGTAAAAGTTTAGACAGGTTTAATAGGTGAAAGTTATCACATCAACAAATTTGAGAGTAATTCAAATCAGCATTACAAAAAATATTTTTCCAATCATCAATAGTTTGCCATTAGGATAGTTTTCACCTTTCTTAATGTCTAACTAATTACATATTATCAGATCACACATATGCAAACCACAAAAAAAGCCGCAGTAGGCTTTATATTTATCACATTACTCATAGACATCATTGGCATCGGAATCATCATTCCCGTTTTGCCCAAACTCTTGCAAGAATTGGGAAGTGTGGGTGTAAGCGAAGCTTCTAAAATAGGAGGCTGGTTGGCTTTTGCTTATGCCTTTACACAATTTGTTTTCGCTCCTTTAGTAGGTGGACTTTCCGATCGTTTTGGACGCAGACCCATTGTGCTGATTTCATTAGCTGCCTTTACCATAGACTATCTAATATTAGCATCAGCAAACTCTATTTTCTGGTTGTTTATCGGACGAATATTAGCTGGATTGACAGGTGCTAGTGTATCAACAGCGATGGCATATATCGCTGATGTGAGTACACCGAAAGACAGAGCAAAAAATTTCGGTTTGGTAGGTGCTGCATTTGGTTTGGGTTTTATCATCGGGCCACTCATCGGTGGAGTTTTAGGGGTATATGGTGCAAGAGTGCCATTTTATGCAGCAGCTTTTTTGTGCTTTGTCAATTTTATTTACGGATATTTCCTACTACCAGAATCTCTGCCCAAAGACAAACGCCGAACTTTGGAGTGGAAATCGATGAACCCAGTTGGGGCTCTACTTAGACTCAAGCGTTATCCAATTGTAATACCATTAGTTACCGCTATGTTTTTTATGTATTTTGCTTCGCATGCCATCAATGGTAACTGGAGTTTTTACACGATTTATCGCTACGATTGGGACGAACGCATGATTGGAATTTCCCTCGGATTTGTCGGCATACTCATCGGATTGGTTCAAGGAATATTGGTACGGTTTGTCAATCCAAAGTTGGGCAATTCCAAGAGTATTTTGATTGGATTTGCACTAAATGCAATAGGGCAATTTCTCATTGCCTTTGCATCGCAAGAATGGATGATATTTCTTTTCGTTATTCCTTATTGCTTAGGTGGAATCGCAGGACCTGCCGTACAATCTGAAATCACAGGACACATTCCTCCCAACGAACAAGGACAAATACAGAGTACTTTGGCAAGTGTAAACAGTGCCACAGCTACATTTGGACCTGTAGTAATGACTACACTCTTTTATTGGTTTACCAAAGAAGATACGAGATTTGATTTCCCTGGAGCACCATTTGTTTTAGCGACAATTTTGGTTTGTATCGCTTGGGGATATGCGTATAAAGGTTTGAAGCAAGTAAAGGAACTGTAGAACGACACATATTTTAACAAAAAAACGACACGAGTAAAAATACCGTATCGTTTTTCCCACATTAATTAATCACAAAATAAACATCACTTTTTAACAAACGAACTTCTGTTTATTACTTTATCATTTGAAAACAGCTCTATAAAGTACGTTCCGCTTTCAAGATGAATCACATCAATCGTACTTTGATAATTTCCTTCTAATATTTTTTTACCAGAAACATCAAATATTCTAAACTTTTCTACTTCCTCATCCATCCCATCTATTGAAATAAATTCAGACGTCGGATTTGGAAAGAGAACTAATCTATTTGAAACATTTTCTTTGTCTAAAGATAGAGATTGTATAGGTGTCCACGAAAGATTATCAATAGTTACTTGATAATTGTTACTAGTATTTACAGCTGTAATTTTTAGAGTTACACCATTAGTCATATCTATATTTTGAAATATTTCACTGGACATTTCATAATCATAGACCGTTGCCTCAACTCCAGAACCCAAGCCGAAAGGACCAATTTCATCAACGAGAGTATCATTTAAATAAACTTTGATTCTTCTCGCGCTTGCTCCTGAAAACGCTTTACGATACTGAAACGATAGTGCAGAAATTCCCGATGGATACGTTGCTTCCAAACTACTATTGGCATTTCTCAATATGACACTTCTACCTTCAATCGCATTGGACTCTAAATAGGCACATTGTACACAACTATAATTAATACCCTCCAATCCTACAAACTCAATATTCTTATAAGAACTATTCAATTCTGTGGAATTATCAAATGTTTCAACATAAACTTGTTGAGCTTTTCCATATAATCCAATAAAAAGAAAAGCTAAAATAACTGTATTTTTCATAGCTATTTTTATTAGAAAAAGCATTAACAAAAACTCTACAAATTAGCAATTAATGTATAATCTCCATATAACGCTTTCCGTTTTGACTTTTCAAATATAATTATATTTTTCAAAATAATAAAACATTATTTTTTACATTTATTTAATTTTTAAATATTATTTATTGTTTTAATACAATCATTAATCATTTCCTAATGATTTAAACAAATTCTTCAATATTCAAACAAACAATTAACACTCGAAAAATCGTTTAATTTTATGTTACAATAAAAATATAGAGGCTGTCCGAAACGACAACCTCTATTTCATTTTTATTACAAACAATAAATTACTTGTTTACAACTGCTTCTAATTCAGAACCTGCTTTAAATTTAACCACTTTTTTAGCAGCGATTTTGATGGTTTTTCCTGTTTGAGGATTTCTTCCTTCTCTTGCTGAACGCTCAGACAAAGACCAAGAACCAAATCCTACTAAAGACACTTTTCCTCCTTTTTCTAAAGTAGAAGTAACGCTTCCTAAAAATGATTCTAAAGCTAATTTCGCTTGTACTTTTGTAATTCCTGCTTCAGCAGCAATTGCATCAATAAGTTCAGTTTTATTCATAACTTTTTTATTTATTTAATATCTAAAAGACAAATTTATACAAAAAAAATTTATATGCAATTTTTTTCTAAAAAAACTTAGTATTTGCTTCAATTTTAAATCCATTTAGAAAAGATTTTATATCTGTAGCCTTTTTTCCTGGCATTTGCAACTGCAATATACTAATGTATCCATCTTTCACACACACTTTTAGAGATTGTTTATCATATACTAAATCTAACTGTTGATGTTTTGGTGTTGTGCCCTCAAATTTTGCTTCATAAATCTTTACTTGAAATTCCTTTCCTTCGTGCTGCATATTACTCCAAGCTGTTGGGTATGGCGACAATCCTCTAATATGATTATAGATTTCTTTTCCACTTTTACTCCAGTCGATTTGCGTATTTTCTTTAAACAATTTATACGCTGTCTTTTGAGGCACTATTTCTTGTTTTTGAACGCTGACACTGCCATGTGCAATTTGCTCTAAAGTTTCCACCACTGCCGTTTTCCCTAAATTCATCAAACGGTCATGGAGTGTCCCTACATTATCGTTTTCGTGTATTGCTTCTTTTTTGTGCAATATCATTGCTCCTGTATCTATCTGCTCATCTATAAAAAAAGTTGTTACTCCTGTTTCTGTTTCTCCATTAATTATTGCCCAATTAATAGGTGCTGCTCCTCTATATTCTGGCAACAACGATGCATGTAAGTTAAATGTTCCTTTTTCAGGCATTTGCCATACTTCTTTAGGCAACATCCTAAAGGCAACTACTACTTGTACATCTGCCTCAAGTGCTTTTAACTTTTCTAAAAATTCTGAAGACTTTAAATTGGTTGGTTGCAACACTTTTAAATTATGTTTTACAGCATATTTTTTTACAGCCGACTCAGAGAGCTTTTGACCTCTTCCTGCTGGTTTATCTGGTGCAGTTACTACACCTACTATTTTATGTTCAGTTTCCCTTATTGCATCCAATATTCCTACTGCAAAATCAGGTGTCCCCATAAACACGATACGCAACTTATCCATAAAATTATTTTACTATTATATAATTATTCTTTATTTCTATTTTATTATTCATCAATAATTGATCAAGAAAGGGCAAAAGATCTTCCCATTGAGCTTGATGTTTTTCCAATAATTGATTTATAGCTATTTTATCTCCAGAATCAAATTTCTTTAATTCTTTATCCCAATCTACTAAAATCGTTTTATTTTTTATACAAACCGAACATATTCCACAATCTATTGCTTCTTCTCCAAAATAATTTGCGATTTGCTTTGACTTACACTCGTCTTCGTCAAGTACCCATTTGAGCATTTGATCAAATTGAGTTTTTTTTAATTCATTGTGTTGTTTTATGTATTTCAATCTTGGATTGAGTGTATAATCATCTTGTCTTATTTCATTGAATATTATTTCTAAATCATTTCCCTGATTTGAAAATGTACACCAACCTTTTTCTTTCCATTTGTTCAAAACGCCCAAAATCATCTCTTCACTATACATCAATTGTTTAGAAATGTGTTTTACATTGATTTCTGTTTCCATTTGTGAAACTCCTCGATAATTTTGTATGATAAACAAAAACAATCTTTCTTCTATAGGATTATTTCTAAAAAACTGAATAGCATCGTCATTTTCTACTAAAAAATGTAAATATGAGCTGTACTGAAATTTTTTATCTAAGATAAAAATCCCTTGTCTGTCAAAAAACTGGAAAATCGATAATGTTTTTCCTTTATCTAAATTGTATTTTTCACAAAAAGCGGAAAAATTCATCAAAAATCTCAATCCATCTCCTTCGCCATAAGCAATTCTATAATATTGTACAAAGTGATGATATACTTTTTTGACATCTTCCTTTGAAATCAACGATCGCTCATACATCGTTTTAAAATGTTTCACAATTCGCTCATTACAAAAAACAATAGATTTCGATGGTTTTTGGTCTCTTCCAGCTCTACCCACTTCTTGATAATAACTCTCTATGTTTTCAGGCAATTGTATATGTATTACGGTACGTACATTAGGTTTGTCAATTCCCATTCCAAAAGCGTTTGTAGCTACCATAACTTGGACTTCCTCGTCTAACCAATTTTGCAAAGTATTTTTCTTTTCACGGTATGACATACCTCCATGAAAAAAACTTGCCTTTACTCCCAAATTATTCAAATGACTTGCCCACTCTACGGTTTGTTGACGATTTCTTACATAAACAATTGCAGGATTTTTCTGTAATGACAAAAGTTCTACCATTCGCTGCTCTATTGCTTCTGTATATTCGACTATATAAGACATTTCTGACCGTACAACTGATTTTTTAAAAACCACAGGATTTCTTAATTGCAATAACTTTTTAATGTCTTCTTGTACACGCAAATTAGCACTTGCTGTTAAAGCAATCATAGGAACTGAAGGGAAAATATCTCTAATTAAAAACAACTGTAGATATGAAGTTCTAAAATCATGTCCCCATTGAGAAACACAGTGTGCTTCGTCAACTGCTATACAATTTATAGGCAACTGTCTCAAACGTTCAAGAAACCAAGGTTGAATCAATTTTTCAGGTGAAACATAAATGATTTTATATTGTCCATACAAACAATTATCCAACAAACGATAATTTTCTTCTTTATTATAAATTCCTGCAAAACTAATAGCTGGAATATCTTTTTGAATCAATTGATTTACCTGATCTTCCATCAAAGCGATCAGTGGAGAAATAACCAAACCTATTCCTTCTTTCATCAACATTGGAATTTGGTAGCACAAACTCTTTCCTCCACCTGTCGGAAGCAAGACAAAGGTATCATTTTCTTGTACAACTGATTGGATTATTTCATCCTGCTGTTGTCTAAAAGATGAATAGCCAAATTTTTCTTTTAATATATCTAACGCTTTATTCAATGTGAATGATTTTGTTTTACAAATCTAAATGTTTTTTTTGGATGATTCAAAATAAAAAAGCTGTCTGACACGGGGCAAACAGCTTTTTGTTATTTTAGATATACAAACTAAATTAAACCAATTGGTTCAAAGCGTCAACATACGTTTGTTTCGGAGCAACACCAACTTGACGTCCTACTACCTCACCGTTTTGGAAGATCAATACCGTAGGAATATTTCTAACTCCGTATTGAGAAGCAAAATCTGAATTTGCATCTACATCTACTTTTCCTACTACTGCTTTCCCTTCAAATTCTTCTGACAATTCATTGATTGTTGGAGTAAGCATTTTACATGGACCACACCATTCTGCCCAAAAATCCACTAATACTGGTTTGTCTGATTTCAATACTACTTCTTCAAATGTAGCGTCTGTTATCTCTAATGCCATTTTTATTTATTTTTAATGATTTGTATCGCAAAGTTATCATTTTTTCTGAAGTATGCAAATCTATTATAATAACTTTTACTTATTAATGGATATTTTTTATTTATTGCTAAATATTTTAATAATTACAATATAAACAATGTTTTTTTTAAATCAATCATCTCGATAAAAAAAAACTGTCCGAAAATCTTCAGACAGTATTTAATATATTAGAAGTTAACTGAAGGACAGTTACACTTATAGTGAGAACCTTTACAAGCAAAATTAAATCCAAACGACAACTGGTGCATTCCTTTACCATAGTTTACTGCACCTAAAGAGTGTGTATAAACGTATCCCATTGTAAATTTACCTGTTTTAAATCCTACCAATGGAGACAATGAACTTTCATATTGTTGTCTTGTTTTATTGTTTTTGAAATGGTCTGCACCATCAAAACTGGTTCTATAAGACAAACCTGCGTACAACTGTCCATTATTGAACTTTTTGTACATTTTCATGTTTACATCGGCTAATTTCTCTTGCGTTACTTCTACATATTGCAACAACACTGAAGGTTCCCAACTGTATCCACTATCATTGTAATTGTTGAATCCTTTGAAATTTCCAAATACATATCCAGCTGATAACATATATCTTCTTTGATTTGTTGACTCTACATCTGAATATATTTCTTTATTTGTTGAAAACGCATTCTTTACTGTAAAATGTGTAAAGAAATCTAAAAAGTGATACGATGCACCTACATCAACCATAAAATTCATTGCATCTACTCTAGCACCTGGAGTAACTAAATCATCATGTGGCATTGCAACAAACTTTGTCTGATCTAATGTTGTTTGTGCAAATCCTGCATTCACACCAAAAGACAACATATTCAAATCATAATCACTACGAGAAAATGTGATGTGGTGAGCGTAAGTCAACTTTGCACCCAATTGAGAATGATATCCATTTTGGTCGTTAAACGTGGTCAAACCTACCCCCGATCTATCACCTAATCTTGTATCAACGGTTCCAGTAAATACTGTCGGAGCATTGCTATCTCCAATCCAGTTAAACCTAGATGCCGCTCTAATCTTTAGACAGTTTGAAGCTCCCGCCATAGACGGATGCAACAAATAGTAGTTGTCTGTCAAATAATCTGAATACACAGGTATTCCATCTTGAGCTTGAGTCGAGTGCATCATTAGTAATGATGCACCGATTATCATTAAAGGTTTTCTAAAAATATTCATATCTTATCTTATTAAACTAAAGTGTCCTGTTGCTTCTTTTTCTAATCCTGTTCGTTTATCTACGTAGATTACTTTGAACCAGTAATCAGTTGCTGGCATTGGTTGCCCATTGTATGTTCCGTCCCAACCTGGTCCTGATCCACTGATTTGTTTCAATAATTTTCCGTATCTGTCAAAGATATAGATTTTTGAATCTGGCTGATCTTTCAACGCCCTGATGTTCCATGTATCATTTTGCCCATCATTGTTTGGCGTAAAGAACAACGGATGACCCATCACTAATACCTCTTTCTCTAACGGACAGTAAACGCCGTTTTTCACTCTTATTCGCAGCATGTGTTCTCCTGGTATTACATTCATAAACACATTGCTCTCTTGCCATTCGCCTTCATCTAATTGATACTCTAATGTAACTCCATTTCCTGCATTGGCAATTACTTCCATGCTTATCAATTCGCTAAAGTCTTCCGTAAATCGGATTTCTTCTAAAGTAATTCTTGGACCTTCTGTTACAACTATCGTTCGTGTAGATGTACAGCCTGTTGGCAAGTATGTTACTATCAATGTGTAATCTCCTGGAGCTACCGCTATATAGCTACTTCCTGTTCCTACAACTACTCCATTCCCGTCCATCCATTGGAAAGTATAATCTCCTCCTTCTGGCAATCGTGTATCCATTGTGTATCCCTTGATCAACTCTGATGGGTTGTGGAAATCAAAACACACTACGCCATTTGGTATATTTGGCACCTCTGGACCTGGAATCGTTGTTACTGTAAATGTCACTGTTGCTCTACATTGCATTCCTGGAATTGTGTTGAATACTACTGCTGTGATTTCATCTCCATCTGTACCATTGTACGAGGTTGGGTCTGCAATCAAGTTGCCTTGTGCATCGAAATAACGTACTGACAATGGTGTTGATATCTGCGTTCCGATGATTTCAGCATTCAAACGTGTCAAATCCATAACGGTATTTCCATCGTTTTGTGCATCGTCTTCACAGAATGCAGTGCTTACCGGCATAAAGGCTTTCACCTCTTCTTCTACTCTCAATTCAAACGAACCTATTCCGAAACATCCTACCTCGTTGTGATATACTCGCACCCAAATCTCTTGTACTGTCTGTACGATATTGGTGTAGATATAAGGTACTGGGGCATTATCATTGATTGCGTTTTCTTCGCTCGTATAATATTTCACCATGTAATCTCCTGCTGGCAAGTTGCCCAATATCTCAGATTTTTTATCTTCTAAATTGAAAGTATGGTATCCGTTCGTGTTTTCGATACATACATACATTGGCGACAACTGTGGTACGTTTACCGTAGGTAGTACTACCAATTGCAACGGCACTACTACAAAACAAGAGTTACTTTCTATCGTTGGGTTGTTTGAAACTCGTACGTAAACAATTCCTGTTTGTGCAAGATACTGCGTTGGGTTCATAATCAACGAGTTTGGATCTGCCGTATAAGCTCCGTCTGAATTTGTATAGTATCTAAACGTCAAGTTGGCTATATCATTTGAAATCTCAAACTGTTTTGATGTCAAATCAAAGATACCTAACGGTGCATTGTCTGGCGATACACACGCTTTCAAAGGTGTTGGTGATTCATTTATCTCTGGCAATGGCAAGATGCGTACTTCCAATTCTGTATAGCTCACACATCCGTATTGGTTGGTTACTGCTATGTAAATCGTTTGATTCGCTGTACTTGTTACAAACGTTGTGGGGTCTGCGATTGCATTTACTTCGTTTGCTCTGTCTACTGCCGATGTATAGTAAGCAAATGTTACTCCGAATACTTGTACACCTCCTTGTATTTGAACTTCTCTAATGGTCAAATCCACTTGTTCTTGACCTACGTTTGGCAAGGTAGTTTCACACTTACTGATAGTCGTTGGTGTAGTCAATGCGAGTGGCATTCTTGTTTGGATGGTAAAACTACGCAAACGCAAACATTTTGACCCTACTCTATTTACTGTCACCCAAATCGTTTGTGGATTTTCTGTATTTTCATACTGTGTTGGATTTCCAATCCAGTTGATTCCCTGCTCAGCATTTGCCAATGAAGTATAATATTTAATCTCTAATTCTGATGGATCTACTGATGCGTTCGTTGCATAAATCAATGCGTTTTGAACTGTCAAATCAAAAATCGAAATTCCATCATTTGTTTCTCCAAAGGTATCACATACATTTACTTCTGGCAAGGTTACTGGCATTGCCGGTGCTGTTTCTAAATGGAATGTGATTGGATACACTGTAAAACATCCATATGCATTCGTTACTCTAATCCAAACCACTGGGGTGGTCGTTTGCAAGTTGTTGTATGCTTGCGGTACTGCAATTGGTTGGATGTTGTTGATGGCATTGTTTTGTGTTTCGAAATATGAAACTGCAAATCCTGTCCCTTGAACCAATGGCAAAATATGTTCTACCAAATCAATCGTTCCAAATCCGCCGGTTCCTCCGATGTTACAGATTGAGAATGGCTCTGTTGGCAATGTAATCTGTGGATTGGGCTCTACTCTGATATCCATAGTAGTTGTAGAGAAACATCCTGTAGATTGGTTTACTACTCTAATGTACAACGTTTGTACATTTGCTACTACGTTTTGATACGTCGTTGGCAATGGATTAACTCCTGTCAACGCATCGTTTGCTGTATAGTGGAAAGTAACTCCTAATCCTTGTTGCTCTCCGATAATCAACGGAATTCTCGACAATAAATCAAAGGTTTCAAATCCGTTTCCGTTTTCATCACACAATGTGTAAGATGGTACTACGGCTGGAACTACTGGCGTTCTGTTGATACGCAAATTCAAGATTCCTACTGAAGTACATCCTGTAGCATTATTTGCCACTCGTACATATATGGTACTTGCTGTAGCATTTGAAAAAGCAGTTGGATTTACAATAGAATTTGATCCTGTCAATGCCAACTCTTGTGTTGTGTGATAGGTTACTGTATATTGACCTGCATCTAATGATCCTAAGAATACAGAAGTCGCTTCTGTCAAATCAAACACCTCAATCAAATCATTATCTGTATCACATGCATATAATGAATGTGATAAAGCTCCTAATTCTGGTGTTGGTGTTACATTCAATTCCAATGGAACTACACTCGCACAGTTTGAGTTTTGATATCCAACTCTTACGTAAACCGTTTGATTGTTCAACACGATGTTTTCGTATGCTGTTGGTGTAGCAATCGCATTTTGGTTCAAATTCGCATCTGTCAATGTTTCGTGATACGTAACTTGAACTCCCTCTGGAATTGGATTACCTGCAATTTGAATTGCTGTCGCTTGCAAATTGAACACCGATCTACCGTCGTTTCCTTGATCACACAATGTCAATCCTGGAATTTCGATAGCCGTAGGCAATGCACGCAAGCTCAATTGCAACGGACGTACTACATAACATCCTGTTGTTGCATTTTGTACTCGAACGTAAATTGTTCCAGGTGTAGATGTATAACTCAAAGGCAATTGCAATTCTACATATCCCAATTCAGCATCCGCTTCATTTGCATAGTAAGAAACTGTCAACATTGGAGACAAAGTGATTTGATTGGTTGACAAATTCAAATCAAATGTTCCTGCTCCATTTCCATTATCACATGCAATCGCTACTGGCAATGTTGCTGGGATGTTTGGAAGTGGACTAATGTATAAATAGAATGATGTTACACCATATTCATTAAAATTGTCATTATTAGTAACTCTTACCCAAAGTCTTTCTCCATTTGTACCGTTGTAGTTTGACAATTGAGCATCTGGAATAGCATTGGTTTGGTTTATTGCATCATCTTCAGTAGAATGGAAGGTAACTGTAAAACCAGCATTGTTCCAATAAACATTTTGTTTATGAGGTTCTAAATCAAAAGGCAATGAGGTTACAGACCCCTGATTTGCCATACATTGATGTAAATCTGGCAAATAGTTCAATGCCAATTCACATGTATTTACAGAAACTGTAAACGACCTAACTTTATAACAAGGAGCATCTGTACGTTGAATTCTCACGTAAATTGTTTGCTCATTTGTCAAAGTATTATCATAAGCATACGTATATGGTATTTCATTTTCTGCATTTTCTGCATCTTGAGCAGACAAATAGAAAGAATACGCTACGTGTGGAATATCCATAGTTGCGTGAGCATCACGCAAATCAAAATAAGTAAAATCTCCTAACATCTTACATTGAGAAAGATTTTGAAGAGGCAAATCTATATTAATAGCATCAAATTGCTCAATTGTAATAGGGTCTGGATTGATAATACATCCACCAAATTGAGAAGTAATAATTACACCATAAACACCTGGTGCAGTTACTTCATACGAAGGTCCATTAGCACCAATGATATAATTTCCGTCTTTTGTCCATTGGAAGTGGAACAACGCAGGATCTAAAGCAGTATCTAACAAGTGAGTTTGCGCTTCACAGATAGCTGTACCATCAACTACCAATCTATCAGTACCCAATTGTACTTCTCCAAAGCTAAATGAACCTGCTTCTAAGAATACAGCAGAATCCAATAAAACATCTCCTCTATCCTGAATAACCAATTTGATTCGATAGGTCTGACCTGGAATTACTTCTGCACCCGCAGTCATCTTAACAGTTTCTCCATTAAAATTAATTGCAGATTGCTGACCTACATTAAAATTTCCGAAAAACTGTGGATTTACAGAAGGACACGTTTGACCTCCCATAATGTACTGACTATCTCTAATTGTAATTACCGAAATAGGGTCATTAGTACCTGGCACAATCGCCAAATTGGTAGTTTCTCCAGTTGCCACATTTGTCAAAAAGAAAGCAAAAGAATCAGAATAGGAACATTGATGATTTCCATATTCATTAGAAGCAAAGATAAAGTTGAATGAAAACTCATTTACTTGTGGCACGAAATCAAACTCTAAAATCGTAGCATTATAATAATTTGAAAAAGGTAAAATTCCATTTAAGTAGTTGGTCAACTGTACGTCATGAGGCCATGAATTTACCCCAAAACTTTGACCTAATGCCCCTTGAGGTCCTTGAGCTGCAGTTGCACGTCCCGTACTCAACACAACCCCTGATTCCATAGGAAAAGCAGGATTGGTATTGGTAAAATACCCTATACCATTATCAGAACCAAAGTTTGTTCCTGTAATAGCATTAATATTACTCACAGTAGCACACGGCCCACTGACTAACACATTTTCTACTAACTGTACGGGCGTATGCGAGGTAGAACTCACCGTAATAGGCTGAGAATAACCACACAAAGCCGACAAAGAAAATATTATTTTCAAAAATTTATTCATCAGTACTAACTTATTTTTATTATGATTTTACAAAAGTCGTTCGTGTTAATTTTTAATTAAAGCCCAAATATAACTATATGTTTTGATTTTCTTCACTATTTTTGAAAAAAAATATCAAAAATATGTTTCAATTAACAATTAAACCTACTCAAAATCCGACGATTTTAAAATTTGAATTCCCAGATTTTATTACCTACGGAGCCAATTATGAGTTCAAGAATATAGACGAAACCAAAAATTCGCCTTTGGCAAAAAAATTATTTTTCTTGCCTTTTGTAAAAACAGTTTATATATCTGGAAATTTCATTGCTATCGAACGATTCTCTATCGTTGAATGGGAAGAGGTTCAAGATGAAGTAAAAAAAGTAATCGAAGATTTTGTCGAAAATGGTGGTCAAATCATCATAGAAGAAGAAACGTCTGAACGCAAAAAAATCCCCATTTCGATTTATGGAGAAACCACTCCCAACCCAAGTGTTTTAAAATTTGTTGCCAATAAATTATTGACAAAAACAGCCATCGAATTTAAAAACATTGACGAAACTACTCCTTCACCATTAGCAAAAGAATTGTTTAAATTTCCTTCTGTAAAAGAAATATTTATCGATGAAAATTATGTTTCTATAACTAAATATGATTCGTATGATTGGAATGAAATTTCAACAGAAATCCGCTCGTTTATCAAACAATTTATTGAAAACGGCGGCACTGTAATTGACGAAAATCTCATTACAAAAACAGAAGAACACGAAAAAAATCAAGAGGAGTATTTCAATAACTTAGACGTAACTTCCCAACAGATTGTCAACATATTAGAAGAATACGTAAAACCTGCTGTACAATCTGACGGTGGAAATATCAGCTTTGAAAATTACAACGAAAAAACAAAAACTGTAACAGTTATTTTAAAAGGTGCTTGTAGCGGATGCCCTTCTTCTACTTTCACATTAAAAAACGGTATAGAAAATATGCTTCGCTCAATGCTAAAAAATGATGACATTATTGTTGAAGCACTAAATGGATAATGATTAATAATCTTACAATATGAAAAAAAGTATTTTAACAGTAGGTTTGATTGCTTTTTCACAATCAATTTCAGCTCAAATTTACACAGGTAGAGATTCTGACGTAATGCTTAACAGAGTAAACACTCAAGATAGAGAACCTATCGACGGCTCTGTATATTTTCACAACAACAACAATTTTGAAAGAGCACGTATAAACGGTGGTACAGAAACTTTCAACATACGCTATAACGCATTGAAAGACATTATGGAATATAGCGAAGTAAAGGACTCTTACATCGAGTTGTACAAAGACAAAAATACCAAAGTAGATTTTGTTTCAGGCGAAACTTTTGAACTAAAAACCTATCCTTTCAAAAAAAATGAAGAAACGGGGTATTTACAACTTTGGTCTAAAGGAACAACTCCTATTTACAAAAGAAGCAGAAAATATCTTCAAGCAGCTTCTGCTCAAACAGATAGTTATGGTGGAGTGAGAAAACAAGCGGAATACAAATCAGAAAAAGCAAATTACTTTATAGAAAAAGACGGAAAATTAATCCCTTTTGACAAGATAAAAGACATCATTGCATTGTTTCCTTCTAAAGAAAAAGAAGCAAAAACTTATTTAAAAAACAACAAAGTTTCGTTGGAAAGAAGAGACGAATTGGAAAAACTAATAAATTTCCTAAACAATTAAAAACAAAAAAAGAGGCTAAAGCCTCTTTTTTTTCTCAAAATCCTATTGATTATTTTACTACAAATGGTTGGTTGCTTACTTTTCCATCTTGTTTGATTTCGATACGGTAACATTCAAAGAAGAGATATCTAAAGTAGAAGAAACCTCTGTGTCGATAAGGGTTCTTCCTGTCATATCACAAACGCGAACTTGTTTATCAGATGCTGAGTTTGAAGTAATGTTTACGATAGAAGTCACTGGATTAGGGAAAATAGACAATCCTTCGATTTCGTTTACTTTTGACGACAATGTTCCTAGAGCCCAGTTGATGTTGTCGATAATAACGTTAGCATTATTAGATGTATTTGTTCTAAATTTTACTATAATCACTTGTCCTTCATAAGCTGAAAAAACTTCTGTCGGCACGTTGAAAGTGTAAACAGTCTCTTCTATTCCTTGATTAGATCCAAAAGCTGGAGTTTCTGCTACTTGCTCATCATTGAATAAAATTTGAACTACACGAGCAATCGCATTTGTACGAGCTTTTCTATATTGAAAAGAATATTGAGTCAATCCATTTGGATAAGTAGCTTGTAAAACTGTGTTTTTTTTCTGATAATTACACCTTTCCCATCAATTGCAAAATCTCCTTCTCTTGTACAATCATTGCAAGAATAATCAATTCCTGAAACACCTGTAAAAAAAAATAATCCCAGCCCTCCTAAATCTACAGTTGCTGGAAGGTTATCAAAAGTTTCAACTGTTTGAGCATTAGCTGTTGTAAAACCTGCAATAGCTAATAAAGCTACTAAGTATTTTTTTTCATCTTAATTATTTTCTTGTTAGTTATATCACTGACAAAACTATTCTTTATTTCTTTTGTATTTTCAACGGTTAATTTTTTAACATATCATGTAAAAGAAAATAACTATATTTCAATCAAAAACACTCAACAAAATAAGCACTTATTGATTTTATTGCTATTTTTATTAAAAAAATATTTAACAGAAAGACAACCATTAATTTTCAAACATAATTATCAATTACAAACAATTATCTCTGTAGTATTCGATTCACTTTATATCAGAAACTCCATTTCTCTACTGAAAAACAATTATTTATATGTAAAAAATCTTTTGTTTTTTTGTTCTTATTTTAATTTAGGAAATTGCTGTAATAATACGTACCTTTGCGAAAATTAATCTATTATGCTAAACAATAAACAACAGATCATAGACCGTTTTATCAGTTATGTAACGGTAGATACAGAATCAGATCCAACTTCAAACACGACACCTTCTACAGAAAAACAATGGATTTTGGCGAATCAATTAGTAGAAGAATTGAAAAAAATCGGATTGAGCAATGTTACGATTGACGAAAATTCGTATGTTATGGCTACTTTGCCAAGTAATGTAGATTACGAAGTTCCTACAATTGGGTTTATTTCTCACTTTGATACTTCTCCAGATTTTACAGGAGCTAATGTAAAACCTCAAATTGTAGAAAACTACGACGGTGGAGACATTGTATTAAACAAAGATTTAGACATCGTGTTATCGCCTTCTTATTTCAAAGATTTGTTGTTGTACAAAGGTCAAACATTGATTACTACAGACGGTACTACACTTTTGGGAGCAGATGACAAAGCAGGTATTTGCGAAATTGTTTCGGCAGTTGAATACCTAATCAATCATCCTGAAATCAAACACGGAGACATCAGAATAGGATTTACACCAGATGAAGAAATCGGTCGTGGAGCTCATAAATTTGATGTAAAAAAATTTAACGCTGACTGGGCTTATACGATGGACGGAAGTCAAGTAGGAGAATTGGAGTACGAAAACTTTAATGCGGCAGGAGTAAAATTGACTTTCAAAGGAAAAAGCGTTCACCCTGGATATGCTAAAAACAAAATGATTAACTCTATTTTGTTGGCAAATCAATTCATTGCTCAATTGCCTGCGAATGAAGTTCCAGAAAAAACAACAGGTTATGAAGGATTTTTTCATGTAAACAACATCGAGGGAAGCATTGAAAAAACGACGGTTCAATTGATTATCCGCGACCATGATATGGAAAAATACCAAGCAAGAAAAGCGTTTGTGCAATCATTGGCAGACAAACTAAATGCTGAATATGCTGAAAAATTTGGTGAAGACATCGTAATTTGCGAAATCAACGACCAATATTTTAACATGAAAGAAAAAGTAGAACCTGTGATGCACATCGTTGATATTGCGGAACAAGCCATAAAAGAATTGGGTATCACACCATTGATTAAGCCAATTCGCGGAGGAACTGATGGTTCGCAATTGTCGTACATGGGATTACCTTGTCCAAATATTTTTGCAGGTGGACACAACTTCCATGGAAAATACGAATATGTACCTGTAGAAAGCATCATGAAAGCAACTGAAGTAATCATAAAAATCGCTGAAATCACAGCTGATAAATACAAAAAATAATCAACAAAAAAAACGAGGTTTGAATGTAAACCTCGTTTTTTTATACGTTTTTATTTGCCAATTGCCCACAAGCGGCATCAATATCTCCTCCTCTACTTTTGCGAACGGTAATTAAAATACCTGCTTTTTCGAGTTCGCTTACATATTTTTGTTCTGCTTCTATATTTCTTTTGTCAAATTTACCTTCTCCTATAGAATTGTACTGTATCAAATTTACTTTTGATGGCACTTTTTTACAATATTTTATCAAAGCCTGAATATCCTCGTCTTTATCATTGATACCTTTCCAAACACAATATTCAAAAGTAATACGTGATTTGGTCTTTTTGTACCAATACAGTAAGGCATCCATGATATCTGTCAATGGAAATTTGGTCGAAAACGGCATTATATCATTACGAGTTTCTTCGATTGCAGAGTGCAATGAAAGAGCCAATTTTACTTTCAGGTTTTCGTCTGCCAACATTTTGATCATTTTCGGAATCCCCGAAGTCGAAATCGTGATGCGTTTCGACGACATCCCCAATCCTTCTGGTTGAGTAATCTTTCTCACGGCATCTACTACATTGTTGTAATTCATCATCGGTTCGCCCATCCCCATAAATACAATATTACTCAACGGTCTATCAAAATGCATCTTGCTTTGCTGGTCTATCAACACTACTTGATCAACAATTTCTGCCACTTCAAGATTACGCATACGCTTGAGTTTGGCTGTAGCACAAAATTCACAATTGAGTGAACAACCCACTTGCGACGAAATACAAGCTGTCGTACGAGTTTCCGTCGGAATCAATACAGACTCTACTACCAAGCCGTCATACAATTTCACTCCATTTTTTATCGTTCCATCGATACTCTTTTGCATCAAATCTACTTTTATAGGGTTGATGCTAAAATCTTGAAGTAATCGCTCACGCAATTTCAATGAAATATTAGTCATTTCATCTATTGATTTTTGCTGCTTTGACCACAACCATTCATACACTTGCTTGGCTCTAAAGGACTTTTCTCCTATAGAAACAAAATATTCGGTCAGTTGGCCCAAGGTCAATGTTCTGATATCTCTCATCGTTGTTGCGTAATTTTTTAGATTACAAAAATAGGATTTTTATAATAGATACTAATCAAAAAAGTGAAGTATCCCTACATCACTTTTAGTTCAAACGCTTTTTTGTCTTCGATATAACCCACCAGTACATCGTTGGGTGCTACTATTCCCACACCTGCGGGCGTACCTGTATAAATGATATCGCCTACTTTTAGGGTGTAAAATTGTGAAATATAACTAATGATTTCGTCTATGACAAAAATCATTTCGTTTGTATTGCCCTTTTGTACAATTTCGCCATTTTTTTCTAAGTGGAAATTCAAATTTTCTAAAGAAGTAAATTCACTTTTAGGAAAAAACGCTCCCACTACAGCCGAACCGTCAAATCCTTTAGAAATTTCCCAAGGCAATCCTTTAGATTTTAATTGACTTTGCAAATCCCTTGCGGTAAAGTCTATTCCCAAACCAATCTGCTCGTAATATTTATTAGCAAATTTGGGTGCAATGTACTTTCCTACTTTGTTTATTTTTACCAACAACTCTACCTCGTGTTCGATTTGATTGCTAAACTCTGGTATCACAAACGCCTGTTCTTTGTTGAGAATAGCGGTGTCTGGTTTCAGAAAAATCACGGGATTTTCTGGGCGTTCGTTGTTGAGTTCGTCTATATGTTGCGGATAATTTCTTCCGATGCAGATTATTTTCATGAATATAATTATTTTTGGTTTCACGCAGATTTTTAATATCCCCCTCTTTAGGCTTACTTTATTTTAGCAAATGACGCAGATATATTATTTGGATAGAACATTTTTTGATTTATCAAAAAAACATCTGTAGTAATTAGCTTTAAACCATAGATTTAACCGTTTTAAGAGCTGTTTTTTTATCATATTTTTAAAATCTGTGTAAATCAGCGTGAGAAAAAAGTCAAGATGATTTCGAAGAAAAGTGTAGCGTAAAAAATTAAAACTTATTTGCAAATTGTCTTAACTTGATTGCTGTTAAAACTTTTTTGGTATAAAGCGGAAAATCAGCATTTTGAATCCAAGCGTAATACCCCAAATCTTTTTCTAAAATTTCCTCTACCAACATTCCCTTGTATTTTCCGAAAGAGAAAATCTCTTTTCCTTCTTCATTCAATGCAATAAATCCAGCAAAATCCACCGATTTTTTTCTACTTGTATATTCCGAAAGCGAACGAATATCTGTTGGTAAATCATCGTAGCGTTCCAATTGCGACTTAAAAATTTCGTAAGTTGCTTCGGTATCTGCAGATGCAGAATGGGCGTTGTCTAATGTCTTCCCACAGTAAAATTTGTAGGCTGCACTCAATGTTCGTTCTTCTTTTTTGTGGAAAATCGTTTGAATATCTACCGCTACCCTATTTTTCATATCAAAATCGATTTCAGCTCTCAACAATTCTTCCACCAACAAAGGAATATCAAAGCGGTCTGAATTAAAACCTGCCAAATCTGAATCTTTAATCATATTGTAAATTTGCGGGGCCAATTCCTTAAACAATGGTTCGTTTGCTACTTTTTCATCAGTTATGCCGTGTACATCCGACGCTTGTTTTGGAATCGGGCGACCTGGATTTACCAGCCAAGTTTTGCTTTCTTTGTTTCCATTGGGATAGACTTTCAAAATCGAGATTTCTACAATTTTGTCTTTTGCTATGTCGATACCTGTTGTTTCCAAATCAAAAAAACAGATGGGCTTATGCAGTTGAATATTCATTAGTTTTCGTTTGTATTAGAGTTGTTTTTAGCTATTGATTCAAATTCGTTATCGGTTTCTACCGATTTGTATGCCTCGATGATTTGTTTTACCAATCGGTGTCTTACCACATCTTTATCGTCGAGGTACAAGATTTTTATTCCGTTAATATTTTTGAGTATTCTCAATGCCTCTTTCAGTCCCGAGCTAACTTTTCGTGGCAAATCCACCTGACCTGGATCGCCTGTGATGATAAATTTGGCATTTTTTCCCATACGCGTCAAAAACATTTTCATCTGAGCGTGTGTAGTATTTTGTGCTTCGTCCAATATCACAAAAGCGTTGTCCAAAGTACGCCCACGCATAAATGCCAACGGAGCGATTTGAATAATTCCCTTTTGGATATAATCGTCCAAAGTAGCCGGTGGAATCATATCACGCAAAGCATCGTACAAAGGTTGCATATACGGGTCGAGCTTTTCTTTCATATCTCCAGGCAAAAAACCGAGATTTTCACCTGCTTCTACAGCAGGACGCGTCAAAATAATGCGTTTTACCTGTTTTTCTTTCAAGGCTTTTACCGCCAATGCCACGCCCGTATAGGTTTTTCCTGTCCCCGCAGGCCCAATGACGAATAGCATATCGTTGTGAGCGATAGATTTTACAATCAAATGCTGATTGGGCGTCAAAGGCTTGATGAGTTTACCCCCCACACCATGCACCAACACATCGTTGAATGCCGCAGGTTGTTGAGGCATATCGTCCATAACCAAGCGTTCGATAATGTTTTCGTTGAGTGTATTGTATTTTAGGTAATATTTCATAATGCGTTCAAAACGAGATTCAAACACATCTAAAACCTCACTATCACCAAAGATTTTCATAAAATTGCCACGAGCGACAATTTTCACTTTTGGGAATAGTTTTTTCAATGCCATCAAATGCACTTCTCTACTGCCCCAAAAATCCTCTGGGGTAATATTTTCTAATTCGATTATTCTTTCGTTTTCAATCACGCAGTTTAAAAATATTTGTGTTAAATTTGTTCCCCAAAACTACTAAAAAAACTAATAGGAAAAGTAAAAAATGTCAATTATTACTCTCACAACAGATTTCGGACACAAGGATTATTTTGTTGCAGTACTAAAAGAAAAGATTTTCAATGCTTTTTCAGAGGCAAAAATTCTCGATATTACGCACAAAATAGACCTTTACAACCTTTCGGATACCGCCTACAATTTGTTGGGAGTATTGCAGCATTTTACCTTACCTGCTTTTCACTTTGTCTTTGTGGATTCGGAAATAGAATCGAGCAATGAATTTATTTTGGCTAAAAAAAACAATCAATGGATATTTGTAGCCAATAATGGATTGATTTCTCTACTTTCTGTTTATCATTCATTTGATGAAATTTATAAAATAGAAAAACCTACAGCTAAACAATCAACGGTAGATTGCTATTTGTCTTTTGTAGAACATATAAACAATGGTCAATTGCCTGAACAAACACCCATTGAAGAAATCAAACAATTGACCGAATTGAAAGTTTCATACAATAAAGAAAACAATCAACTCAGGGGAGTGGTCATTTATGAAGACAATTATGGAAATTTAGTAACCAATATCACGAAAGAATTGTTTGACAAGTACAGAGAAAATCGCAAGTTTACCTGCAAATTTTCCAACTATTCCTTTGATAGGATTCAGTCGCATTATGAAGATTTTAGGTTAAAAGAAAACGAAACCGTCAAGCAAAAAGAAGGAAGTGGGCTATTGCTTTTCAACGATCAAAACTTTTTGCAAATTTCCATTTACAAATCCAAAGAAAACGGTGGAGGTATCCCACGTAATTTGATGAATTTGTCGTATAGAGATACGGTTTTTATAGAGTTTGAAGAATAAAAAAAGGCTGCTCGATTGAGCAGCTTTTTTCAAATTATATTTTCACCGTCCATTCAAACGGATCATCAGCCAATTTATTTTGAATTTTTGTCAAAGCATCTTTCAACTGTAATGCATACGATTTTTCGTCATCCAAATGAGGCAATTCGTAGTACTTCCCACCGTATTCAAAACCTTCGATTTGGTTTACAACCGCTGCTGTACCCGCGCCGAAAATTTCTTTCAACTCACCTTTTTCAAAAGCTTCGATGATTTCTTGTACAAGTATATGGCGAACCTCAAATTTGTACCCTAAATGTTCACCCAATTTTATCAAAGATTTACGAGTAACACCATCTAAAATTCTTTCAGAAGTAGGGGCTGTAATCAAAGTATCATTGATTCTAAAAAACACATTCATTGTACCCGCTTCTTCCAATTTTGTATGCGTAGCCGAATCTGTCCAAATAACTTGGTTATATCCCGCTTGTTGAGCCAATTGCGTTGGATAAAACTGTGCTGAATAGTTTCCAGCTGCTTTTGCCGCTCCGATACCACCATTTGCAGCACGAGAAAAATGCTCGGCAATTTGTACTTTTACCTTTCCAGAATAATATGATTTTGCTGGAGATAGAATAATACAAAACAAAAATTCATTTGATGGACTAGCGACTACTCCACCCTCTGTAGCAATCATAAACGGACGTATGTACAACGAATTTCCCATACCTTTTCTCACCCATTCTCTTTCTACGTTGAGTAAAGTTTTTAGTCCGTCGATAAACAATTCTTTAGGTAGAGTAGGCATTGCCAATCGAGTAGCCGACTTATTGAAACGCTCATAATTTTCTTCAGGACGGAAAAGCCAAATATCATCATTTGAATCTTTATAAGCTTTCATCCCTTCGAAAATAGCTTGTCCATAATGAAAAACACGAGCAGAAGGCTCTAATTGAATCGGACTGTAAGGTAGTATTTCTGCTGTCTGCCATTGACCATCTTTGTAATTACAAATCAACATGTGGTCAGTAAATTTCGCCCCAAATTTAAGGTCTTCAAAGTCAAAAGTATCAATTTTAGACTTCTGACATTTATTTATTTTAATGTTACTAATGTCGTATTTCATTTTGATGTTTTGTGATTAATGGCAAAGTTACTAAAAATAACCCTCTTAATTTTTGATAGTGTAATAAGATTTTGTTAATCTCTAAAAAAAGAGTTGCATAATGAAATACAACTCTATCGTATATGAAACAATAAAATTAAAATCTCTTCTTTCAAACTTTCCCTCTTCTACAACGAATTTAAAAATCTCAACAGTGCTTCTCGTTCATTTTTAGAAAGTTTAGTAAAAGCCTCCTTACTTGATTGAGCTTCGCCGCCGTGCCACAAAATAGCTTCAGTGAGATTTCTGGCTCTTCCGTCGTGCAAAAATTGGGTATGTCCATTGACCAATTGTTGAAAACCTATTCCCCACAAAGGACGCGTTTTCCATTCGCGACCGTTTGCCAAAAAATCTGGTCTGTGATCTGCCAATCCTTCGCCCATATCGTGCAACAACATATCGGTATAAGGGTAAATCGTTTGATATGACAATGCTGCAACTGGACTATATCCTGTCATTTGCTTTGGAATATGGCATTTGGCACATTGCAATTGTTCAAATAATTTGGCTCCTCTTCTCACCTCTCTATCATCATAAAATCTCGAAGCAGGTACTGCCAAAGATTGAGCATAAAATGTTACAGCATTTAGCGTTTCATCATCTATTTCTGGGTCGTCACTTCGTCCGTCATTACCACTGCTCTGTCCTGCTCCTGTTTCTATTGGAAACAGCGGATTGGTAACTCCCATATCGTGTACAAACGCTCCTGCACACTGCTCTAAAAGTGTAGCGGTATTGGCTTTCCAGCCAAATCTTCCCAATTTTGTTTGTTGCGAAACGGCATCATACACCCAATTGGGTCTGCCTGAAATTCCATCTCCATCGGTATCGTGTTCGTCTGCATGCATTTGCTAAAATATGTTGTTCAGGTATGAGTTCCAACAATCCCAACCCAAACATTGGCGTACCTACCCTTGGCGAAATTAAAATATTTGAAGGCAGTGGTTTGTAAGGTTGCCTCAAATAGTAAGTAGGACGACGCATTTCTACGTTTGTACCATCTGCCAATGTTTCGTGAAAATATTCATACGACACATCAAAAACAGCCTCTGGTTGATAACCAAACAATGCGTGATTTTGTATTTGCAA
Source organism: Capnocytophaga sp. ARDL2 (assembly GCF_041530365.1). Classification (NCBI taxonomy): domain Bacteria; kingdom Pseudomonadati; phylum Bacteroidota; class Flavobacteriia; order Flavobacteriales; family Flavobacteriaceae; genus Capnocytophaga; species Capnocytophaga sp. ARDL2. Next base: position 108,987 of record NZ_CP168034.1, read on the forward strand.
TCCAAAATCTGGCACAGGTACAGGTCCACCATTTGTAGCAACACCTGGTAAACTCACCCTAAGAAAAAATCCACTACGCACCGATAAATCGGTTGGTATTGCAGCTCTACCATCTCTAGGATGACACGAAATACAAGACGAATTGTTGAAAATAGGCCCTAATCCCTCATTTACATTATTAGGAGCAGATACAAAAACGGACTCAAAAATCAAATCTCCTTCGAGATGCAATGCCAATTCTTCCGGAGAAAGATTATTTGCAGGAAAGCTATACGCATTACTCGAATTGGTAATTACTGTGGTAGCTCCACCAGCCATCTTTCTTTCGTATAAATTAGGTAAATCATCAACTTGAGCATCGTCTTTACAGCTGTACAACGACAATGATAATAGAAGTAATGTGTAGATTTTTTTCATTTTATATCAAATTACCTACTTTAATTGATTAGTATTTTAATTGCCAAATAATTAATATCCGTCTAAAAAAGACTTTGACAAAGTTTTGGACTTTGTCAAAGCGATTTACTTCAAAAATATAATTACAATTAAGGCAATGAATTGATAAATGGTTTCAATTCGCTTTCCAAAATTTCTTGCAATTCGGTAACTTTTTCTTGTGCTTGTATCACCGCAGGACGATTGTTGCTTATAGCCTGAGTAAATGTACCTGGAATAGCCTCAATTGCTGCAATTGCTTCATTGATAGCTGTTTTGATTTTGGTATCCAATGTCGGATTGGTTACAATCAACAAATGTTCTAATCCCAATACATCTTTTTGTCCGTATTTTCCTAAATAAATGTTTTGGATACTACGCATATTATCGGCAAAATCTGCTTTTGAATTGTTGCTAAAACGAGACTCTTCCAACTCTGGCTTAGGCACTCCTCCTTCAGAATTTAATGGATCTTCGATTTTTCCTGCTCCTACTTCGTCTGCAATGGTAACCAATCCTTCAACGATTTCTTCCAAGGCTGCTTTTTGAGATGGGTACAAAACACTTCCTACACCTGCTGTGATAAAATGTTGAGCAAAATTTCCTCCTGATGCCTTCCATCCATCATACAATTTCTGAGTGTTTAATTGCAAATCTACCGCCGCTGCCAACAAATATTCTTTTTGTCTTGCAGTGATTTCATTGGCTTGTTTGTTGCCATTTTCACCCCAAATCAAAAACTCAATTAAGTGGAAACCTCTGGCTTCGTTGTTTGCTGCAATCAACGCTGCTGTAATGTTTTGATTGCTATTTATGATATCGTTCATCGCATTTACATCAACAGGCCAAGTATCCAATGCTGGGTCTAATCCTTCCGTATCAACAGGACCATACAAAAAACCTTCTGATTGCTCCCAAGGCTTTCTCGTATCTACCCACGCTTTACGCATCGCTTGTAAATTGGCATCCGAACTATTGGCGATAAATGCATCTACACTGTTTTTTAATGCAATTGCTTTTTGATTCAAGTCTTTGTAAGTTTCTGTAATCACATCAACCGACAAAGCTGTTAATACATCTTTATAACCTGGTGTAGTATTTTTTGAATCATCTACACTACTACATCCTACTGCAACTGCCGCTGCAATTACATACGCAAAAGTTTTCAACTGTTTCATAATGACATATATTTAATTAATTGAATTTGTTTTAAAACGAAAATCCGATTCCCATAGAAAAAGTATTTTCTCTTTGTTTATCACCGGTTTTCAAACTGGTAATTGGATCGATATGGTCTGACCCCAATTTTCTTGTTTGATAATGCACCTTATAAACGATATTTGGATGAATAAACCAATTCATACCAAAAGTATAAACTGTGCGTTCCCAACGAGATTTTTTCACAACATTTCCTTCGGTTTGATACATGGTGTCGTAATATTCATAACGAACAAAGGGATATAATTTTTGTTTGTGATTGGGCGAAAAAATCGATAGTACATCATATCCAATATCCGCCGAAATTCCCAAAGCATTTTTTCCTATGGGTGTTCGTTTTACTCCTAATTTGTTGGAAAGTAAAGCATTTTTACGACTGATGATATGTGAATTCTGCAAATCGCCATACAATCCCACAGCCGAAAATCTCAATGGACCTTCTTCATAAGTAATATGTGCTGTAAAAAGGGAAACATAGGCCGAATATTCCATATCATTTTTCGGACGATTGGCAGCGGCATCGTTTATATAAGCCGAAATACCCGCATACGAATATTTATTTTTTCCAAATTTGTAATCCAATCTTGCCGAGTAAGCAAAACTGTTTCCATTAACCATTTCAAATCGCTGTTGATGACCATTTTTTATCCAACCACGCGAACTAAAACCTGAGGAATCTAAACCATTGGTTACAGAAACCTCATATCGAAATGTATTTAAAAAAGTTCCATAAAATTGGATACCGTTTTCATACCAACCTAACGGCATGATTTCGTTTTCCATTTCCTGTCTGTGTGTAGTAAAATATTGTGTAGGTCGGTCGATGTCTTGAGCTAAATTGAGATGCAATTTCATTCTTCCAGCACGAATATTGAAATACGGTTGAATTGTAAAATCTATATGCACCTGTTCGAGTTTTACCTCTCCACCTGCTTCGACTTCTTGTTCGTATTCACCAAATTCTTCTTGGGTATCGAGTTCGATGGTACTTCCCGTTCCACCGTGTTCAAATTCAATTTCCGTTTTCAGTTTTATTTTATCCGTAAACGAATAACCTAAATACAAATTCAATCGCTCGGCATCAAACTTATCTTTGATATTCAAATCTGTATCAAATCTTCCGTAATTATAATAATTAACCCGTTGTGCATTTTAAATTATACTTGCTTTAATTTTATTTATTTCCTTTTTTAATACAAATTTGTTAATGTATTGAATTAAGGTTAAAGCAGTTATTTTACTGATAATTCGTGTTTTAAAACCGTTGAATGATTTAGCATAATTCCTTTTAATCATAAATTGATCACAAAGTTGAGAAAATAGAGTTTCGATTCTTTTTCTCTTCTTTTTGAATAAATAAAATTGAGGTTTGTAATCTTTTTGATTTATTCTTTTAGGTGTATCTAACTGAATAGTAGCAGTGTTAAACAAATCTAATTGATATTGTGACGATATATAACCTCTATCACCAATCAAAACGCAATTTTGAATTTGAGAACTAACATCTTTTAAATAATGAACATCGTGAACAGATGCTGGAGTCATATCTAAACTTTGTACAATACCTTCTATTGAACAGATTATGTGTAATTTATATCCAAAATAATGTAACTTCTGACTAGCACAAAAACCATAATCAGGATATGAAAAACTTTCGTCTCTACAAATTTTACTTCTCATTGCTCTAGCATTTTCACATATTTTCAAAGGCATACTATCAATTACAAAATAACTCTCCTCTCTATTAAAACACATTGCAAGTTTTTCCCTAATCTGATTTATATAATAAAAAAGATTTCGTTTTCTTTTGTTATAAACACTTCTTTCTATTTTGTTTTTCAAAGAATTAGGTATTTTTCTAAAGAGTTGTAATTCACTATCAATACTTAAATATTCTGCTGTTAAATTTAAACTCACCAATTCTAAATCACTCATTTTTGGCTTTCTCCTTTGATAAGGTAAAAGTTGATGAGGAAAAAAATCTTCTAAAACTTCTAAAATTCTTTCGTATATTTGCTCTAAGTTGTTCATTTTTTATTTGTTTTAGCGAACTAAATATACTGAATTTCAGTTAAATGAACAACTTTTTTTATTTTATTTCATAATGCACAACAGGTAATAATTAATCACTCCATATCCAGACAAAGAAAACCTTGACCATTGAATAGGATTTTTATCATTAGTTGATTGATTTTGCTCCGTTTGAGCATTTAAGTTGAAGCTAAATAATAAGACTGCTAAAATAATTTTGTTTCTCATAGAAATTCTTATTTATTCTTTTTCTATGTAAAATTACAATTTTATTTAGAATAACCATTTTTTATTCAGAAAAAATACAAACGAAATATCAGCTATCAAGTTTTTCTTTTATAGTATAAAATCTAAAAAACTCTTCGTCTATACAATAACTTTGATTTTTTACAATGAAATAAATGGTATTTTCATATCAAAAAAATAACCTTCCGCTTGAAATAAACTTTTGTTGTACCTTTGTTTTCTACCAATACATTTTCTACATGAAATCACCTATCGAAAATAAAATAGAAGTCTATTCGTCCAATACCGAAACCACTCTCGAATTGCCTTTTGTAGATGCGGGTATCAGTGCAGGCTTTCCCTCGCCTGCCTTGGATTTTATTGATTTAACGATTGACCTCAATAAGCATCTTATCAAAAATCCTTCGGCTACCTTTTACGGCAGAGTGAAAGGTGTATCGCTTATCAATGCGGGTATAGATGATGGCGATTTGCTTATCATTGACCGCAGTGTACAACCCTCGAACAACAAAATTGCCGTGTGCTTTATAGATGGTGAATTTACTGCCAAACGCATACAGATTTTCCAAAACGAGGTGTGGCTCATCCCCGAAAATGACAACTACCCTACCCTGAAAGTAACCGAAGACAACCAGTTTCTGGTATGGGGAATCGTAACCCATGTAATTAAATCTTTTTAAACTGATGTTTGCCCTTATAGATTGTAATAACTTTTATGCTTCATGCGAGCGTGTGTTCCGTCCGGAACTCAACGGCAGACCTGTTGTGGTGCTTTCTAACAACGACGGCTGCGTAATTGCCCGAAGCAACGAAGCTAAAGATTTGGGCATTCTCATGGGAGCTCCGGCTTTTGAATACCAAAAACTTTTTACGCAACACAGCGTGGAGGTTTTCTCGGCCAACTTTGCCCTGTATGGAGATATGAGCAATCGAGTAATGAGTATTTTGTCGGACTATTCGCCCGAAATGGAGATTTACAGCATTGACGAATGTTTTCTGAAACTCAAAGGCTTTGACCAATATTTCGATTTGCAAAAACACGGCGAAGACATGCGTAAAAAAGTACAGCAATGGACGGGAATCCCCATCAGCGTGGGCATAGCTCCTACCAAAGCACTGTCGAAATTAGCCAATCGAATTGCTAAAAAATTTCCCGATCGAACGGGCGGCGTGTATATCATCGACACGGAAGAAAAGCGTATTAAAGCGTTGAAATGGCTCAAGATAGAGGATGTATGGGGCATTGGTCGCAAACATTCCAAACGCCTCAAATCCATTGGCGTGTTTACCGCTTTCGACTTTACGCAACTCTCACAGGCTTGGGTACAAAAACATATGACCATTGTGGGCGTGCGACTTCAAAGGGATTTGCAAGGCAAAGCAACACTGAATTTAGAACAAACGCAACCCAAGAAAGACATAGCCGTAACGCGTAGTTTTGAAAAGAATTACACCACCTTTGAAGAGCTTAACGAACGTATAACAACCTTTGCCAACATGTGTGCCGAACGTTTGCGTAAACAAAAATCGTGTTGTAATACGCTGATGGTTTTTATACACACCAACGGAATTCGGAAAGAACTTCCTCAATATCACCGCAATATCGTAATCAAACTGCCTTTTCCTACCAACTCAAGTATCGAACTGGCTCAGTTCGCGAAAGCGGCATTGCAACGCATTTTCAAAGAAGGATATTTATATAAAAAAGCAGGTGTTATCGTGCAAGATTTCACCCCAGAGGAAATTACGCAAACCAATTTGTTTGACAGCCGTGACCCCCGTCACATTGCCATTATGAAGACTATGGACAATATCAATACTAAATTTGGACAACAAAAAATTCGTTTGGCATCGCAGGATTTGAAAAAAAATTGGAAAATGAAACAAGAAAAGCTATCGCCCAACTACACCACCAAACTCAGCGATGTCATTATAATAAAAGTGTAAGAACCATGTGTTTTCATTCTCAACAAAGCAAAACCGCCCAAGAGGTACAACACCGCTTTAAGGCAAAAACCACGCAACCTAGCTTGTTGCAACCCACTATTTACAACGGTTTTGAACATCCCAAAACACCCATCATTACGCATGTTTCGTCCGAGGAAATTCAGTTTTTCAATTGGGGATTGATTCTGTATTGGGCAAAGGACAGCAGTATTCAAAAATCAACGCTCAACGCCCGTGTAGAAACACTACACGAAAAACCAACCTTTATGGAAGCCATGTATAACCGTTGCTTGGTTATTTCTGATAGCTTTTTCAAATGGCAATGGTTAGACACTAAAGGCAAAGAAAAACAAAAATTCAAAATTACCCTACCTGAAGGCGAGCTTTTTGCCTTTGTTGGTATTTGGAGTAAATGGCAAAATCCACACTCAGGCGAAGCTACTTACAGTTACGCTATTTTGACCATGCAAGCCAATACCTTGATAAACAAAATCCACAATACCAAACAGCGTATGCCGATTATCATTGACGAAAATGCTAAAAAAAATGGCTCTACAATGGAAAACTATTTATTCAAAACGATCGTTTACAAACTTTTATGATATAAAAAAGAGTTGCACAATTAAATGCAACTCTTTCAAATCATAAAGAAAAATATTTATTAATATTAGTTTGATTCTGAATTATTTCCCCTCTTTCATATACTCCACAAACTGGTCAAATAAATATTTTGAATCGTTTGGTCCCGGTGATGATTCTGGGTGATATTGTACCGAAAATACTTGTTTGTCTTTCAAACGGATACCTGCTACGGTATTGTCGTTTAGGTGATAATGTGTAATTTCAACGGTTGGGTGATTTTCTACTTCCTCTCTTACTACAGCAAATCCGTGGTTTTGTGAAGTGATTTCTCCTTTTCCAGTAATGACATTCATAATTGGATGGTTGATACCTCTGTGTCCGTTAAACATTTTGTAGGTATTAATCCCTTGCGACAATGCTATGATTTGATGCCCTAAACAAATTCCAAAAACAGGTTTTCCTGCGTTAATAATTTGTTTTGCATTTTCGATTACATCTGTCAATGGTTGTGGGTCTCAGCCGATTAGACAAGAAATATCCGTCAGGATTGAATGAATTCAAGTCTTCTAAAGTGGCATTGTATGGAAATACTTTCACATAACAATCTCTGGCTGCCAAACAACGCAAAATATTGGTTTTAATTCCAAAATCTAATGCTGCTACACGGTAAGAAGCGTTTTCGTTTCCATAATAATAAGGTTCTTTAGTAGAAACGCTCGACGCCAACTCCAATCCTTTCATATCTGGCACTTTTGCCAAGATTTCTTTCAATTCTTCGATTGATTTTCCGTCTGTAGAAATTACAGCATTCATAGCACCGTTATCACGGATATAGCTTACCAAAGCACGAGTATCAACATCAGAAACAGCTATCAAATTTTTCTTTTCAAAATAGTCATAAAGTGATTCGTAAGCAGCAGGACGAGAAAATGTCTGACTAAAGTTTTTACAAACCAAACCTGCGATTTTAATTCCGTCTGAATCCACTTCGTCTTCATGTACCCCATAATTTCCAATATGGGCAGTAGTTGACAACATAATCTGACCAAAGTATGAAGGATCTGTAAAAATTTCTTGATAACCTGTAACGCCAGTATTGAAACAGATTTCACCTGTAGTAGTTCCTTTTATTCCGACAGATTTACCATAAAACACAGTACCGTCGCTTAGCAATACGATTGCTTTATCTTTAGAAATATATTTCATTTTCAAACACTCTTTTTCAAGATACAAAAATAACACAAATAAATGGAGTAACCATAAAAAAAGAGACAAACTTTTGTTTGCCTCTTTTTTATAATAGAATAGTGATTATTCGTTAGTCTCAGAAGATTCTTCAACAACTTCCTCTGCTTTTGGTTCAGCTTTTTTACGAGATCTACGAGTTGTAGATTTCTTAGCTTCTTTTTTCACATTGTACAATTCGTTGAAATCTACCAATTCAATCATTGCCATTTCAGCGTTATCTCCCAAACGGTTCCCCAATTTAATAATACGAGTATATCCACCTGGACGATCACCTACTTTTGGAGCAACTTCTCTGAACAACTCAGTTACAGCGTATTTGTTTTTCAAGTAAGAGAAAACAATACGACGGTTGTGAGTATCGTCAGTTTTAGATTTAGTTACCAAAGGCTCGATGTATTGTTTCAAAGCTTTAGCTTTAGCAACTGTAGTATTTATACGCTTGTGCTCGATAAGCGAACAAGCCATATTAGCCAACATAGCTTTTCTATGACCAGCTTTTCTACTTAAATGATTTACTTTTTTTCCGTGTCTCATTGCTAATACGAGTTTGGACTTTTACAAGTCTGTATTATTCTTTATCTAATTTATATTTTGACAAGTCCATTCCGAAAGTCAAACCTTTATTTTGAACTAGTTCTTCTAATTCTGTCAAAGATTTTTTACCGAAGTTTCTGAACTTCATCAAATCGTTTTTGTTAAAAGATACTAAGTCTCCTAATGTTTCAACTTCAGCAGCTTTCAAACAGTTCAATGCACGAACTGATAAGTCTAAATCCACCAAACGAGATTTCAACAATTGTCTCATATGAAGTGATTCTTCGTCATAAGAGTCTGTTTGAGCGATTTCGTCTGCTTCTAATGTAATTCTCTCATCTGAAAACAACATAAAGTGGTGAATTAAAGTTTTTGCTGCTTCTGTCAAAGCGTCTTTAGGATGAATAGATCCGTCTGTTACGATATCGAAAACTAATTTTTCGTAGTCTGTTTTTTGCTCTACACGATAGTTTTCTACCGCATACTTCACATTTTTTACAGGCGTGTAAATAGAATCTGTAAAAATTGTTCCGATTGGAGCATTTGGTTTTCTATTTTCTTCTGCTGGAACATATCCTCTACCCTTTTCGATAGTAAACTCAAGAGAAAGATTGATTTTATCTTCGCAATTTAAGATTACTAAGTCTGGATTTAATACTTGAAATCCTGAAATAAATTTTTGGAAATCACCCGCAGTTAATTGTTTTTTACCAGTAAATGAAACACTAACAGATTCGTTTTCCGCATCTTCGATTTGGCGTTTGAAACGCACTTGTTTTAGATTTAGGATGATTTCTGTTACATCTTCAACAACACCGGCAATAGTAGAAAACTCATGTTCAACGCCTTCGATACGAATAGAAGTGATTGCATACCCCTCTAAAGAAGAAAGTAATACTCTTCGTAATGCGTTACCGATTGTCAATCCATAACCTGGTTCTAACGGACGAAATTCGAATTTACCGTTAAAATCAGTAGAATCAATCATAATAACTTTATCGGGCTTTTGAAAATTAAATATTGCCATATTGATTTCGACTGAATGTCATTTATTATTTGTTGTACAACTCTACGATTAACTGTTCTTTGATATTTTCTGGAACTTGGATTCTCGCTGGAACAGATACGAAAGTACCTTCTAAAGTTTCAGTATTCCAAGTCAACCATTCGTAAACAGCACTAGAATTAGATAAAGATCTTTCGATAGCTTCTAGAGATTTAGATTTTTCACGAACTGCTACTTTATCTCCTGGTTTTAATTTGTATGAAGGGATGTTTACCACTTCACCATTTACAGTAATATGTCTGTGAGAAACGATTTGACGGGCTGCTCTACGAGAAGGAGCGATTCCTAAACGGTAAACAACATTGTCCAATCTTGATTCACACAATTGAATCAACACCTCACCAGTTACACCTTTAGCTGCAGATGCTTTTTCAAACAAGTTGCGGAATTGTCTTTCCAAAATACCATAAGTGTATTTTGCTTTTTGTTTTTCCATCAACTGAATAGCATACTCAGATTTTTTACCTCTTTTTTTAGCCAAACCGTGTTGACCTGGAGGATAGTTTCTTTTTTCGAAAGATCTATCGTCTCCGAAAATTGCTTCACCAAATTTACGAGCAATTTTAGTTTGTGGACCAGTATATCTTGCCATTATAAAAAATTAAAAAAGGTAGGGATTATGAATTCAGGTCTCATCCTACGATAATCTGTTCCTACCTTGGTTATACTTCAATTATTAAAATTAAACTCTTCTTCTTTTTGGAGGACGACATCCATTGTGAGGGATTGGAGTAACATCGATGATTTCAGTTACTTCGATTCCACCATTGTGGATAGAACGGATAGCAGATTCTCTTCCGTTTCCTGGTCCTTTAACGTAAACTTTTACTTTTTTAAGTCCAGCCTCCAAAGCCACTTTTGCACAATCCTCTGCTGCCATTTGAGCGGCGTATGGTGTGTTCTTTTTAGAACCACGGAATCCCATTTTACCAGCTGATGACCAAGAGATTACTTCACCTTTCTTGTTTGTCAAAGAAATGATGATATTGTTGAATGTTGCATTGATATGAGCTTCACCAGTAGACTCAACTATCACTTTACGTTTTTTGGTATTTGCTTTAGCCATACTACTTACTATTTACTTGCTTTTTTCTTATTAGCAACAGTTTTTCTTTTTCCTTTTCTTGTTCTAGAGTTATTTTTCGTTCTCTGACCTCTCAATGGAAGTCCCGCTCTGTGACGGATACCTCTCTGACATCCAATATCCATCAAACGCTTGATGTTTAATGAAATTTCAGAACGAAGCTCACCTTCGATTTTGTAGTTAGAGACAGCCTCACGTATAGCTCCGATTTCGTCATCGTTCCAATCAGAAACTTTTTTATCTTCGCTAACTTTTGCTGTTGCTAATACCTCTTTTGCTCTACTTTTTCCAACACCAAAGATGTAAGTCAAAGCAATAATTCCTCTTTTATTTTTAGGTATATCTACCCCTGCTATTCTTGCCATAATTATCCTTGTCTTTGTTTAAATCTAGGATTCTTTTTATTAATAACGTATAATCTACCTTTTCTACGCACGATAATGCACTCTGCACTTCGTTTTTTAATTGATGCTCTTACTTTCATTTTTACAGCTTTAATATCTATAAGTAATTCTTGCTTTAGACAAATCGTAAGGGCTCATTTCCAACTTCACTTTATCGCCTGGCAATAATTTGATGTAATGCATACGCATTTTTCCTGAAATGTGAGCGATTACTATATGTCCGTTTTCTAATTCTACTCGGAACATAGCATTTGACAATGCCTCAATAATAGTCCCATCTTGTTCTATTGCTGATTGTTTTGCCATAATTTATGATGCTAATGTTTTTCTTTTCTTTCCAGTGTTCATCATTCCATCATACTGTTTGCTCAACATGTATGAGTTGATCTGCTGAATCGTATCGATTGCAACGCTTACTAAGATTAGTAACGATGTTCCACCGTAAAACATTGCCCATCCTTGTTGTACTCCTAACAATGATACTGCCAATGCAGGTAAAATTGCGATGAAAGCTAAAAACAAAGATCCTGGGAATGTAATCAATGACATTACTCTATCCAAGAAGTTAGCTGTTTCCTCTCCAGGTTTGATACCTGGGATAAAACCACCACTTCTCTTTAAATCGTCTGCCATTCTATTGGTAGGAACTGTAATTGCGGTGTAAAAGTACGAAAAAATTATGATTAACAAAGCAAAAACTAAATTATACTGCCATCCAAATATATTTTGGAAGATTGTTGCAATACTTTTCGCTGTATCAGATGATGATAATCCTGCCAATGCTGGTGGAACGAACATAATTGCTTGTGCAAAGATGATTGGCATTACACCTGATGCATTTAACTTCAAAGGAATCCATTGTCTGTTTCCAGAAACCGCTGTTGCATCGTATTCTCCGCTTACGCTTCTTCTTGCATATTGTACTGGAATTTTTCTTACTGCCATAGTCAATAAGATACAAGCGATGATAATCAACAACCAAATCACTAATTCGATAGCAATCATCATTACTCCTCCGTTTCCAGTCTCCATACGAGAAAGAGATTCTTGAATAAATGCAACTGGCAATTGTGCGATAATTCCCACCATAATCAACAATGAGATACCATTACCAATTCCTTTGTCTGTGATTTTTTCACCTAACCACATTGCGAAAATAGTTCCTGTAGTTAGAATCAAAACAGATGAAAACAAGAATGCAAATGAACTTGATGGTAACAAAAACGCTTGTTCTGGTAATTGTCTGTACAAGTTATAGATATAACCTGGACCTTGAACAAGAGTAATTGCGATAGTCAACCATCTTGTAATTTGGTTCATTTTTTTTCGACCGCTTTCACCGTCATTTTGAAGTTTTTGCAAATATGGTACTGCAATCCCCATCAATTGAACTACGATAGACGCAGAGATGTATGGCATAATTCCTAATGCGAAAACAGATGCCTGTGAGAAAGCACCTCCGGTAAACACATTAATCAACCAACCAATACCCTGATCTGTTTGATCTGATAAAGCTTGCAATTCTTCAGCATTAATACCCGGTAAGGTTACTTGTGCACCAAAGCGATACACAAGTAACAATCCCAAAGTTATTAAGATTTTATTCTTAAGTTCTTTGATTTTCCAGATACTGTTCAATGTTTCAAAAAACTTCTTCATTCTTAAAAAATTTATAAAGTTACTACTTCACCACCTACAGCTTCGATTGCAGATTTTGCAGATCCTGTAAATTTGTGAGCAGATACTTTCAATTTAGCTTTCAATTCTCCTCTTCCAAGGATTTTTACCAAGCTATTTTTTGAAACTAATCCTTTATCTACTAAAACAGCTACATCAACTGAATCAGTCAAGATTCCTTTATCAACTAATCCTTGTAAAGTATCCAAGTTGATTCCTACATACTCTACTCTGTTGATATTTTTGAAACCAAATTTTGGAACTCTTCTTTGCAAAGGCATTTGTCCACCTTCGAAACCAATTTTCTTAGAGTAACCAGAACGAGATTTCGCTCCTTTGTGTCCACGAGTTGAAGTTCCACCTTTTCCTGAACCTTCTCCTCTACCTACTCTTTTATTTTGGTTATGTACAGATCCTACTGCTGGTTGTAAATTACTTAAATTCATATCCTAATAAATTAGTTAATTTCTTCTACAGAAACTAAATGTTGCACTTTTTTTACCATTCCTACAATTGCAGGTGTATTATCATGCTCAACTACTTGTCCTAATTTACGAAGACCCAAAGCAGCTAAAGTTCTTTTTTGGTCTTCTGGACAGTTGATTTTACTTCTTGTTTGTTTTACTCTAATTTTTGACATAACTCTAAAAATTAAGATTTGAATACTTTATCTAAAGAGATTCCTCTTTGTTTAGCTACTGTAACAGCGCTTCTCATATTCAACAATGCATCGAAAGTAGCTTTCACTACATTGTGAGGGTTTGAAGAACCTTGAGATTTAGATAATACATTGTGTACACCTACAGATTCAAGTACTGCACGAACATTTCCACCTGCGATAACTCCTGTACCGACAGCAGCAGGCATTAAAAATACTCTAGCACCACCGAATTTCCCTTTTTGTTCGTGAGGGATTGTAGATCCGTGTAAAGGAATACGAACTAAGTTTTTCTTAGCATCTTCAACAGCTTTTGCGATTGCTTCAGAAACATCTTTAGATTTACCTAAACCATGACCCACTACACCATTTTCGTCACCTACTACAACGATCGCAGAGAATCCGAATGCTCTACCACCTTTAGTAACTTTAGTAACTCTATTTACTGCAACCAAGCGGTCTTTCAAGTCAAGACCCGCTGGTTTTACAAATTCTACATTTTTATAATTTTGATACATAACTAATTACGAATTAAAATTTTAATCCAGCTTCTCTAGCTCCTTCGGCTAATGATTTTACTCTTCCGTGGTACAAATATCCACCTCTATCAAAAGAGATTGTATCGATACCTGCTTTTAAAGCCTTTTCTGCAATTAGTTTACCAACCGATGCAGCAGTTTCAATTTTGTTTCCTTTAGATATCCCAGCCTCTCTTGAAGAAGCAGCTACTAAAGTTGTTCCATTTACATCATCTATGATTTGAGCATAGATTTCTTTGTTACTTCTAAATACAGACAAACGAGGTCTTGCAGCAGTACCGCTTACTGTTTTTCTGATTCTGTATTTAATTCTTTGTCTTCTTTCAGATTTGTTTAATGACATGGCTTTAATTTTTAAGCTGATTTACCTGCTTTTCTTCTCAATTCTTCACCAACAAACTTGATTCCTTTTCCTTTGTAAGGTTCTGGTTTACGGAAAGAACGAATCTTAGCAGCTACCTGACCCAACAATTGTTTGTCGTATGAAGATAATTTAATGATTGGGTTTTTACCTTTTTCAGAAACTGTTTCAACTTTTACTTCTGGTACGATCTCCAATACGATATTGTGAGAGAAACCTAAAGCTAAGTCTAATTTTTGTCCTTGGTTTGAAGCACGGTATCCTACCCCTACCAATTCCAATTCCTTAGTGAAACCTTCTGAAACACCAACAACCATATTGTTGATTAAACTTCTGTATAAACCGTGTTTTGCTCTTTCGGTTTTTGAATTAGCAACTCTTTCTACGATTACATTTCCTTCTTCTACTTTGATAGATACTTCAGAATAATTTTGAGAAAGTTCTCCTAATTTTCCTTTTACTACAACTACATCAGGTTGTACATCTACTGTAACACCTGCTGGAATTGCGATTGGACTTTTTCCTATTCTTGACATTTCTGATCGTCTTTAATGATTAGTATACATAACAGATTACTTCACCACCAACATTTAGTTGTTTTGCTTTTTTTCCAGTCATCAATCCTTTTGATGTAGAAACGATAGCGATTCCTAATCCATTTAAAATTCTTGGAAGGTCTGCTGATGAAGCATATTTACGTAAACCTGGTTTACTAATTCTTTGGATATCTTTGATTACTGATTCTTTAGTCTCTTTGTCGTATTTAAGAGCGATTTTGATAGTACCTTGTACTGTTGAATCATCAAATTTGTAGCTCAAAATATATCCTTGATCGAATAAAATCTTTGTGATTTCTTTTTTGAAATTAGATGCAGGAATCTCAACAACTTTATGATTTGCACGAGATGCATTTCTAATTCTTGTTAAAAAATCTGCGATTGGATCTGTGTACATTTTTTATCCCTTTTAAGTTTATTACCAACTTGCTTTTTTAACTCCTGGTATCAATCCTTGATTTGCCATTTCACGGAATGTTACACGCGAAATTCCGAATTGACGCATATACCCTCTAGGTCTACCAGTTAATTTACAACGGTTATGTAAACGAACTGGAGAAGCGTTTTTAGGTAATTTTTGTAATGCTTCGTAGTCTCCTGCTTCTTTTAAAGCTTGACGCTTTGCTGCATATTTAGCTACCAATGCTTCTCTTTTCGCCTCACGGGCTTTCATTGATTCTTTAGCCATACTTTAGTTCTTTTTAAAAGGTATTCCTAATTCTGCCAACAATGATTTTGCTTCTTTATCTGTATTTGCAGATGTTACAAAAGTTATATCAAAACCAGCAATTTTGTTTACTTTATCGATATCAATTTCTGGGAAGATAATCTGCTCAACAACTCCAAGGTTATAGTTTCCTCTTCCGTCGAATCCTTCAGATTTTACTCCGTTGAAATCTCTTACTCGTGGTAAAGCTGAAGTAATCAAGCGGTCTAAGAATTCGTACATTCTTTCACCTCTCAAAGTTACTTTTGCTCCGATTGGCATTCCTTTTCTCAATTTGAAAGATGCCACATCCTTTTTAGAGATTGTAGCTACCGCTTTTTGACCTGTAATTTTTGTTAGTTCTTCTACAGCGTATTCTACTAACTTTTTATCAGAAACTGCAGCTCCTACTCCACGGCTTACAACAATTTTCTCAAGTTTTGGAACTTGCATTACATTTTTGTAACCGAATTCTTCTTTAAGAGCAGAGATTACTCTCTCTCTGTATTCTTGTTTAAGTCTTGGTATATAAGTCATGACTACAATACTTGATTTGATTTTTTAGAAACTCTAACTTTCTTGCCTCCTTCTACTTTGAAAGCTACTCTTGTAGTTTTGTTAGTTTTAGGATCGATCAAAGCGATGTTTGAAATATGAATTGGAGCTTCTTTTTTAACAATTCCTCCTTGAGGGTTTGCAGCACTTGGTTTCACATGTTTAGAAACCATGTTTACACCCTCTACAACTGCTTTATTTTTTTCTTTTAAAACGCGTAAAACTTTTCCTTCCTCACCTTTGTGGTCTCCGGCAATAACTCTTACACTGTCTCCTGATTTAATTTTTAACTTTATCATCATTTGAAAGAATTAAAGCACTTCTGGTGCTAATGATACAATTTTCATGAATTGTTTTTCACGAAGTTCTCTTGCAACAGGGCCAAAAACGCGAGTTCCTCTCATTTCGCCTGCAGCGTTTAACAATACACATGCATTATCATCGAAACGAATGTAAGAACCATCGGCTCTTCTCACTTCTTTTTTGGTACGCACAACTACAGCTGTAGATACAGCTCCTTTTTTTACGTTTCCATTTGGAGTTGCTTCTTTAATAGCAACTACAATTTTGTCTCCTACAGAGGCATAACGACGCTTCGTTCCTCCTAGTACACGGATAGTCAAAACTTCTTTTGCTCCCGTGTTGTCTGCTACTTTTAATCTAGATTCTTGTTGTACCATAATTATTTCGCTCTTTCAATGATTTCAACCAATCTCCAACATTTGTTTTTAGACAATGGACGAGTTTCCATTATTCTAACTGTATCACCAATGTTACAGTCGTTCAATTCGTCGTGTGCAACATATTTTTTTGTTTTCAACACGAACTTACCATACAATGGGTGTTTTACTCTTTTTGTTTCTGATACAACGATTGACTTTGTCATTTTGTTGCTAGTAACAACACCTATTCTTTCTTTTCTTAAATTTCTTTTTTCCATCTTTTCAACAGAATACGATTATTGTAGGTCTTTTTTGCTAATTTCTGTTTTTACTCTTGCGATATCTCTTCTAATTGTTCTCAACTGCAAAGGATTCGCAATAGGAGAAATAGCGTGTGCATTTTTCAACTCAGTGTACTGATTTGTCAACTCTCCAAGTTTCGCTTGTAACTCAGCTGAAGATAGATTATTTAGTTCTTGTTTTTTCATAATGATCTAAAATTAAGCTTCGAAATCTCTAGCTACGATAAACTTAGTTTTTACTGGGAGTTTTTGTGCTGCTAAACGCAACGCTTCTTTTGCTACTGACAAAGGCACTCCACCTACTTCAAACATAATTCTTCCTGGTTTTACAACTGCTGCCCAATATTCTACAGCACCTTTTCCTTTACCCATACGCACCTCTAGAGGCTTTTTAGTGATAGGTTTATCTGGGAAGATTTTAATCCATAATTGTCCCTCTCTTTTCATAAAACGAGTTGCTGCGATACGAGCAGCCTCGATTTGACGAGAAGTAATGAATGAGTAATCTAAAGATTTGATTCCAAACATTCCGTTTGAAAGTTCGTGTCCTCTTTGAGACACTCCTTTCATTTTACCTTTTTGCACCTTACGGTACTTCGTTCTTTTAGGCTGTAACATTTTTCTTCTTTAGTTATTAATTACTTTCTTTTGCGTTGGTTTGGTCTTCCATTTGGTTTTCCAGATCCTGCAGATTTAGATTTTTGTTTGTCCATACCTGCTAACGGAGAAAGATCTCTCTTACCATATACCTCACCTTTCATGATCCATACTTTAATTCCCATTCTACCGTAAGTAGTGTGAGCTTCTGCTAAAGCATAGTCGATATCAGCACGGAAAGTAGAAAGAGGAATACGACCTTCTTTGAAGTGTTCTGAACGAGCCATTTCTGCTCCGTTCAAACGACCTGAAATCATTACTTTCATACCTTCTGCATTCATTCTCATCGCTGATGCGATTGCCATTTTGATTGCTCTACGGTAAGAAATACGGTTTTCGATTTGACGAGCGATGCTTGTTGCAGCCAAATAAGCGTCTAACTCTGGTCGTTTGATTTCAAAGATGTTAATTTGTACCTCTTTGTTAGTAATTTTCTTAAGTTCCTCTTTCAACTTGTCTACCTCTTGACCTCCTTTACCAATAATGATACCTGGACGAGCCGTAGTGATAGTAACGGTTACAAGTTTCAAGGTTCTCTCGATAATGATTTTAGATACACTAGCTTTTGCTAAACGAGCATGGATATACTTTCTAATTTTTGCATCTTCAGCAAGTTTATCTCCATAATCATTTCCACCGTACCAGTTTGAGTCCCATCCTCTGATGATCCCAAGGCGATTTCCGATTGGATTAGTTTTTTGTCCCATACTGTTTATTAATTGCTTTGTGTGTTATTAAATGACCCTAATACAATTGTTACGTGATTAGAGCGTTTTCTGATTCTGTGTGCTCTACCTTGTGGGGCTGGACGCAATCTTTTTAGCATCATACCTCCATCTACACGAATTTCTTTTACGAATAACTCTGCTTCTTCTATATTTGAATCAGCGTTTTTTGCTTGCCAGTTAGCGATTGCAGACAACAACAATTTTTCTAATCTTATTGAAGCCTCTTTTGTGCTAAATTTTAATATATTAAGAGCGTTCTCAACTTTTTGACCTCTTACTAAATCCGCAACTAAACGCATTTTTCGAGGCGAAGTTGGGCAATTGTTTAGCTTAGCAAAAGCAACTTGCTTGTTTGCTTCTTTTCTTTGCTCGGCTCTTTCTCTTTTACGAACTCCCATAGCTTCTTATTATTTTTTACCTTTATTTTTTGCACCTGCGTGTCCACGGAATGAACGAGTTGGTGAAAATTCTCCTAATTTGTGTCCTACCATATTTTCAGTAACATACACTGGTACGAATTGACGACCGTTGTGTACTGCAATTGTTTGTCCTACGAAGTCTGGAGTAATCATTGATGCTCTAGACCATGTTTTCACAACTGCTTTGTTACCATTTTCTGCATTCTCTAAAACTTTTTTCTCAAGTTTGTAGTGAACATAAGGTCCTTTTTTTAATGAACGTGCCATACTGTCCTAATTATTTCTTTCTACGTTCTACAATATACTTATTACTTGCTTTCACACTAGAACGAGTTCTATAACCTTTAGCTGGAAGTCCTTTTCTTGATCTTGGGTGTCCTCCTGATGAACGACCTTCACCACCTCCCATTGGGTGATCTACTGGGTTCATTGCTACGGCTCTTGTTCTAGGTCTTCTTCCTAACCAACGAGATCTACCTGCTTTTCCAGATACGATCAATTGGTGGTCTGAGTTAGACACTGCTCCAATTGTTGCCATACATGTCAAAAGAATCAAACGAATCTCTCCTGAAGGCATTTTGATTGTTGCATATTTTCCATCTCTTGCTACTAATTGTGCGAATGTTCCTGCAGAACGAGCAATTACTGCTCCTTGTCCCGGTCTCAATTCGATACAAGAAATGATTGTACCTAATGGAATATTTGCCAACGGCATTGCATTTCCAACCTCTGGTGCTACATCCGGTCCTGAAACTACTTTTTGACCAACTTGTAATCCTGCTGGGGCTACGATGTAAGTTTTAGCTCCGTCTGCATAAGCTAATAATGAAATAAAAGCTGAACGGTTTGGATCGTACTCGATTGTTTTTACTGTCGCTGGAATTCCAGTTTTAGCTCTTTTGAAATCAATAATACGATACTGTCTTTTGTGACCACCACCGATGTAGCGCATGGTCATCTTACCTTGACTATTTCTACCTCCAGAGTTTTTTTTCGGTGCCAATAATGAACGCTCCGGCTTATCAGTTGTAATAGTGTCAAAGCTATTTACAACTCTAAAACGCTGACCTGGGGTAATAGGTTTTAATTTTCTAACTGACATTGTTATTAGATATTAGTATAAAAATCGATTGTATCTCCTTCTTTTAATGTAACAATTGCTTTTTTATAAGCAGATGTTTTTCCACTGATCACTCCACTTTTTGTGTATTTTGTAGTTCTATCAGCACGGTAGATCATAGTGTTTACATCTACCACAGAAACTCCATAAGCTTTTTCTACTGCTTTTTTAATTTCTACTTTGTTTGCTTTTTTATCAACTACAAATCCAAAGCGGTTGAATTGCTCACTTTCTTTAGTGATTTTTTCGGTAATGATTGGTTTGATAATCGTACTCATTTCCTACTATTTTGTTAAATTTTCTACTATTTTCTCTACAGACTTTTCTGCCAATACCAAAGCTCCTGCATTCAAAATACCGTAAGTATTTAAATCAGAACTTGTTACAACAGATGTTCTTTCCAAGTTGCGAGAAGACAAATATACATTATTATTTGATTCTGACAAAACAAATAACGACTTTTTATTCTCTAACCCTAAAGCATTCAATACTTTAATGAATCCTTTTGTACTTGGTGCTTCAAAATTGAAGTCTTCTACTACGATCAAATTGTTTTCTTGAGCTTTGAAAGACAAGGCTGATTTACGAGCCAATCTCTTCAAGTTTTTGTTCAATTTGAAAGAATAGTTGCGTGGTCTTGGTCCGAATACTGTACCTCCACCTTTAAACAATGGACTTTTTACAGACCCTGCACGAGCTGTACCTGTTCCTTTTTGTTTTTTGATTTTACGAGTAGAACCTGTTACTTCGTTACGCTCTTTAGATTTGTGCGTACCTTGGCGTTGGTTTGCTAAATATTGTTTTACATCCAAATAGATAGCGTGTTTGTTAGGCTCTATTGCGAAAACTGAATCAGAAAGTTGTACTGTTCTTCCAGTTTCTTTTCCGTTGATATCCAATACTTTTACTTCCATTACTTCTGTACGATTACATAAGAGTTTTTGTGTCCTGGTACAGCACCTTTAACCACTAACAAGTTTTTGTCTGCTACCACTTTCAATACTCTAAGATTTTGAACTGTTACTTTCTCTCCTCCGGTTCTTCCAGCCATACGCATTCCTTTGAATACTCTTGATGGATATGAAGATGCTCCGATAGATCCCGGTGCTCTCAAACGGTTGTGCTGACCATGAGTAACTTGGCCAACTCCACCAAACCCATGACGCTTTACAACCCCTTGGAAACCTTTCCCTTTTGAAGTACCTTGTACATCTACAAAGTCTCCTTCTGCAAATAAATCTACAGTGATTGTATCACCTAATTTGTACTCCTGCTCAAAACCTTGGAATTCAACAACTTTTCTTTTTACAGAAGTTCCTGCTTTTTTAAAGTGACCTATAGCCGCTTTTGTAGCATTCTTTTCTTTAGCGTCATCGAAACCAAGTTGATAAGCTTCATACCCGTCAACCTCATTGGTTCTGACTTGGGTAACGACACACGGACCTACTTCGATTACTGTACAAGGAATGTTTTTCCCGTTTTCATCGAAAATACTCGTCATGCCGATTTTTTTTCCAATTAACCCAGACATAATTTTAAATTAGTTATTATTATATATAAAAATTCAAGCATCGGCAAAGGTAATACCAATACTTGAATTACACAAGTTTTTCACATAATTTTTTTATTTTCAAAGTTTTTTGTGCTATATACAGGAGGCTTTTTCCTCACCTCATTGCCCAACAACATTCTCTTACAACACTTCTTTTTGTAAAGTTTCTTTAACGAAAGCATTTAGAGAAATTCCAATTTGAGCTGATTTATCAGCTACTTTTGTGTGTAGTTCTGGTGTAAGACGCACATTAAACAAACCACTGAATGATTTTCTCAACGGCAAATTGTGCTCTTTACAATGTTCTATATAATCTTCTTTCAACTCTGACACTATATTTCCTTCGTAAGTAATTAGAGTACCTTTGTCAAGACCCAATACTTTTCCATACAATGTATTGTCTTCGTGCACCACTTCTACAGTCCCTATAAAACCTTTATATTTTAGCATTTCCATTTTTAGTAATTAATTAAATTGTTTGCAATGAAATATGTTACAACATCTTTCAATGCTTTCTCTTTTATTATTGAACCTGAATGTGGTTTGTGTGCCATATATTGCATTCGTTTTTCTATATGATAAAACTTAACCCCTGAACCAGATGTTTTTCCTTTATTTGTTATTTGAAATCCAAAATGAGAAAATAAGGCTTCTAGTTCTTGAAAAGTAAAATCTTTAGACAAACTTTTTATCCTTTGAATTAATTTTTCTTTTCGACTCATAAGTATTGTAACTAAATTGTAGTCACATCTATACTGAAAAATTTCCTAACAATAAATCAATCTGCTCTATTCAATTCTTCTTGGTTTTTCGTTTCTCTATTCCTCAAATTAAACTGTTTTTCCAAAACTGTAAGCAACTCCTATTCTAAAAAACTTTTCGTCGTAATAGTATTTAAAAGTTTTCTAAGTATTTGGTAAAAACTTCTTCAACAATTCAATTTGTTCTTTTAAGGATTGGATTTGTTCATCTTTAGCCAAAATTGTTTGATGTAGTTGTTCGATGAGTACATCATTCTTTTTTACAATTTGAAAAGCATTTTCACACCAGTATTCTGATAATTATAAACAATTTGAGTGTTTTGCTCGTCTAAATTTTACACAGGTACGTTGAAGTATTCAGCATTTTTTTGAATAGTTGGCAGATCTAAAAATTTGAATGAATTTCATAATTTGAAATCGTTGATTGAGACAACCCTAAATCCAACGCCAAGTTTTCTTGAGACAATCCTCTTTTCTTTCTCAATTCAAAAACTTTTTCTCCAATCAACATAAGTAATAATTATTAATATTTTGGCAAAAATATTATTTTTTTTATTGACTACAAAAAACTTAGAAAGTAGTTTTGTGAAATTAATAACCAACAAAATATTTTATTATGATAGATTTAATATTCAAAATTCTTGGAGCGGCATAGGAGGCGATAGACCAGAACCTAATAGACCCTACACACAAGATAATGCATTCAATAAAGATTTCAACAATCGTAAAAAACAGATGCATAGTGATATAACTAAAAGAGAATATGGAACAGATGTTTATACAGGTAAAAAACACAAACCTGGAGACGCTTATGATTATGAACATATTGTTTCTAAAAAAGAAATTTTTGATTATTATAAGCATAAACACACTGATGCGGAACTAAATAGAATTACAAATACAAGAGGTAATGTTGAAATTACATCAAGTTCATTGAATCGTACAAAAGGGAAATATAGTGCTTATGATAAAAAGGATTTACTTATCAATAAATATGGTGCAAAAGAGCGTAATATTACGAAATACTCAAAATAATGCTTGGAAAAAGCATCTACGAAGAATCTAATAAAAATCCAGAGAGAGAAAAAAAGTTGTGGTCTTTATAAAAGCCATTATTCTACCTATAACAAAAAAAACAGTCTATTTCGGACTGTTTTTTATGCTTTTAAATTTGAATTGCTGGCAATAAATCATTATTTCCCTCAATTCTCTCATCTGTTGTACAAATTGAAATTATAAAAAAATTCCCTCTCTTTTTTTCAAAGAAAGGGAATTTTATTATGTATTGAATTACTTATTGTAATGCAGATTATCACACTTTGATTTCTACTTCTACTCCTGAAGGAAGCTCTAATTTCATTAAAGCATCAATCGTTTTTGAAGATGAAGAATATATGTCTAATAATCTTTTATATGAACTCAATTCGAATTGTTCTCTCGATTTTTTGTTTACATGCGGAGAACGCAATACTGTGAAAATTCTTTTGTGAGTAGGCAAAGGAATTGGCCCTGTTACCACTGCACCTGTACTTTTTACAGTTTTTACGATCTTGTCAGCTGATTTATCAACCAAGTTGTGATCGTAAGATTTCAATTTTATTCTAATTTTTTGACTCATGTTCTTACTGATTAAGCGTTACCTTTTGCTTTTTTGATTACCTCTTCTTGAATGTTCGAAGGTGTTTGTTCGTAGTGAGAAAACTCCATTGTAGATGTTGCTCTACCTGAAGACAATGTTCTCAAAGTTGTTACATATCCAAACATTTCTGAAAGTGGAACGATTGCTTTTACTACTTTAGATCCATTGCGGTCATCCATTGAGTTGATTTGTCCTCTACGACGGTTCAAATCTCCTACGATGTCCCCCATGTTTTCTTCTGGAGTAAGTACTTCCAATTTCATCATTGGCTCTAAAATTACAGCTCCTGCAGCTTTTGCTGATTCTTTGAATCCGAATTTTGCTGCCAACTCAAATGACAATGCATCTGAATCCACCGCGTGATAAGATCCGTCAACTAAAGTTACTTTCAACCCGTCAACTTCAAATCCTGCCAATGGCCCTTCTTTCATTGCTTCTTTGAATCCTTTTTCTACTGCTGGGATGTACTCTTTTGGTACATTTCCTCCTTTTACTTCGTTTACAAACTGTAATCCTACAAATGGTTTTCCATCTACATCGTCTGCTGGCCCAATTTCGAAAACGATGTCCCCAAATTTACCACGACCTCCTGATTGTTTCTTATAAACCTCACGGTGGTTTGCTTTACGAGTAAATGCCTCTTTGTACTCTACTTGTGGCTCTCCTTGGTTTACCTCCACCTTGAACTCGCGTTTCATACGGTCGATGATGATATCCAAGTGCAACTCTCCCATTCCTGAGATGATTGTTTGCCCTGAAGCTTGGTCTGTACGCACTGTAAATGTTGGATCTTCTTCTGCCAATTTTGCCAAAGCCATACCCATTTTATCTACATCTGCCTTTGTTTTTGGCTCGATTGCGATACCGATTACTGGATCTGGGAATATCATAGACTCCAATACGATTGGGTGTTTCTCATCACACAATGTATCACCTGTTTTGATATCTTTAAATCCTACTGCTGCTCCAATATCTCCTGCTTCGATTCTTTCGATTGGGTTTTGTTTGTTTGCGTGCATTTGGTAGATACGAGAGATACGCTCTTTGTTTCCTGAACGCGTGTTCAATACATAAGAACCTGCATCCAATCCTCCTGAGTATGCACGGAAGAATGCCAAACGACCTACATAAGGGTCTGTAGCAATCTTAAATGCCAATGCTGCAAACGGATCATTTACTGATGGTTTACGAGAGATTGGCTCCTCTGTGTTTGGATTAGTACCTTCGATCGCTTCTTTATCAGTCGGAGCTGGTAAGTAACGACATACAGCATCTAACATGAATTGTACTCCTTTGTTTTTGAACGAAGAACCACAAGTCATTGGGATAATGCTCATATCCAAAGTAGCTGCACGCAATGCAGCGTGGATTTCTTCTTCAGTAATAGAGTTTTCATCCTCCATGTATTTTTCTAACAAGTTTTCGTCGTAAGCAGCGATTTCCTCGATCAATTGTCCACGATATTGTTTTACATCGTCCATCATATCAGCAGGAATATCGATGATATCGAAAGTAGCTCCTGAGTTTTCCTCATGCCATACGATTGCTTGATTTTTTACCAAGTCCACTACTCCTTTGAAATCTGCCTCATCACCGATTGGCAATACGATAGGCACTGCGTTTGATTTCAACATGTCTCTTACTTGCTGACAAACATTCAAGAAGTTAGCCCCTTGACGATCCATCTTGTTTACAAATCCCATACGAGGAACTTTGTAGTTATCTGCCAATCTCCAGTTGGTTTCAGATTGTGGTTCTACCCCGTCAACTGCCGAGAACAAGAACACCAATCCGTCCAATACACGCAACGAACGGTTTACCTCTACGGTAAAGTCAACGTGTCCTGGAGTATCGATGATGTTGAAGTGATATTCTTTAGATTCAGGAAGTTTTTTTCCTTGGTCTGTTGGGAAGTTCCATGTACAAGTAGTAGCAGCTGAAGTAATAGTAATACCTCTTTCAGCCTCTTGCTCCATCCAGTCCATAGTAGAAGATCCCTCGTGAGTTTCTCCGATTTTGTGGTTTTTACCAGTATAGAAAAGGATACGCTCAGTTGTAGTCGTTTTTCCAGCATCGATGTGAGCTGCAATCCCGATATTTCTAGTGTATTTTAAATCTCTAGCCATTTGGTTTATTCTTTTAAAAATTAGAATCTAAAGTGAGAGAATGCTTTGTTTGCCTCTGCCATTTTGTGAGTATCCATTCTCTTTTTTACAGCTGCACCTTCTTCTTTAGCTGCTGCCAAGATTTCAGACGCCAATTTAGCTGCCATAGATTTCTCGTTTCTTTTTCTTGCATAAAGAATCATCCATTTGATAGCCATAGAAATTTTTCTATCTGGACGAATTTGCATAGGAATTTGGAATGTAGCACCACCTACACGACGCGAACGCACCTCTACATGTGGCATTACATTAGTTAAAGCATCTTTCCAAATTTCCAAAGATGTTTTTTCTTCATCTTGTTTTTTAGACTCTACGATATCCAATGCATCATAAAACACTTTGAATGCAATCGATTTTTTACCGTCCCACATCAAGTTGTTTACAAATCTTGTTACCAACTGATCGTTAAACTTTGGATCTGGTAAAAGAGGTCTTTTCTTTGCCTGTCTTTTTCTCATGTCTTTTTCTTAAAAAGTTTTTAAGTTATTACTTTTTCGCATCTTTAGGGCGTTTTGCACCGTATTTAGATCTTCTTTGCGTACGACCGTTTACTCCGGCAGTATCCAAAGCACCACGCACAATGTGGTATCTAACACCTGGCAAATCTTTTACCCTTCCACCTCTAACTAATACTATCGAGTGCTCTTGCAAATTGTGTCCTTCTCCTGGGATGTAAGCGTTTACTTCATTACCGTTTGTCAAACGCACACGAGCTACTTTACGCATCGCTGAGTTTGGCTTTTTAGGTGTAGTAGTATAAACACGCGTACAAACTCCTCTTCTTTGAGGACAAGAATCCAAAGCAACCGATTTACTCTTCTTAGTCAATTGGGTTCTTCCTTTTCTTACTAATTGTTGAATTGTTGGCATAATGTTTATTAAATTTATCTACATTCAATTATTTAACCCCTACCTATTTTTGGGGATGCAAATATATAAATTATTTACTTCAAAACAAATTTATTTTTATTTTTTCTTGAGCGTGAGGCTAAAAGGAGGTAGCAGGAGGCTGATTACACCTGCGGTGTTGAAAACCTCTCGCAGATATCGCAGATAAACACAGAGTTTTCACCTACTGTGTTTGAAATTACACGAATTATACTCTCTGCGTAACAAACCTATGTATCCTATGTTTCTATGTATTTAAAATAACTCCACAAAAAAATTCGCCAAAGTTCTACCGCTGTGGTTAGATCTTTGGCGAAGTTGATTTATTGTGCCTTAATGATTAAATCTACAAAAAACTACTCCCCATACTTTCCGCCCCAGCGTTGTTTCATAAATTCTTGTATTTGTTGTTCACGAGTGTTTTTTCCTGGTTCGTATAACGTAGTGCCTATCAGTTCGTCTGGTAAGTATTCTTGCTGAACAAAATTACCTGGAAAATCGTGGCTGTACAAATATTCTTGTCCGTATCCCATTTCTTTCATGAGTTTGGTTGGGGCGTTTCGCAAGTGCAATGGCACCGATAAATCTCCTGTTTGCTTTACTACCGATTGGGCTTTGCCTATCGCCATATAACTGGCGTTGCTCTTAGGCGAAGTTGCTAAATAAATCGCACACTGACTGAGCAATATTCTACTTTCGGGCATTCCAATTACCGACACTGCCTGAAACACATTGTTTGCCATAATCAATGCGGTGGGGTTTGCCAAACCGATGTCTTCCGATGCGGAAATTATCAATCGACGGGCGATGAATTTTACATCTTCTCCTCCTTCTATCATTCGTGCCAACCAATAAACGGCTCCGTTGGGATCACTTCCTCTAATGGATTTGATAAATGCCGAAATTATGTCATAATGTTGTTCGCCTGTTTTGTCGTAAAGCACCATGTTTTTCTGCACGATTCGCATTACTTTTTCATTGGTGATTTCTATGGTATCTTCGCCAACGGCATTGATCACCAATTCAAAGGTATTGAGTAATTTGCGTCCGTCGCCACCCGACAATCGAAATAGAGATTCATATTCTTTAATAGTGATTTTTCGTTTTTTCAAGTCTTCATCTACCTCCATCGCTCGGTGTAGCAAGGCTTTCAAATCATCAAGTCCAAAGGGGTCTAATGTATAAACCTGACAACGAGAAAGCAATGCAGGTATAACCTCAAAACTTGGATTTTCGGTTGTGGCACCGATGAGCGTAACCCATCCTCGTTCTACAGCACCCAATAGTGAATCTTGTTGCGACTTACTAAAACGATGAATCTCGTCGATAAACAAAATAGGTCGCTGTGCAAATAGATCTCCGTTGTTTTTTGCTTTGTCGATGACTTCACGCACTTCTTTTACCCCAGAATTGATGGCACTGAGGATATAAAATGGTCGTTTGCTTTCGTAGGCAATGATTTCAGCTAAAGTGGTTTTTCCTGTTCCGGGTGTTCCCCAAAATATCATTGAGGGTATCAAATCGTTTTTCAACATTTGAGTCAAAATACCTTTTTCTCCTACCAAATGTTGCTGACTGATGTAATCTTCTAATTTTTTCGGACGAACTCGTTCTGCTAATGGTGCTTTCATATCGCAAAGATACAAAGTTTGTAGAACTGAACAATGAACTTTGTAACTACTCGCATGAGCGGTGGGAACGGCATCCTTTTGTGGAGACAACTGCCGACACAAAAGATATAGCGGACGACGCGACGCTCTACCAAAGACTGACGAGGAACGAGGAAGTTGATGGTAGAGGGGCACGCCCAAAAAATAATAATTCACTCTTTTAAATATTTTTTCTATATTTGTGCAATGCTTTAGGGGTGTCTATTTTCTGATAGGCTGAGATTTTACCCTTTGAACCTGATCTAGTTCATACTAGCGTAGGGAAAAGTAGTCTGTTTTGAGTGGGATATTGTCTTCATTCCCAAATAAACATTCCTAAAGTGTAACTTAATTTTTTTAGGAATGGAACTCACAATCAATCACCAAAAAAAGTCTTTTGACCAACTGCCGCCGTCGTTGGAACAGTTGCTTATTGCCGAAAATTTGCTCAAAGATTTGGGTATCGCCGTGGCGGTAAATAATTCCGTTGTACCTCGTAATCTCTGGGCAACTACTCCCCTACAACCTAATGATAATATACTGATAATCACCGCTACGCAGGGAGGGTAATTAATTATTAATGGTTAATGAACAATTAATTCCGAATGTCTCGGGACTGGCAATGAACAATTGATAATTGATAGCATGTAAATTGATTTTACAGAACTTAAACTATTAGAAATTACACACATTTAGTCTATATTTTCTCTAAAAGCGAAGCGTCTATGTTATCTAAAAAGAAAATCTCTGATTCTCAATTGTAAAAATATCTATGTGGCTATGTGGTAAAAAATATTCCACAAATATTTTAGTATAATCTAATTAGTAATAAAAAAACAATAATAATGGAAAATAAACACGAGATTTCAACAACACCTTTTCCGTGTTCTAAGAAAGTGTATGTTGAGGGGAAAATTCATTCGATAAAAGTGGCGATGCGTGAAATTTCATTGCATCCAACAAAATTGACTAATGGCGGTGTTGAAGAAAATCCTCCAATTACGGTGTATGATACTTCGGGGCCTTATACCGATGAAAATTATGAAGTTGATGTGCGTAAAGGACTTCCTCGTTTGCGTGAACAGTGGATTCTCAATCGTGGAGATGTAGATGTTTTGGACGGAATTACTTCGGAATATGGTCAAAAAAGATTGAATGACGAAAAATTAGACCAGCTGCGTTTTCAGTACAATCACAAACCAAAATGTGCCAAAGAGGGAATGAATGTTACCCAATTGCATTATGCAAAAAAGGGTATCATTACGCCTGAAATGGAATACATTGCCATTCGTGAAAATCAACGCATTGAGCAGTTGGATCTAGCGACCAAAGGAATGGATTTTCAACATCAAGGGCATAGCTTTGGGGCAAATACGCCAAAATCGAAAATCACTCCTGAATTTGTGCGTAATGAGATTGCAGCTGGTCGTGCGATAATCCCCAACAATATCAACCACCCAGAGAGCGAACCGATGATTATTGGGCGAAATTTCTTGGTGAAAATCAATGCCAATATCGGAAATTCTGCCGTTACATCGAGCATCGAAGAAGAGGTAGAAAAGGCAGTTTGGGCTTGTCGCTGGGGTGCCGATACGATTATGGATTTGTCAACTGGAAAAAACATACACGAAACCCGCGAATGGATTATTCGCAATTCGCCTGTACCAATTGGAACTGTGCCGATTTATCAAGCATTGGAAAAGGTAAAAGGTGTGGTGGAAGACCTAACTTGGGAAATTTTCCGTGATACTTTGATTGAACAAGCCGAGCAAGGGGTGTCGTATTTTACCATTCACGCAGGGGTACTTTTGCGTTATATTCATTTGACAGCCAATCGTGTAACTGGAATTGTATCTCGTGGTGGATCGATTATGGCAAAATGGTGTTTGTTTCACCACAAAGAAAATTTCTTATACACGCATTTTGAGGAGATTTGCGAAATAATGAAAAAATACGATGTTGCCTTTTCGTTAGGCGACGGTTTGCGTCCAGGCTCGATTGCCGATGCAAATGATGCGGCTCAATTTGCGGAGTTGGAAACCTTGGGCGAATTGACAAAAATCGCTTGGAAACACGATGTGCAGGTGATGATTGAAGGACCAGGGCATGTTCCGATGCACATGATAAAAGAAAATATGGACAAGCAATTGAAGGAATGTCACGAAGCTCCTTTCTACACACTCGGACCTTTGACAACGGATATTGCACCCGGTTACGACCACATTACTTCGGCGATTGGAGCTGCGATGATTGGTTGGTTTGGCTGTGCGATGTTGTGCTATGTTACCCCAAAAGAACACCTCGGATTGCCTAACAAAAAAGATGTAAAAGACGGAGTAATCACCTACAAATTGGCTGCTCACGCTGCAGATTTAGCCAAAGGACACCCTGGAGCTCAATACCGTGACAATGTGTTGAGTAAAGCCCGTTTTGAATTCCGTTGGGAAGACCAGTTCAACCTGTCGATCGACCCAGACACCGCACGAGAATTTCACGACGAAACACTTCCTGCCGACGGAGCAAAAATGGCACATTTCTGCTCAATGTGTGGCGCAAAATTCTGTTCAATGAAAATCACCCAAGAAATCCGCGAAGCCAACGAAAAAGGTATGTTGGAAAAATCAAAGGAATTTGTAGAAAAAGGAAAGGAAATTTATATATAATCGGTTGAGTGCTTATTTTCTGCCATATCAATCTCAAAAAGACAAATTCAACGAAAGAGTTGATTTCAAGTAAATTATAGATACTTATTCGTTTGATAGAGAATTGAGATTTTTTGTTTTTGATTGTATTGAGCGTATAGAAGTTGCTATCCGTACACAATTTATTTATCAAATGGCAATGAAATATAATGATAGTCATTGGCACGACAATCAAAATTAATTTATAGCATCGTTTTACAACAAAAAAGGAATAAAAATAGATCCTTTTTCAGATTTTCAAGCTATAATTTCAAAAGCGAAGACAACACCAAAACCAGAAGTTTTATAAAGCATTGTATTGATAATTACGACAATCCGAGCAATCCTCCTGCGTGGATGTGTTTTGAGCTTTTGACAATTGGTGAATTATCAAATATTTACAAAGGATTGAAAAACAATGATGATAAAAAACTCATTACCCATTTTTTCGATGTTCATTATACTGTTCTTACCTCTTGACTTCACACGCTTACCTATGTTCGCAATATTTGTGTTCATCATAGCCGATTGTGGAACAAAGATTTGACAGTAGAATCCGAAAGATTGTTAAAACCAAAAGGTGCTTGGATGAACGACAGATTTAACAATAACAAAAGAACATTTTACTTCTTGTGTGTATTTAAGTATTTGTTGATTCATGTCAATCCAAATAACAGTTTTACAAAAAAGTTGATACGTTTGTTTAATAAATATCTCAATGTAGCTATAAAATATTTAGGTATTCCATCTGAAGGAAAAGGTAATCTAATCGATTGGACAAATGAACCGCTATGGCTATCTTAATAATTTGAAAAATGCTAATCATCATTTCTCCAGAAAATACAATCCCCTGCGAACCCCAAATAATCAATCAATTATTTGACGATGGTTTGGAGTTGTTGCATGTACGGAAATATCAATTTTCAGATGATGAAATGAGGTTTTATTTAGGGGAAATAAAGGCGAATTATTATTCAAAAATTGTTTTGCACTCACATTTTCATTTGGCTGAAAAATTTGGCATTCATCGTTTACACATCAGAGAAATAGACCGAAAAAACGAAAATTTTCCACAAGCTAAACATTGGCATTTGTCCACTTCTGTTCACAGTATAGACGATTTCAATCAATTGGAAGAACATTGGCAATACGCATTTTTGTCGCCTGTATTTCTGAGTATTTCCAAAAAAGGCTATGGAGAACATTCTGATGTGTTGGCTCAAATTTTCATGCGAACCAATTTTCACACAAAACTCCTCGCCTTGGGAGGAATAACCGCCGAAAATATCGAAAAAGTACTTCAACACGGAGCAGACGGTGCTGCATTGTTGGGAAGTATTTGGTTGAGTAAAGATCCGTTTGAGGAGTTTTTTAGGCTGAAATGTATCCTCAAAAGCATATAATAAATGGATTACATTTGTAAAAAAAGGAATACGAAATGAAAGAAATGACCACTTTATTGGAAAACATAGGTAAAATTTACAACAAGCACGAATGCAAGTCAATCGTGTGATAAATTCTGCTATGATACTAAGCTATTGATAAATAGGACGATTGATTGTTGAAGAAGAACAAAACGGAGAAAAACGAGCCGAATACGGTAAACAGCAATTACAACAGATTTCTGACTATCTCACAACACATTACGGAAAAGGTTTTGATATTACCAACATCCGTAGAATAAGATTATTTTATTTGCAGTTTCCAATTCGAGACACACTGTGTCTCGAATTGAGTTGGTCGTACTATAGATGCTTGTTACATATTGAAAATCAAGAAGCAATTAGTCAAAATTGGAGCGTAAGGACGTTGGATAGACAAATTAGCGTATTATACTATGAGCAACTTTTGGCTTTACAGGAGAAAAATTTAGTAATTGCCGAAGCTAAGGAAAAAACCGAAAAATTGGCAGATAACATTAAAAACTATCTAAGAGCCCCTTATATTTTGGATTTTTTAAATCTGTCTAACAAACCATACCATGAATCGAATGTAGAGGAAAGTCTTATCAATAATATTCAGCACCTTTTACTCGAATTGGGCAAAGGTTTTGCTTTTGTAGAACACCAACAACGCATTCGATTTGATGATGAAGATTTTTACATAAACTTGGTGTTTTACAACTTTAAATTGAAATATTTCTTGTTGATTGACATAAAGTTAGAGAAATTAAAACATCAAGATATTGGACAAATGGATACCAATGTTCGTTTGTACGACGAAATTCACAAAGGAACTGACGACAATCCTACAATTGGTTTGGTTTTATGTGCTGAAAAAAGCGATTCCGTTGCCAAATATTCTGTACTCGCCGATAGAAAACAATTGTTTGCAGCGAAGTATTTACCTTATCTCCCAACGAAGGAAGAACTTCAAAAGCTCATCAATATCAGTAAATTACATTTTAAGGATAATAAATAACTTTTGAGAGATAGTGTCTCTCGAATTATGAAAAAGAAAATTTTTCCAGATTCGAGACTCACTGAGTCTCGAATTCATTTTGATAAAAAATGCAGGAGTCTAATAAAATACTCAGCATAGCAGGATTTGATCCAAGCGGTGGTGCAGGAGTTTTAGCGGATGTAAAAACTGCTGAGCAACTCAAGGTGTATGCTATGGCAATCATCACGGCGAATACTTTGCAAACCGAAGATGCGTTTTTTGATTTACAGTGGCAACCTATTCAAACGGTTGAAAATAGCATTTCAACTTTAATGAACCGATACGATTTTTCGGTGGTAAAAATCGGTATTGTACCGAATGTCAATTATTTACACAAAATAGTTTCAAAAATCAAACAGTTGCAACCTCAATGTAAAATCGTTTGGGATACCGTGTTGAAAGCATCGGCTGGAGTGGATTTTTTCGCTACGGAAACTTTAGAATTATTACCCAAAACTTTAGAAATGATAGATTTAATCACCCCAAATTTTGAGGAATACCAAGTACTGAAAAACTATCTTTCGCCACGAAATACGGTGTTGATCAAAGGCGGACATCGCACCGAACAATTGGGAACGGACTCGTTGATTTTCAAGAATCAAATCATTGATTTTCCCCCCAATGTAGCGACTGTTTATCCCAAACACGGTTCGGGGTGTGTGCTGTCGTCGGCAATTACAGCTTATTTGGCACAAGAAAAATCGTTGGAAGAAAGTTGTCGTTTAGGCAAACAATATGTAGAAAAATTTTTGAATAGCAATGCTTCTTTATTAGGAAAACACAATGAAAATCAGTAAATTACAATATATTTCACAAGGTCTTACAGCCAAGGAACAAAAACGAAATATTCGCACAGCCTTAGACCAAGGCATAGATTGGGTGCAGCTACGATGGAAAAATGCTATGGATAAAGAAATCACAAATTTAGCTGAAACCATAAAAATCCACTGCGAAAACTATCAAGCGTCATTAATCATCAACGATTTTGTTTCTGTTGCCAAGGCTGTAGATGCTTGTGGGATTCACTTAGGATTGAACGACGAAAAAATCACTACTGCAAGAGCAATTTTGGGCAAAAATAAAATCATCGGCGGTACAGCCAACACTTTGGAAGATGTTATTCAACGCATCAACGAAGGCTGCGATTACATCGGCTTAGGTCCGTACCGTTTTACGACTACCAAAGAAAAACTCAGTCCTATTTTAGATTTGGAAGGTTACAAAAATATCTTTACTCAACTAAAAGAACAGCAGATTGAAATTCCGAAAATCATCGCCATTGGCGGAATAGAGTTTAATGATTTACAAGCGATTAAAGAAACAGAAATATACGGTGTAGCCCTTTCGGGATTGATTACAAAACAGCCAGAGTTGGTACAAACAATTAAAAACATATTACAATGACACACTTAAAAATAGCAGATAAAACATTCGCTTCCAGATTGTTTTTGGGAACAGGTAAATTTGGAAGTTTACAGGAAATGACCGAAGTGGTTCGAATATCGGATTCGGAATTGGTAACGGTGGCTCTCAAACGCGTGGATACCTCAAGGGAAAACGACGATTTGCTTTCGGCGTTGCAGTTGCCAAAAGTCAATTTACTACCCAACACTTCGGGGGCAAGAAACGCCAAAGAAGCGATTTTAGCGGCGGAATTGGCTCGTGAAGCCTTGCAAACCAATTGGGTAAAATTGGAAATTCACCCTGACCCTCGTTATTTGTTGCCCGACCCAATCGAAACGCTTAAAGCTACGGAAGAATTGGCAAAAAAAGGATTTGTGGTTATGCCCTACACCCACGCCGACCCTGTTTTGTGCAAACGCTTGGAAGACGCAGGTACAGCCGTTGTGATGCCGTTGGGAGCTCCGATTGGCAGTAACAAAGGCTTGAAAACCATTGATTTCTTGGAAATTATCATCGAGCAAAGTAAAGTTCCAGTAGTGGTAGATGCTGGTATTGGTGCTCCGTCTGATGCCACCAAAGCCATGGAATTAGGAGCTGATGCCGTATTGGTAAACACCGCTATTGCCGTGGCTCAGCAACCTATTTTGGTGGCTGAAGCCTTTAAAGAAGCCGTAATTTCTGGTAGAAAAGCCTACGAAGCTGGTTTGGGAGCGGTGCATTCTGGTGCCAATGCTTCAAGTCCGCTGACGGCGTTTTTGATGGAATAGCAGACCAAACACATAGAAACATAGAAAACATAGGATTTTACCATTAAATTCTATGTGAACTAATGAAAGCGAAGCGTCTAAATTTCACTCAAAGTAATCTATGTTACTATGCTATCTATGTGGTTTAATAAAAAAAAAATCAAAGTCTATAAGGTCGAATTCGACACCTTTATAGAAAAAAAACAACAAATCTTAAATCGGTTATGAGCAACGGATTTATAAACACTTTCAAACAATACAACTGGGAGCAGATAAAAGAACGCATTTACACGGCTACGACTCGTGAGGTGGAATATATTTTGGCGAAAAACAAACGCACGGTGGAGGATTTTATGTCGTTGCTTTCTCCTGCGGCGGCTCCGTATTTGGAGCAAATGGCTCAGATGTCTCAACGCATTACCCAAAAACGATTTGGAAAGACCATTCAGCTCTATGCTCCGATGTATTTGAGCAACGAATGTCACAATATTTGTAGCTATTGCGGATTTAGTTTAGACAACAAAATCCGACGTAAAACATTGTCCGACAGCGAAATCCTCATAGAAGCTATGGCACTAAAATCTATGGGCGTTCAGCATATTTTGCTGGTGAGTGGCGAAGCAAATCGTACGGTGGGTGTGGACTACTTCAAAAACGCTATCCAACTTTTACACCCGCATTTTACGCATATTTCTATCGAAGTACAACCGCTTTCCGAAGAAGAATATACCGAACTAAAAGCCTGTGGTGTGCATACTGTGTTGGTATATCAAGAGACTTACCATCAGGAGGCTTACAAAGTCTATCACCCCAAAGGTAAAAAATCCAATTTTAAGTTTAGATTAGACACGCCCGACCGGATTGGTAGAGCCCAAATTCACAAAATAGGCTTAGGCGTGTTACTTGGCTTGGAAGATTGGCGAGTGGACAGTTTTTTCAACGCCTTGCATATCGACTACCTTCAAAAAACCTATTGGCAAACCAAATATTCGGTTTCCTTTCCACGACTTCGCCCTGCGGAAGGCATCATAGAACCCAATTTCATTATGGAAGACCGCGATTTGTTGCAACTGATTTGTGCCTACCGAATTTGGAACGAAGATTTGGAAATCTCCATTTCAACCCGTGAAAATGAAAAATTCCGCAATCATATCATTTCTCTCGGAGCTACTACGATGAGTGCCGCATCCAAAACCAATCCTGGTGGCTATGCCGTAGACAAACAATCGCTCGAACAGTTTAAAACCAGTGACGAACGCTCTATGGAAGACATTAAAAAACTCATTCAACAAACAGGCTACGAACCCGTAATGAAAGATTGGGATGTTAGTTTTGGTTGATTATTTATGAAATGTATATCTTTGTTAAATATTATTATTTCTTAATAAGACATTCCTATAAAACAATAAAATGAAATATAAAAATATACGAGAAGAAGAGCTAAAAAATAAAATAGGACAAGATTGGTTCAAAAACTTTGATACTACCGAAATCATCGGAAACATAGACTTTACCGTTTTCCCTATCCAAAACGATCTTTTTGGACGCACTCCCCTACTTTGGGCAGAAGCTAAAACAGGCAATTACGACCTTACTACAATGTTCGTACAGTTGATTTTGACCATTGGTAAAGCCAGAACTTTTGACAAAACCTTGCCTCCTGCCTTTCTCGGAGCGTTTGATTTCAAGAAAATAGCCTTTGTACCCTACCTCAGTGTACAAGATATTTTCTATATGAATGATTTCAATTGGAATGTTATGCCAAGCAACCACGAAACCAAAGAGTTTCAACTCATCAAAGAGCGTATAGAAAGCACTTTAAAGGAAAAATCTCATATTTACGATTATGAAAAAGAAGAAAAAGAACTGCGTTTTTTCATCAAAAACAACATTGCCAAAGCACAAGACACCGCCAAAATAAAAATTGACAAAAACAATTTCATTCCCATATACTTACGTTGGTTAGAAATTGTAAAACCTATCATTGAGGTAAATTGGGACTTCCTCAAAAAAAATAACATTTTCGACAGCGATTTTTACCTCGCCGACCTTTTTGTAGACGACAACAACACCCAATGTATTTCTGACGACCAATCTATCAGAGACAATCTGTTTGTAATATACCAAAACCAAGGCTACAAAATAGCCAAGGAAAACCTCAAACAAATGTTTGATGCCACCATTGGCATACGCAACAAAGACACCTATCAGCAGTTTTGGAAACGCTACAAACGTCCACCTCTCAAAGAATACCAAGATTATATCATCGAACGCCGCGATTTGTTGGTACCGCAAGACATACGCGAACGCAAAGGAGCATTTTTTACCCCTCGAATATGGGTAGAACTCTCCCAAAAATACCTCACCGATTATTTGGGCGAAAACTGGCAAGACAACTATTACATTTGGGACTGTGCAGCAGGTACGGGCAACCTCTTGGCAGGATTGACCAACAAATACCACATCTACGCCTCTACCCTCGACCAAGCCGATGTAAATGTAATGCACGAACGCATAGAACACGGAGCCAACCTTTTGAAAAGCCATGTCTTTCAGTTTGATTTTCTGAATGACGAGTTTGTGCCTATTTCCCAAGGAGGAAAACTTCCCGACAGCCTTTTTGAAATCATCAACAACGAAGAAAAAAGAAAAAAGTTGGTAGTGTATATCAATCCACCGTATGCAGAGGTTGGTTCTAAGGGAGAAAGAGAAAATAAAACGGGAGTTTCAAAAACGAAAGTATTAGATAAATACAAGCCTTTAATGAAAAAAGGAAGTAATGAACTTTTTGCCCAATTTTTAATCCGAATTTACAAGGAAATCCCTAACAGCGTGATTGCAGAATTTTCAAAGTTGAAAATTCTGCAATCACCAAATTTCTCGGATTTCAGAAAAAACTTTCGAGCGAAGCTCGAAAAAATTTTTTTGGTTCCAGCAGATACTTTTGACAATGTAAAAGGTCAATTTCCGATTGGATTTAAAATTTGGGATACCAAAATTGATGAGGAATTTAATGCAATTGAGAGTGAAAGTTTCAGTACTAAAGGGTATTTAAAGCAAAAAAAGATTTATAACACAGAAACTCCTATTAGTAATTGGATCTTTGAAAAATTAGATGATAAAAACAAAATTGGACATTTAAGTTGTCGAGGTGGAAATGATTTTCAAGGTCAAAATTCTGTTAATATTAATTCTTACATTGTAAAAATATCTGATAGAAATAATAGAAGATATAGAAGTACGTTAAATATAGATTCGTCTAATTTAATAAAAACTTGTGTCTTCTTCGCTGTTCGTCATTGCATACCTGCGGATTGGCTCAATGATCGAGACCAGTTTTTATATCCAAATGACGGCTGGCAAACCGACACCGAATTTCAGAATGACTGTTTGGCATACACACTTTTTCACGGACAAAACCGCATTTCATCAAACGAAGGCGTCAATCATTGGATACCTTTTTCCGAAAGCGAAGTAAACGCCCCAGAAAAATTTGCGAGTAATTTTATGACCCATTTTATAAAAGGGAAAATCAGCCCCCTAACTTTCGAAGGGGAAAAAACTTCACTGTTTTCCGAAGAAAAAATAGCTCCCTCTCCTTGGGAGAGGGTTGGGGTGAGGCATTTCTCAGCAGAAGCCATCGCTGTTTTTGATGCTGGTCGTGAATTGTGGAGATATTATTTTCAAGTCATCGCTCCCCTCTCTTTGGGAGAGGGGTCGGGGGTGAGGCTCAATCCAAGTTTGTACGACATTCGTGAACATTTTCAAGGCAGAAACGAAAAAGGTAAAATGAACAACAAAAGCACCGATGAACGTTATACTACACTTATTGGAGAATTGAGAGAAAAACTAAAAATACTGGCTGACAAAATCAAACCAAAAATATATGAATATGGTTTTTTGAGAGAATAATCAATGTGAAAAATAAACTTGAAGAAAATTCAACAATCGAGGATTTCTCGGGAGTTCGTCAAGAAAGTGATTTTTAAACAAGAGGAAAAGTAAAAAAATTATTTTCTGTAAAATTTGCACCTACTGATTTTTTAATTGATAAAACATTTTATTGAAACCAAGAAAAAAAACTACTAACTACTAAAATCTAATCACTAACAACTAACATGCGTTACAGCCGACAAATATTTATAGAAGAAATTGGTGTTGAAGGGCAACGAAAAATTCAAAAAGCCAAAGTTTTGGTGGTGGGTGCTGGTGGATTGGGCAGTCCTGTAATACAATATTTAGCTGCGGCAGGTGTACAACATTTGGGCATTGCCGACTTTGATATTTTAGAAATCCACAACCTCAACCGACAGGTCATTCACACTGAAAAAAATGTAGGAAAACCTAAAGTGAATAGTGCTTTG
Organism: Capnocytophaga sp. ARDL2; assembly: GCF_041530365.1. Classification (NCBI taxonomy): domain Bacteria; kingdom Pseudomonadati; phylum Bacteroidota; class Flavobacteriia; order Flavobacteriales; family Flavobacteriaceae; genus Capnocytophaga; species Capnocytophaga sp. ARDL2. The sequence continues at coordinate 149,014 of NZ_CP168034.1, forward strand.
GAGTTTGTAAATTCGTTGAATAGCGATATTCAATGTACTATTTTTCAAGAGAAAATCACAACAAAAAACGCTCAAGAATTACTTCAACCTTATGACATCATCGTTGATTGTTGTGATAATTTCAGCACACGATATTTACTCAACGATACTTGCATAGCTTTAGAAAAAACATTGGTATATGGCAGTATTTTGAGCTTTTGAAGGACAAGTAGCGGTTTTCAATTATAACGGAGGAAAAAACTTGCGTGATTTATTTCCCGAACCTCCCAAAAATCAACAACCCGACTGCGATAGATTGGGCGTTTTAGGTGCTTTGCCTGGTATTATTGGTAGTATGATGGCTATGCAAGTGCTTCAAATTATTTGCGAATTATCGCCCTTGCACAATCAATTGCTCATCGTCAATACCAGAGATTGGGAGTTTATGAAAATATCGTTTTAATTTAACCTTCTTTCAACACATTTTGTCATAGAAAATTTCTAATTTTACGATGAGATAGTTCACAAATAAATATAATCATGAAAGTAAAATCATACGCTGCTCATAGTGCAACCACTCCATTGGTTCCGCATACGATAGAAAGAAGAGAAGTACAACCTCAGGATGTATTAATTGAAATTTTGTATTGTGGTGTATGCCATAGCGACTTACACACGGCTCGTTCGGATTGGGGACGCACGGTTTATCCTGCTGTGCCTGGTCATGAGATTGTGGGAAAAGTTGTAAAAGTAGGCGATGAAGTAAGCAAACACAAAGTAGGCGATATTGTAGGAGTGGGTTGTTTGGTTGAGTCGTGCGAACATTGTGCTTCGTGCAATCAAGGTTTGGAGCAATACTGCGAAAAGGGATCTACAGGAACCTACAATTCTCGCAATTCGAAATACGGTGGTATCACTTACGGCGGTTATTCTCAGCATATCGTAGTAGAACAAAATTTTGTATTGAAAGTACCGACAAATTTGCCATTAGAAGCGGTTGCACCTTTGCTTTGTGCAGGTATTACGACTTGGTCGCCATTGAAACATTGGAACATTTCGGCTGGAATGAAAGTAGGAATCATCGGTATGGGTGGATTGGGACACATGGGAGTAAAATTTGCTAAAGCTATGGGGGCAAATGTGGTTGTTTTGACTACAAGCGAAAGCAAACGCCAAGATGCTTTAGATTTGGGTGCTGACGAAGTCTTGATTACTAAAGATGCCGAACAAATGGCGGCTCATCAATACAGTTTTGACTTTTTATTGAATACCATCCCTGTAGATCACGATGTAAACCCATATTTGATGTTGTTGAAATTGGACAAAACCATGTGTATGGTGGGTGCTATTGAACCTCTTACCAACGTACACGCGGGACTATTAATCAACAGACGAAGACATTTGGTAGGATCGCTGATCGGTGGCATCAAAGAAACCCAAGAAATGTTGTTTTTTTGTGGCGAACATCAAATTGTTTCAGATATAGAATTGATCAATATTCAGGACATCAACAAAGCATACGATCGCATGATAAAATCTGATGTAAAATATCGCTTTGTAATTGATATGAAGAGTTTGAATGTTTAATTCATATAAAAAAGGTAGCTCTGTGTGAACTACCTTGTGTTTTTTATACCAAACTTTCTTTGATTTGCGTAAATGCATTTACCAATAAGTCGTCGCTTGTGGCATACGACAAACGGATACAATTTGGATTTCCGAATGCGTCGCCCGTTACCGTGGCTACATTGGCGTGTTCTAACAAATACATAGAAAAATCTGTGGCATTGTTGATTTTCTTTCCTTTCAATTCTTTTCCGAAATATGAGGATACATCTGGAAAGGCGTAAAAGGCTCCTTCTGGTACATTTACTTTCCATCCTGGGATTTCTGAAATCAACTGCATTACCAAATCTCTACGCTTTTTAAACGCCTCTACCATATACTGAATTTTTTCTGGCGATGCTTCCAAGGCTGCAATTGTGGCTCTTTGTGCAATAGAGTTGGCTCCACTGGTTACTTGTCCTTGCAATTTTGTACAGGCTTTGGCGATGAATTCTGGTGCTCCGATGTAACCTATTCTCCATCCTGTCATGGCAAAGGCTTTGGCTACTCCGTTTACCGTAATTGTGCGGTCTTCCATTCCTGCCAACGAACCAATACTGCAATAATCTATGGTGTAGTTGATATGCTCGTAAATTTCGTCCGATACTACAAAAATCTGTGGAAAATCTTTCAACACGGCTACCAAATTTTCTAATTCGGCTTTGCTATACACTGACCCCGATGGATTACACGGCGAACTAAACCACATCATCTTGGTTTTTGGGGTAATCACTGCCCTCAACTGCTCGGCTGTGATTTTGAAATCTGTATCTACCGATGTTGGTACTTCTACGGGTACTCCGCCCGACAAGCGAATAATTTCTGCATAGCTAACCCAATAAGGTGCTGGTAAAATTACCTCATCGCCATCATTTAGCATTACTTGAGCTATGTTGTACAACGATTGTTTTGCTCCTGTAGATACCACAATATTTGACGGTTGATAGTTGAGATTGTTATCTCTTTTAAACTTATTGCAGATGGCTTTTTTCAAATCGTCGTATCCATCAACTGGCGGATAAGCACTGTAATTTTCATCGATTGCTTTTTTTGCGGCTTCTTTGATAAAATCTGGCGTGTTGAAGTCTGGCTCTCCCAAACTCAAACTGATAATATCGATTCCTTGAGCTTTTAATTCTCTGGCTTTGGCTGCCATTGCCAATGTTTGAGAAACTGATAAATTATTGATTCTTTCTGAAAGTGAATTTGTATTCATTGTTATATAAATTATACGGTGTCAAAGGTACAATTTTTTATATTTGTAAAAAAATGAAAAATGAATCCACAGATATCTTTTGACCAATTGCCCACTTACGAAAATATTTCGCATACAATGCTGAATCCCAAATACAAATACATCGCAAGGATGAATGCATTGATTGCTTTTATTCTCACCTTGGCAATTTCGATTGCTATTGTATTTTTGTTTGAAGAAACCTTGGCCTATATCATAGCGGTTTTATTGTTTTTATTGGGTAGTTATTTATCACTTTTGAATCTTTTTGGCTATCGATACAAATCGTATGCTTTTCGTAAACACGATGCTGTTTTTCAAAGTGGAATTTTTGTAACTCATATTGAAATCATTCCCTACATCAAACTTCAACACATTACCATTACACAAGGTTGGTATGCCAAAAAATTGGGATTGGCCACTATAAATTTATATTCTGCTTCGGCTGATAATGAAGTAACTATACCTGGACTTACTTTGGAAGAGGCAGAGCAATGGAAAGAATTTGTATTGAACCGTGTACAAACTATCGAAAACACCGATGATGAATTATAATTTTTCTATTCCTAATAAATTAGAAAACAAGGCTTTATTATTAGCTATTGGAAATTCGTTTTATAAAAATATTCGTATTTTGATAGCTGTAATTGTTATTTTTATCGGAAGAAAAACGACCAATAAAGAGGCAGATATTATTGGGCTAACAAGTGCCTTTTCTATTTTTGCTTTGATATTTATCGCTAATTTTTTATACCACTTTATCAAACACAAAACTTTTCGCTATCAAATAATTAACGACGAATTGGTGGTTACAAAAGGATGGTTGCAAAAGTCGAAAACTGTTGTAAAAAAATCAAAAATCATTGAGGTACATCTCAAACAAAATTTTATACACAAAATCGTAGGATTGTACCTTGTAATAATTGAGACAGCTGGAAGTGAACGCGTAGAAATTTCTATTGTTGGGGTGGATTATGAAAAGGCATTGGCTTTTAGAGAAGCGTTACTTGCAGAAGAAAATCTTTTCAATGAAGAAGTTGTTTTGGATAAAGAGATTCCCAAAATATCTAAACAAACCATTGTTTCTATTAGTTGGAATACACTATTGAAAATGGGATTGACAAGAAATCATTTGCAGTCAATAGGATTGATTGTTGCTTTTTCATATAATATTTTTGAGACTATAAAGGATTTATTTTTTACAGGTGAAAAATTGTCAGATTCGATTGATCAATTGCTAGAAGTTGATTATTCTGCTGTTATTTGGACAATAACTATTGTATTTCTGCTGTTGGGAATATTGATTTTTAACATTGTGCGTACATTTTTACAATATTATGGTTATAAAATCGAAAATATAAACAATAAAATGGTTGCTTCGTATGGATTGCTCAATTCTAATATTGTTTCTGTTCCAGCGGATAAGGTACAAATGTTTCGTATTCAACAAAATTACTTTCAAAAAATTATCCAACTATTTGAAATAGAAATTTTACAAATTGGCTCTACCAACAACAAAAAAAAGAAAAACTCAGGATTGATTGTTCCTGCAGTCAATACAACGGAAATGCAAAAGATTTTCGATTTTATTTACAATGATACATTAGATAAAGGCACCTATTTTTTCCGTCCTAATTATCGAAAGTTTATTGTAGAATCTACATTAACAGTAGGTGCTTTACTTTTAGTATTTACTCCTTTGTATTATTTTGATATATTGCCTTTTCTGTGGATATATGCATTGATTATCACGTTTCCTACTTTGTATTGCTATCTGTCTTTTAGGTTTGAAAAACTATACCTAAAAGATGACTTTGTAATATTGCAAAAAGGCGTTTGGGACAAAGATACTTTTTATCTGCATATATCTAAAATTCAAAGTATAAAGGTATCACAAAGTTTTTTTCAAAAGAGAACCAATTTTACAAGTACCACGCTTTATACAGCATCTAAAAGTCTCACTATTGGATATTATGATGCCGATTTGATAAAAAAATTAGCCAATGAAATTTTAGGAATAATTGAAGGTTTAGTACCACAAAAGGCGTAGCTTTTTTATTTTAAAAAATACAACTTTCAATTTGATTACATTTAGTAAAACAAATTGCAATTTGACCCTACATATTCACTATCTTTGCAAAAATTTTTTTTACAATGAATCGACCGAACAACAAAAATAAATTTTCAAAACCTGCATTTTCTAAAGATGCTAAGAGATTTTCAAAACCTGCTACTCCTAAAAAATCTGCACCAGCAAAGGCTAAAGACGATGGAGTGCGATTGAATAAATACATTTCAAATTCTGGAGTGTGTTCGCGTCGTGATGCAGATTTGTACATTTCTTCGGGAAATGTTACTGTAAATGGTAAAATTGTTACGGAATTGGGATTCAAGGTGCAACCCAACGACAAAGTATATTTTGACGGCGTGTTGCTAAACCCAGAAAAAAAAGTTTATGTATTGCTCAACAAACCCAAAGGTTTTTCTAGTACAGAAGACGATAGAGAAACCAACGCTTACCACTTGGTACGCAACGCTTCTACAGCCAAACTAAAACCTGTGGGGCGTATGGACAAAACCACTGTGGGATTGCTACTCTATACTAATGACAACGAAATCATTCAAAAGTTTACCAACGCAGCGCAACATTCACCTAAATTGTACCAAGTTTCATTGGACAAAAACCTGAAATTTGAAGATTTGGAAAAAATCGAAAAAGGCATGTATGTAAACGACCACCGTGTATGGGTAGATGAGATTTCGTACATCAACAATCAACCGAAAAGTGAAGTGGGTATTCAGTTGAAAACATCAAATATCAAAGTGGTTCGTGCCTTGTTTGAAAAATTGGGTTACGATGTCATCAAGCTCGACCGTGTAGCCTTTGCAGGATTGACCAAATGGGGATTGACTCGTGGACAATGGCGTTTCCTTACCGAACAAGAAATCATCAATTTGAAAAATTGTAGGTAAAAATTAAACGAAAAATAAATAATAAGCAATAAAATCAAGTATAAAAAACATATGCAACTTTCAGAACAAGAAATCATTAGAAGAGAAAAACTTACCAAATTGCAAGAGTTGGGCATCAACGCCTACCCTGCCGATTTATATCCAGTAGATCATACTTCAAGTCAAATAAAAGAAAACTTTGAAGAAGGTAAGAAAGTAATTGTTGCAGGAAGATTGATGAGCGTTCGCGACCAAGGTAAAGCGTGTTTTGCCGAATTGCAAGACTCTCAAGGTAGAATACAATTGTATCTCAATAGAGATGTAATCTGCCCAGAGGAAGATAAAACATTATACAATACCGTATTCAGAAAACTTATCGATTTGGGAGACATCATCGGTGTAGATGGAGAATTGTTTACTACCAATGTGGGTGCAAAATGTATCCGTGTACAAAAATTTTCGTTGCTTACCAAAACCCTACGTCCATTGCCATTGCCAAAAACAGACGACCAAGGCAATGTGTATGACGCATTTACCGATCCAGAACTTCGCTATCGTATGCGTTATGTAGATTTGATTGTAAATCCACAAAACAAAGATATTTTTATCAAGCGTACCAAGTTGTTCAATGCAATGCGTCAGTTTTTCAACGACGCAGGATATATGGAAGTAGAAACTCCTGTTTTACAAGCTATTCCAGGTGGAGCTGCGGCACGACCATTCATCACGCATCACAATGCGTTAGACATTCCGTTGTATATGCGTATTGCCAACGAATTGTACCTCAAAAGACTCATCGTTGGTGGATTTGACGGAGTGTATGAATTCTCGAAAAACTTCCGCAACGAAGGTATGGACAGAACCCACAATCCAGAATTTACGGCAATGGAAATCTATGTTGCCTACAAAGATTACAACTGGATGATGGACTTTACTGAGCGTTTGCTCGAGCATTGTGCCTTGGCAGTAAACGGCACTACCAAAGCAACTTTTGGTGAACACGAAATCGATTTCAAAGCACCGTATAAACGCGTTACGATGCGTCAGGCAATTATTGATTTCACAGGATTTGACATCGATGGAAAATCAGAAGACGAAATCCGCAAAGCAGCTCAAGATATGGGAATTGCTGTGGACAAAACAATGGGTAAAGGAAAATTAATTGACGAAATTTTCGGTGAAAAATGCGAAGGAAACTACATTCAGCCGACCTTTATCACAGATTATCCAAAAGCCATGTCGCCACTTACCAAAGCTCACCGCGACAACCCAGAACTTACCGAGCGTTTTGAACTCATGGTATGTGGAAAAGAAATTGCCAATGCCTACTCAGAGCTCAACGACCCTATCGACCAAAGAGAACGCTTTGAAGACCAATTGAAATTGTCTGAAAAAGGTGACGATGAGGCAATGTTTATCGACCAAGATTTCCTAAGAGCTTTGGAATTCGGAATGCCACCAACTTCGGGATTGGGAATCGGAATGGACAGATTGATTATGTTCCTTACCAACAATCCGTCGATTCAGGAAGTGTTGTTTTTCCCACAAATGAAACCAGAAAAACAAGCACCAGCAGTAGAATTGACCGATGAAGAAAAAATCATCTTGGCAATTATAGAAAAAAACAACCCAATTGCTCTTGCTTCGCTAAAAGAACGAGCAGCTCTAAGTGGTAAAAAATGGGACAAAGCCATGAAAGGATTGGCTGCCCACAAATTCACACAAGTATATTCTGAAGGTGAAGAGAAAATGGTAAAACTACTTGAAGAATAATTATCTAAAATACGCAAAAAACTCCCCTAAATCAGTTATTTAAGGGAGTTTTTATTTCTATCAATTTTTATTTCCCATTATAATTGGAATATGTTTTCTTCGATTAAAAATATTACCTTTGTATCTATGTTAAATTTCAACTAAACAATGAAAAAATTATTTATTATCACCTTTTTAAGCTGTATACAACTCATTACAGCTCAAACACTAAAAGGCATAGTCGTAAACGAACATAACGAATATATAGAATATGTAGATTTTGGAATTGTTGGAAAAGAAAAGAGTTTTACTTCCGACAGCAAAGGACTATTTTCGATAGATGTTTCTTCGTACAAACCTACAGATAGCTTGTATTTCACACATTTCAATTTTCATAGAAAGTCAATAGCAATAAAAGATTTTACAAAGACAATAACTTTGAAAGAAAACGCATTTGAATTGACTCCCATCGTAATTGATGTAAACAAATCAAAGTTGAAAACAATAAAGTCTAAAGGGATGAAAGTACCAGGTGCCACTGCAAGTTTTTCTTCGATTGGAGAAGCCTCTGATTTTTTTGGTATGGGAGATTTTGTTACTTTAAAACACGATTATGTAGCAAAAGAATTGCATACACAATACCTTTTCAACAATTTGAAACAAGTAGTTTTTCGGTTGAATTTTTACAAAGTAGAAAAAAACAACGCATTGACGCCACTAAACGAAAAACCAATCTACATAAATTTCGAACCAACCAAAAGAAAAAAAGATTTGGTAGAACAATTTTCTGTAAACTTACCTAAAGGTAAGATATGGATTGAGTTTGATATTGTAGAAGTAGCAGGTAATGAATCGGCTAAAATACATTTTCCTATCTCTCTTTCAGGTGGCTGGATACGCTATGACCGAAGGTTTGAAAAAATACCTATGGGAATGGGGCTTTCTTTTGAAATAAAGGGGTATAAGGCGGAGTAAGTATTTTCTTAATACTTTGTACTCAATTCTTAATTCGAAATTACTACTTTTGCAAAAATAATTTGAAATGCACTTTTTATCACAAGAATTGGAAGATTATGTAGCTTTTCACTCGGAAGACGAACCCAAATTGCTACAACAACTCAACAAAGAAACGCACCAAAAGATTTTGCAACCGCGTATGCTTAGCGGTCATTTTCAAGGGAGATTTCTGAGCCTGATTTCAAAGATGATTGCTCCTAAAACTATCTTAGAATTAGGTACTTTCACTGGCTATGCTACTTTGTGTTTGGCAGAAGGATTGACCAATCATGGCGAAATTCACACCATCGACATCAACGAGGAATTGGAGGATATTCAAACCAAATATTTTCAAAAATCTGATTACGCTGAGCAAATCAAACAGCATATCGGAAACGCTTTGGATATTGTGCCTCAACTCAACAAAAAGTTTGATTTGGTTTTTATCGATGCCGATAAAGAAAACTACATCAACTACTGGAATATGATTGTTCCTATGATGAACAAAGGTGGTGTAATCCTTTCAGACAATGTGCTTTGGAGTGGAAAAGTGCTGCAAGAAGTAAAGAAAAACGACAAATCTACTCAGGTGCTATTGGAATACAACCGCCTGTTAAAAGAAGATCCAAGAGTAGAAACTGTCTTGCTTCCAATCAGAGACGGATTGACGATGAGTAGAATTTTATAACCAACAACAATATTTTTACATAAATGATTACAAATCCAAAAAGATATACCATTACAGCGGCTTTGCCTTATACCAACGGACCTATCCACATTGGGCATTTGGCTGGAGTGTATGTTCCTGCCGATATTTATGCGAGATTTTTACGCCTAAAAGGAAAAGATGTTGCCTTTATTTGTGGTAGCGACGAGCATGGAGTGGCTATTTCTATGAAAGCCAAAAAAGAAGGAATTACTCCTCAACAAGTGATTGACAAATACAACAAAATCATCAATGATTCGTTTGCAGAATTTGGGATTTCGTTTGACAATTATTCGCGTACTTCGGCGGAGATTCACCACAAAACAGCTTCTGAATTTTTCAGAAAATTGTACGACGAAGGAAAGTTTATTGAACAAACCACCGAACAATTGTACGATGCAGAAGCCAATCAATTTTTGGCAGATCGCTTCGTAACAGGTACTTGTCCAAAATGTAGCAACGATGGTGCTTACGGAGACCAATGCGAAAAATGTGGTACTTCGCTCAATGCCACGGATTTAATCAATCCAAAATCGACAATTACAGGAAGTACACCTGTACTGAAATCAACTAAACACTGGTTTTTGCCTTTAGATCAATACGATGCGTTTTTGCGTGAATGGATTTTGGAAGGTCATAAAAACGACTGGAAACCCAATGTATATGGTCAGGTAAAATCTTGGCTCGACGACGGTTTAAAGCCTCGTGCTGTAACTCGCGATTTGGATTGGGGAATTGATGTGCCAGTAGAGGGGGGCGATGGAAAAAAATTATATGTGTGGTTCGACGCTCCAATTGGATACATTTCTTCAACCAAAGAATGGGCCACGAAAGTTGGTAAAGATTGGGAACCTTATTGGAAATCAGAGGACACGAAATTAGTGCATTTCATCGGCAAAGACAATATTGTATTCCACTGTGTGATTTTCCCTGCAATGTTGAAAGCAGAAGGAAGTTATATTTTGCCAGACAATGTACCATCAAATGAATTTTTAAATTTGGAAGGAAATAAACTTTCGACTTCAAAAAATTGGGCAGTTTGGTTGGATGAATATTTGGTAGATTTTCCAGAAAAACAAGATGTTTTGCGTTATGTTTTAACGGCAAATGCACCAGAAACCAAAGACAACGATTTTACTTGGAAAGATTATCAAGCCAGAAACAACAACGAATTGGTGGCTATTTTCGGAAATTTCATCAACCGAGTGGTGGTGCTTTCCAATAAATATTACGACGGAGTAATTCCAACGCCAAACGAATTTACCGAAGTTGATAAACAAGTGTTGGAGGAATTGAAAGGGTATCCAGCACAAATCGAAAATTCTATCGAAAGATACCGTTTTAGAGAAGCCTTGGGCGAAATGATGAATGTGGCTCGTTTGGGTAACAAATATTTGGCAGACGAAGAGCCTTGGAAAATCATCAAAACCGACCCAGAGCGTGTGAAAACTCAAATGTTTGTAGCCTTGCAAATTGCGGCAGCACTTTCTACTTTGGCAGAACCATTTTTGCCATTTACCGCTGCTAAATTGAAAAAAATGTTGGCAATCGATACGCCTATTTCTTGGGAAAGTATTGCAACAACCGAGCAATTGATTGCTCCTGCTCATAAAATAGGTACAGCGGAATTGTTGTTTGCAAAAATCGAAGATGAAGAAATCCAAAAACAAATCGACCGATTGGAAGCTAAAAAAATTGCCAATGCCGCCGAAGCAAAACAAGTAGAACCACAAAAAGAAATAGCTCAATTTGAAGATTTTGCAAAAATAGATTTACGTGTAGGTACAATTATCGAAGCCGAAAAAATGCCAAAAGCCAATAAATTATTGGTAATGAAAGTGGACACAGGTATCGATGTACGCACCATAGTTTCGGGTATTGCCGAGCATTTTACCCCAGAGGAAATCATCGGAAAACAAGTAACCGTATTGGTAAACTTAGCTCCAAGAAAATTGCGAGGAGTAGAAAGCGAAGGAATGCTTTTGCTCACCGAAACCAAAGAAGGAAAATTGGTTTTTGTAAACCCAGAAACAGAAGGCGTTTACAACGGGGCAATGATTGGATAAAGAAATTTTATTGAAGCTGCCAATGGCATTATTTACAAAATAATAGAAAATCGGTTGTCGTATTGATAACCGATTTTTTTATGATATTTTTGTTGTGAAATATTATGATTGCCTAATATTTTTCCTCTGTTAATCAGTTTTTCCGTATTTTTGACCCATGCGAAATGGGATTTTCATATTGTTTATGTTGCTAGTGAGCTGTATGTACGCTCAACATCATCCGCTGTTGCGTCAGGTTACGGTTTACAATGATTATCCTGAATTTGTGTTTGATTCGCTACCTATCAATCCCAAAGGGTGGGAATTGCGTCATCGTCAGTTGCCTTTTCCTCATGAAAAATTTACACTCGACCCTAAAAAATCTTCTATCTTTTTTACTGAAACAGGCGAAGATACCTTACAACTTTCGTATTATGCTCTGCCCGATTTTTTGACAACAAATTACAGTTTGTACGACAAAAATCGCGTAGTTGCCGATAGCGAAGGGGTGCGATTGACCCTTGCTCCCAAAAGGGATTTGTCTGCTTACAAACCTTTTGACGGACTGCAAACACAGGGTAATATTTCTCGTGCCATCACCATCGGAAATCAACAAAACTTGGTTACTACCTCTCGTTTGGATTTGCAAATTGTCGGAAAACTATCCGAAACGGTCAATCTTCGAGCATCTATTCAAGATGATAATTCACCTTTGCAAAACGGTGGCTATTCGCAAAAAATCGATGAATTTGACCAAATTTTTATCGAACTCTATGGTAGCGATTGGCGTGTGCGTGGGGGCGATTTGTTGGTAGAAAATCGAAAATCGTCTTTTCTAAATTTTCAGAAAAAAGTTCAAGGAATTTACGGTGGTGGCGATTTTTCGTGGGGCGATAACAACCGATTGAAAGTAGAAACAGCGGCTGCTTTGGTGCGTGGTCAGTATGCCAAAAGTGAGTTTGTGGGAATTGAGGGAAATCAAGGACCGTACAAATTGAAAGGTCAGCAAAATCAGTTGTATATTTTGGTGGTTTCGGGTTCGGAACGTGTGTTTGTCAATGGAAAACTGCTCGAACGAGGCGAAAACAAAGATTATGTCATCGATTATAATGCTGGAGAAATCCGTTTTACTTCGTTGTTTCCTATCATGGGCGAAATGCGTATTGTGGTGGAATATCAATATGCCGAACGCAGTTATACTCGATTTTTTGGTTATGGGAATACCGAATTTTCCAACGACAAATGGAGAGCTTATACCAGTGTTTTTACCGAAACCGACATCAAAAATCAACCGTTGCAACAACAACTTTCGCCTGAGCAAATAGCAGTTTTGCAAGAAGCAGGAAATGACCCTAACAAAATGTTTGCACTTTCGGCTGTTGTAGAACCATATTCAGAAAACAAAATTCTTTACCGAAAAATCGAACAAGGAACAGAGGTCTATTTTGAATATTCCAACAATCCAGAGGATCCTTTGTACCAGGTTTCTTTTAGTTTTGTGGGACAAAACCGTGGCGATTATATTTTGGAATCTTCGATGGCTGTGGGCAAAATTTATCGATATATTGCTCCTATCAATGGCGAAAAACAAGGAGATTACGCTCCGATGATTCAATTGACAGCTCCGGCTAAACATACCATTTTTGCAACAGGTGTAGGCTATCAATCATCAGAAAATAGCGAAATCAACCTCGAATGGGCAATCAGTAATCGAGATGCGAATTTATTTTCAACTATTGATGATTTTCAAAACAAAGGTCAGGCAATGCAACTGAAATTTCATCAATATTTCCCTTCGGCATGGCAATGGAAATTGAAAGTTCAATCGCAATATGTGCAAGAACGATTTTCGCCTATCGAACGATTAAACAATATTGAATTTCAAAGAGATTGGGATATTTTTGATGTAAAGGGAAATCGAATTTTATCGGAAATTGAACTTTCTGCCAATCCAAAAGAAAATCAATCGTTTTTGTACAAATTGGAACATTTACATTTTGAAAATACCTACAACGGATGGAGAAATTCTCTTCAATTTAATTGGCATACAACTCAATTTCAAAATACTGTTTCTGCTCAATGGATAGAAGCATCGACTACGGCGGATAAAACACAAATTATTCGAGCAAATTCCTTGCATCAATACCAAAAAAATCAATGGAAAACAGGAGTAAAATCGGAAGCCGAAGTGTATAAAATCGAAAACAAAACTGACCGAATTTTCAATCCTCGAAGTATACAATATTGGCAAGCTCAGGCGTTTGTAGCCAAGGGAGATTCTGCCAAAACACACATAGAGTTGGGGTATATTTTGCGAAAAAACGACAGTTTGTACGACTATCGTTTGCAACCGAGTACACAAGCTCAAAATTGGTACACTCGAGCGGTACCAATCAAAAACAAACAAACGCAATTGAGCTTGTTTGTCAACTATCGCACTACTCAACATTTGCATCACGATTTGCCCAACGAACATACGATAAACTCTCGTATTCAGTACCAAACGCGTTGGTTTAAAGAGGCATTGCAATGGCAAACGCTGTACGAAACTTCGTCAGGAAATGTGGCTTTACAGGAGTTTAGCTACATACAAGTCGAGCCAGGTTTGGGTACGCATCAATGGATAGATTATAACGAAAACGGCATTCAAGAATTGGAAGAGTTTGAACCAGCGGCTTTTCCCGACCTAGCAATTTATATCCGCATGATGTTGCCCAATCAAAATTATTTACCAACACATCAACGAAAAATTTCACAATCTATTTCGTTGCAATTTAGCAGATTTCAAAATGAAAAAGATTGGAAACGAATATTGAGTAAATTTTATCTGCAATCACATTTGATTGCCGAAAAACATTACAATAAAAATCAAGGAATAAAAACCTTACAACCTTTTCACAATGCGGAAGAAGGGTTGGTTTCTATGAATCAAAGTTTTAGAAATTCACTGTTTTTTAATCGAGGAAAACAACAACACACTACGGTTTATAGTTTTATAAACAATCGATTGGCAACTATAAATCCCTTTGGAAAAACGCAAACTGCCACGCAATCACATCAGTTGCAATATGCACATTTGCTCAAAAAAACTTATTTGTTGGAAAGTATCGCAGCCATAGAAATCACAGAAAACCAATCGGAAAATTATGGGGTAAAAAATTATCAGTTGCAAACACATTATTTTCAGCCCAAGGCAACTTATATTTCGGATAAAAACACGAGAATGAGCCTTTTTTACAAATGGAATGCGAGTAGCAATTCTATGGGCGAAGAACAATTGAACCAACATCAATTGGGAATGGAAGTGCAACATCAAACCGCTTCAAAATTTTCGTTGCAATTGCAATACACCTATTTTAGCAATCGTTTTGACGGACAATCACATTCGGCGGTTGCCTATCAAATGATGCAAGGATTACAACCGGGCAACAACAGCACTTGGCGTATGCTATTACAGAAAAACATCACCAAATACCTTGAGGCTAATATACAATACCACGGAAGAAAATCTCCCAATATTCCAGCAGTACACACAGGAAGTGTACAATTGCGAGCGTTTTTTTAGCGATATATTATGATCCTGATATTTTCAAAAATATTTCCCAAGACAGTTTGCATCTCTATGGTGAATTTGAAGGAACATTGACTCTAAAACCATTTGAAAATAAAACTAAAACCTTTAAAAATGGTAAGTTTAAAGTGCCTTTGTTTAGAGTAGAACCAGATTCAAAATGGTAAAACAACAAAAAACATCGCCTATTGGGCGATGTTTTTTTGGTTATTATAACATTCTTAATACTTTGTACTCAACACTCCCCTCTACCTCTTCACTACTTTATCAATCATTTGGTCTTGGGTGAGCATCCAACTGTAATATTCTTTGTCTGAAAACAATTGATTGATGTATTCGGCAGCAAGGTAAAACAGAATACGATCTTTGTGTTTATCAAGGTTGAAAGTCAGACCACTTTCTTTCAGATAAACTTTTAATTCATTGAAATACTTTGAATTTTTGTAAATTAATTCAGCTATTTCAAGATATTTTTTCTTTTCCAAATACGCTCGTTCTTTTTCAATTTGTTCGAAAACATAATAACTCACCAAAGAGGTTTTCATTAATAGCTGAATCGCATCTTCGCCGTGTTTGGTAAAAGATTCTACATAAATATCGGGTACAATTCCTCCTCCTCCATAGACAATTTTTCCTTTTTTGGTCTTGAATTTCAAACTGTCATCGATATAGCGTTTGTCTGTATCGTACAATTCTCCGTGTACAAAACGCTGAGAAAGTTCAGCCGAATATTTATTGTTGTATTCCTTATAAGGCTTTTGAATCGAACGCCCCGATGGTGTAAAATACCTCGCCACGGTAAGGCGTACTGCCGATCCATCACCCAAAGTCATTTCTCTCTGTACCAATCCCTTTCCATACGAGCGACGACCGATGATAGTTCCTCTGTCGTTGTCCTGAATAGCTCCTGCAATGATTTCGCTGGCAGAGGCTGTATTTTCATTGATGAGTATATACAATTTTCCTTGCGTAAACAAACCTTTGGAAGAGGCAATTGTGATTTTTGCATTTCCTTGTTTATTGATGGTTTTTACGATTGTATCGTTTTTATCGAGGAATTGATTGGCAATTTTTACCGCAGGTTCTACATAGCCTCCGGTATTATCGCGTAAATCCAATACCAACGAATTGATTTGTTCTTTGGTCAGTGCTTTTAACGATTGCTCAAATTCCGTATAGGTAGTTTCTGAAAAACGGTTGATCTTGATATACCCCAACGAATCATTGATTTTCAAGCCCGCATCCACACTTTTGATAGGCACTTCATCACGTTTGAGATGTACATCAAAAGTTTCTTTATTTTTCTTGCGGAATATTTTCATCGAAACTGACGAATTTCGCTGACCTTTAAGCAATGCCACAATTGAATCATTGGAAAACGAACCATCAGCAATGGAGTTACCATTTACTTGCAATATGCGATCACCTGCTTTCAGACCTGCTTTGGCAGAAGGACCACCTTCCAAAGGTTTTACAATTGCCAAAGTATCGTTGAGCATATAGTAATTGATCCCAATACCTACAAAACTTCCCTTCATCAAGTTTTGCGTATCTTCGATTTCGCTTTTGCTGATGTAGGTAGAATGAGGATCGAGTTGAGATAAAATATTATTGACTGTCAAATCGATAATCGAATCGGTATTGACATTGTCCACATATTCTTTTTCGATAAGTTTGAGTAGTTTTTCAATTTTAGTATTTCGTAAATTGGATTTTGCTTGAATTTTTGAGTAGTACTTAAATCCAAAAAATCCTATAAAAATCCCTAAAAAGAGTCCAACAAACAAAGTGGGAGCAAAGTAATTTCTATTCATAGGCAACATCAATCTAATTGTGAAATTTGCATTACCTCTACCCCTGCTTTTTGCAAAAAGTCGATACCAGCATTGTCTTTATAATTGTCCATATACACCACACGCACGATGCCTGCTTGTAAAATCAATTTGCTACAATCTTTGCAAGGAGAAGTCGTGATATAAAGCGTCGCATCCATACACGACTGAGTGGATTTGGACACTTTGAGTATGGCATTGGCTTCGGCGTGCAACACATACCATTTGGTTACGCCATTATCGTCTTCACAGCAGTTTTCAAAACCAGAGGGCGTACCGTTGTATCCATCAGAAATGATGGTACCATTTTTTACGATGATTGCACCTACTTTTCTGCGTGTACAATACGAGAGTTTTGCCCATTCAAGGGCAATGCGTAAATAGGCTTTGTCGTACCTGGCTATTTTTGTTTCATTCAGATGACTCATGTGAGCAGTTGCACTATAAAAATTCGGTGCTAAATTACGGATATATTGCGTTTTTCGTGATTTTTTTTGATATTTTTTTCAACAGATTTTTAAACTATTTTCAAAGAGGTGGAGTAGGTTAAATTTTTCACCACATGGTCCCGATAATTATCCGAACACACAAGAAACATAGAAATAACTTTGCGATTATTTTAGACGCTCCGTTTTTTATAGAAAACATAGAATAAACTTTGACAAAGTCTTATACAAAAAACAGAAATTCTATTCACAAAAATTTCACTATTTTCATTTTTTTTATTATTATTGCAATATCTAATTTATAATACATATTAACATGAAAAAATTCAAACTTTTCACATTAGCTGTATTATTAATAGGATTGTACAGCTGCAACGAGCAATCATAAACGATTGCCGAATCGACAACTACACAGGCGATGAAAAAAGCCAAGGCTTCTGAGCCTATTGAAGTGACTAATTTCAGAAACAAAATCAAAGAAATTGCAAAATCGCAACAAGACTATTCTGATGCTGAAAAATCAAAATAGCTATACGAGGTTGCAAAAGATTTGATTGATGTGTATGGAATGCCTTCCAACACCGATGTTCCTAAAGAAATTACTACCAACGAAGAGAAAGTAGCGTATTTAGGATTTGTAAAATTTACCGAACTTATTAAAAACAGATGATTATGAAAAAGTTAGTATGTACCTTAGGAATGGCATTGGTAACTTTTTCCAGTGCGAATGCTACTACATTTGTGATTGAAAACAAATGTCATACGTATGTAACTATTTATACTATAAAAATCACCAAACCAGATTATCCAAGTTTGCACTTTTACCCAGGACCAAACAATATACATCATTTTATAGTAAACGGTAATAGTATTTTTGAAATATCGGACAACGATTCATCTAATAAACAATTTCCTTTTCTAAACCAATATCCTTTTGCAGGGTATGTAAACAGTGACAATGGAGGACAAGTAAATTTACCATTACCCTTTGCAACACAGAATGATCGTTACAAATTTAATTATATGAAATTTGTACTAAAAGGAGCTTATGAAGACGGTATTGGTACTTATGGAACAAACGGAATTGATGGCGCAACAAAAACTGGCTATTTTTACGAACCAAATGGTGTTCAATACAATGTCACTTATACGAATCTTTTTGGTATGAGCTATTTTTTATTTGAATAACTAATTACTCAAATAGCTGTACAATAGGTACAGCTATTTGCCTCTAAACATCTATTATCATGAAATTATTTTTACAATTTATACTAATAGTTTACCCTGTTTTTACTTGTATATCGCAATCTCCAAACAATTTGCATTGGAGTGTAAAAAGCAATCAGAAAATACCTTTATCGTCTTTGCATTTAACAACATTAGCAAACGACAGTTTGTTTTTCAAAAACATTGGAAATTCAAATAGAGTGAATGTAGCAATATTTCCTGATGGTTCAGAAAACACATTCCTCGAAATAGGCAATCCTAATACCACAACTATTGATTTGATTCATCGCTCAGCAAACAACAATTGGTATATATTGGGTTATACTTCTGAAACATCAAATTTCACCACACCTGGTGCGTTCAGAACAGAATTTGATTATAATCAAAACCCTATCCATTCAACTAATAATTATATTGCTAAATTTTCTTCCACTGGTCAATTAATTTGGTGTACCTATATTGATTTTTCATTTGAACAAGAATCTGGAGTTGGTAAAACCATATTGACAACCGATAGTAACGACAATGTATATTTTGTATCACTTAAACCAAACGATGAAACCATAGAAAACTCCCCTTTTCAATCTACTGCAAATCCAGAAGACTATTTTTCTGAAAACAAAACTACAACCATCACAAAACTTGATAGCAACGGACAATATGTTTGGAGCACTTTTTTTGGAATTCATCATACCGTTATTTCCAATCTAATAACCACATCCGATGGATTGATTGTAACAGGTTTTTTTATAAACTTAGATCAAGAAAACGGCATACCTGTTAGTAACCCAACATATTTTAGCACCACTGGAGCATATAAAGAAAATCCAAATATTAATAATGCTGGGCTTTATCCTGCAAATACTTTTATAAATAAATTTAGTTTTGATGGTACAAGAATTTGGGGCACCTACTACGAAAAACAAATTCTATCTTCAGATGCTGATGACAATGGTATTTATTTACTTAGTTTTCCAGCACCTACAACAGACAATGCGTTTCTTTCTCAAGGAAATGGTGCGTATAGATTTGGAAAATTGAATAGCGAAGGGACAGAACTGTTGTGGAGAACCTACCTTTCAAACAACACTTTTGAAAGTGATTATGTACATATACACAACAAATTTTCTTTAACTCCAGATGGAAATATTTGGCTTATGGGCGAAACAGACAGTACAAACGGCATAGCAACTGACGATGCTTTTCAAACTGAAAAAGACGATACTTTTTCTTTCAATTTATCCAATAGTGATGGCTATCATTTGTTACTCTCAAATGATGGAAGCACGGTATTGTACGCAACCTACTATGGAAATGACGGAAAAGATATGCCTCAACGCATCGTCCCTTTTGAAAACGGATACTATTCAATAGACTATACATCAAACAATTCCAATCCCAACAATTTTATCACGATGGGAAGTCCGTTGGAAGAAGATGAAGACAATCCTGGTACTTACAAAGGAGTGGTCTATTCAAAATTTAGCAATACAGCTATGAGTATTCCTGAAAAAGTATTGAAAAAAGTACAAATACATCCCAATCCTTTTGAAGATACAATCCAAATCTCGGGAGAACTCAATGATTTCAACAGAGCCATTGTATATAATATGAAAGGTCAGATACTCATAGAAACGAATATTGATACAACAGATACACTTACAATTGATGGGTCAAAACTCCCATCGGGTGTATATTTGCTTACAATAGCCAATGAGCAACACAAACAAACCTATAGGATCGTGAAGAAGTAAAAAAGACAGAGCTTTTGGCTCTGTTTTTTTCCTTTTTTCTAAAAGTAAATAGCTAAAATGAAAGCACTTTGATTAGGTGTATTTCAGGAATTTAATGTAAATTTGAAGCAAACTTTTGAAATGAAAAAAATAATCGAAACCGAATTGGTGAGTTTGGCTCACAAAATACTACAAATGAAAGACAGAGAGGACACCAAATCTTTGTTGCAACTCTCTTCTAAAATATACGACAAATTGTTGTTATTGAATTTTTATGAAGAAAATCAATACCGAATCAGTAATAAATTTACCGAAGAAAGCATTGTGGCTCTGAGTGAAACTATCAGTCAAACGCCCCCTCCTCCTGTAATCAATGAATTGGAGGAAGTTAAGGAAGAGGAAATCTTAGAAGAAAACTACAATCCTAAAGAAACGAACACATCTTCTGAATCTGAAGAAAATAGCGAAAATATAGAAGAGATTGTTCAAGAAAACTCTTATTCTGCTAAATATATACCTGAAAAAATTGAAGTAATTTCTTTAGAAGAAGAAACCAAAATTGCTCCTATAGAGGAAAACAACATACAAACACCGAACGTTTCGCCTGAGAACAATTCATTTTCACCTTCAGAAAATCAATTGCATATAAATGAGCCTTTTTCAACTAAAGAAGAACTTCCTCAATTTACCCCTGAAGAACAAAAACAGTTGGAACAGTTCAATGTCGTAATAGAAGACAGTAATATTTTAGAAATAGAATCGGTTTTCAATCCTGATGCATTTTTTGAAGAAGCTACCTCTATTGATAAAAAAGAAGAATTTTCTACTCCTACTTCAAAGATTGAAAATACTGTTGAAAAAACAGAATTAGGTCGCTCTATTCATACGCCTATTCACAAAACAATCAATGATTCGTTCAACAAAAATATCGTCATCGGTCTAAACGACCGCATTGCTTTTGAAAAAAATCTATTCAACGGAAAGAGCGATGACCTCAACCGAGTGATTTCTCAACTCAACACTTTTGACACTTACCAAGAATCTATTGATTTTATTGAAGATTTGGTAAAACCAGATTTTAACTACTGGAAAGGGAAAGAAGAATACGAAGAACGATTGTTGGACTTGATAACTAAACGCTTTGTATAATTATGGCTAAACTATATATCGTCCCAACGCCCATCGGCAACCTCGAAGACATGACCTTTCGTGCTATTCGCGTGTTGAAAGAGGTAGATTTGATACTGGCAGAAGACACACGAACTAGTGGAAAGTTGCTCAAACATTTTGAAATTTTGACTCCAATGACGAGTCATCACAAATACAACGAACATCAAACCACCGAACAAGTGGTCAACAAAATACTCTCTGGGCAAAACATCGCTTTGATTTCTGATGCAGGTACGCCTGCTATCTCAGACCCAGGTTTTTTATTGACCCGAGCGTGTGTAGAAAATGGTGTGGATATTGAATGCCTGCCTGGTGCTACTGCTTTTGTTCCTGCCTTGGTAAACAGCGGATTGCCCAACGACAAATTTGTTTTTGAGGGTTTTCTCCCAGACAAAAAAGGAAGACAAACTCGATTTCTTGCACTTGCGGAAGAGATGCGAACTATGATTTTGTATGTATCGCCTCACAAAATCGAAAAAACGCTACAAGAAGTGGTTCAATATTTTGGTGCTGAACGTAGAGTTTCGCTCACTCGCGAAATCAGTAAACTACACGAAGAAACCCTGAGAGGTACAGCAGAACAAGTACTTAGTATTATAAAAAACAAACCTCCTAAAGGCGAAATGGTATTGGTCGTAGCAGGGAAAGAAAAAGAAAAGAAAAACACAGGTAAATAAAAAAAAAGAGGCTTTTCGCCTCTTTTTTTATTATCTATCTCCTAATACCAATGGATTTTCTGCACTGATAAGGTATTCATTTCTGTTTTTGTAAACATCCAATGCCAAATAAACTGCTTCTCTAAACGATGACGGATCGGCTTTCCCTTGTCCTGCAATATCGTAAGCAGTACCATGGTCGGGCGAAGTTCGCACTTTGTTGAGTCCTGCAGTAAAGTTGATGCCTTTTCCAAACGATAAAGTCTTGAACGGTACCAATCCTTGATCGTGATAGCATGCAATCACAGCATCAAACAATTGGTATTGATTGGTTCCAAAAAACGCATCTGCCGAATAAGGTCCATAAACCAAATATCCTTCTTCTGACAATTGTTTTATCGTAGGATTGATAATTTCTTGTTCTTCATTTCCAATCACTCCATTGTCTCCTGCGTGTGGATTCAGTCCCAAAATGGCAATTTTTGGTTTTGGTATATTAAAATCCTGAATCAACGACTGATTGATAGTCGCTACTTTATTTTTAATCAATTCGGGAGTTAAATGTTTCGAAACATCTTTCAACGGCACATGATCGGTCAACAAACCTACTTTTACCTGTTCACTAATCATAAACATCAACGAATTTCCTTCCAATTCTTGATTCAAATAATCAGTATGACCTGGAAACGAAAATTCTTCCGATTGAATATTATATTTGTTGATAGGTGCCGTCACCAAAGCATCGATTTTTCCTTCTTTCAATGCTTTAGTCGCTTCTACAAACGATTTGATGGCGTATTTTCCAACATTTTCGTCGAGCAATCCTGGTTCGAGATTTACCCCTTCGTTCCATACATTCAACACATTGACAGAACCGTATTCGATTTCGCTGAAATTGTCTATTGTATTGATATGTACTTGCACATTGACCATTCGTTTGATAAAAGCCAACAATTTTCCATTGGCAAAAATCACAGGCGTACACATTTCGAACATACGAGAGTCCTCAAAAGTCTTTAAAATCACTTCTGCTCCTATGCCATTCATATCTCCGATAGAGATACCCAACAATATATTTTGTCCTTTTTTATACATTTTGCTTTGCTTTCTATGATATTACAAAAGTAATATAAAAAGTCGAAGTATTATATTTCTTCCTAAAGTAAAATAAGAGCGTTATAGATTTTTTTACCACAGAGTTCCGATAGCTATCAGAACAGAGACACTACGCTTGCTTTAGCCTCACGCAAATTTCACAGATTGACACAGTTTTTTCTGAAATTATAAAAAAACAGCACTTAAAAACAATTAAACCTACGGTTTAAAGCAGATTACCACAGATTTTGTTTTGTGTAGATTGGTTTGAAACCAATTTTCAAAAGTTTCAAACGGATTTTCTCCTTTCGGACTTGACAAAACCGTTACAAACTCTTGCACATCGTCGAAATTAGACAAATACTGCACAAATTTCATTGTCAATCGTTGTCCTTCTTCTGTACTTAAAAAATCTTGTACTTGCTTATTAGACAATTCATACGGATTTTCTTCTGATGTTTGCTCCTGAGCAAAACCGCAAAAGCTGTACAGCAAAAATAAGGTTGATATTAGGTGTTTCATATTTTTGTTTTTTCCTATAATCCAAAAAGTTTGACAAAGGCTTAAAACTTTATCAAACTCTAATTCCTTTACAAAACTAACGAAAACAGTTGAGTAAAACAATAACTCACCATTCGTACAAGATGTTTTAAACATATAAGACACATAGTTTATTTTACCTTTGATAAAATCTATGCGGACTATGTTGCCTATTGTGTTTAGTATTGCAGCAGTCATTCTTAAAATATAAATATGTAATAAAATGATAAAATCTATTTTCTACAACAGAGAAACTACTACATCCTCTCCACAAACAAACTTCTCATAAATTGAAAATTTGTTTTATCTTTGAACGACAAAATCAACAATAAGAAAATATGTTTACAGGTATCATAGAGGAATTTGGAATTATACAATCTTTGGAGCAAGAGGGAAGCAATTTGCATTTGTGGATAGAGGCTCCGATGACTAGCCAACTAAAAATAGATCAGAGTGTTGCACACAACGGCATTTGCCTTACAGTAGTAGAAATTTCAGAAAACAAATACAAAGTAACCGCCATAAAAGAAACCATCGACAAAACGACTATTGGTTTGTGGAAAGAGGGCGATAAGGTAAATTTGGAACGCGGAATGAAACTCGACGCTCGTTTGGACGGACACATTGTACAAGGGCATGTAGATCAAACTGCTATTTGTTCCGATATAAAAAAGGCAGATGGTAGCACTTATTTTACTTTTTCGTATGACGAAAACTTGGGTAATGTAACCATAGAAAAAGGATCGATTACCGTTGATGGTACGAGTCTTACGGTGGTCAATTCGCAAAAAAACAGTTTTAGTGTAGCGATTATCCCTTATACGATGGAGCATACACAATTTCACAGATACCAAATCGGCGATCCTGTCAATTTAGAATTTGATGTGATTGGTAAATATGTCAAAAGATTGATAGGGAGTTATTAATATAAAAACCGTCCGAAGAGCTAAAACTTTTCGGACGGTTTTTATATTATGATTTCCAGATTTCGCTAATGAGTAGAGAGATTTGTTTCAGTCCTTCTACATCGATTTGTGTGAGTTCGTTTACTTTATCGCTGTCCACATCCAAGACAGCAACTACTTTCTCACGGTCATCAAAAATCGGCAAAACAATTTCAGCTACTGTGGCACTACTACAAGCGATATGCCCTTTGAACGCATGTACATCAGGTACAAGAAGCGGTAATTGTAGTTTCCATGCTGTACCACACACGCCCTTTCCAAACGCGATACGCGTACATGCAATCGTTCCTTGAAATGGCCCTAAAACCAATTCCTTGTTTTTTACGATATAAAAACCAACCCACCACCAATTAAACACTTCTTTCAATGCAGCGGTAATATTGGCAAGATTCGCTATCAGGTCGTTTTCTCCTTCTACTAAAGCTTTGAGTTGTGGTAACAATTCTGCATAAATAGCTTGTTTGCTTTCTCTTTGTGATATAATGATTGATGAGGACATTTTTTCGTTTTTTATTTAGTTTACAAAAGTAGTTATTTTCTAAAACATCACCTCCTTAAATTTACAATTTCCTCCCAATCTAACTTTATCAATTCCCAGTATTTATTTTTTAGATAACTCCAAATTTTATCAAATTTTCTTTCAGTGATGGTAAAAAAGATTCTTGAAAATCTTGAAATACAACTTTCACTTGATCTAGTCCATAAAAAGCTATTATTTCTTCGATTTCTTGTTCGTTTCCTCTTTCAAATATTCTTTGTAAAACAGCTCGTTTATTTAACTCCGAGTCTATCTGAGAAATATCAGTATCCCAAAACAATACTTTCCTAAATTTGGTATTGTTCTACTTTGTACTGCAACATTTTTTACATCAAAACCAGCTTGTAACATCATAAAATAATCATCATCAACACCTAATTTCTGACCCAATTTTATCGATAATTTCGGATTTACTCCTCTCCTACCATTGAGAACAGCACTTAATGTCTGTGCATGTTCATCTATTTCATAAGCCAATTCTTTGCTCTTTATTCCTCGTGATTTTATTTCTCTTTTGAGAATAACTCCTGGGTGGATTCCTTTTATTTTTGAATTTGTTGGCAACATAAAATGCGTCTTTTATTATTGTATTCAAAAACAAACAAATTTGTTTATTTTTTTAGCAAAAAAAAACACAAAAAACTTATTTTAAAAATCATCATCAATGCCTTATCTTTGCAAAAACTCCTAATTCATGAAAATAACAATAGGATTCCTTTCTGTTCTTTGCTTTCCCTTTGTGGCTACTGCTCAGGTAGATGAAGAAGAATACCATGCTACGGAAACACTCGACGAAATCATCATAGACACTACCGTTAATCGCGTGGATTTGAAAAGTACCGAAATGTCAGTAAATCAAATGACTGCCGAGGAAATCAAAAAAATCCCTGTGGTGCTGGGTGAAACCGATGTGCTAAAAACTTTGCTACTTCTACCTGGTGTTACCAACGCTGGCGAAGGAGCTTCTGGGTTTAATGTGCGTGGTGGTGGTTCTGACCAAAACTTGATTTTGCTTGACCAAGCGACCGTTTATGGTTCGTCGCATTTGTACGGTTTTTTTTCTGTGTTTAACAACGATGTGGTAAAAAACCTCAAACTCTACAAAGGCGGAATTCCTGCTACTTACGGTAGTCGTGCGTCTTCTGTACTAGAAATCAATCAGCGAAATGGTGATTTTCAAAATTTTAAAAGTACAGGTGGTATCGGATTGCTGACGAGTCGTCTCGCAATCGAAGGTCCTATCATCAAGGACAAAATGTCGTTCATAGCCGCAGGAAGGGGGTCGTATGCTCATTTGTTTTTGAAATTGACCGACCTAAAGAGTACGGCATTTTTTTATGATTTCAATGCAAAATGGAGTTATATCGTGCGTCCAAACAACGAATGGCACGCAAGTTTGTATTTTGGAAGAGATGTGTTTCGCTTCAACAAATTGTTTGACAATGACTTTGGAAACACCGTAATTTCCCTGCATCAAAAACACAAATTGCATTCAGACATCACTGGAAAAGCCTATCTAAATTTTACAGATTATCAATACAATCTCAAATTGCCTTTTGTGGGATTTGATTGGAGTTCGGGTATCAAAACTTATGATGTAAAATACCTTTTACAACATTATTTTTCTCCTGAAATCACTTTGAAATACGGAGTGCAATCGCAATTTTATCGTTTCAATCCAGGGCATTTTCGTCCGTTGAAAAACGATTCTTCGTTCAATGAATTTCAAATCGCTCCGAAATATGCGTGGGAAAATGCCTATTTCATCGATGCTAATCACGAAATCAACAACAAACTGACCTTTTCGTATGGTATGCGTCATTCGTTTTTTCATCAATTAGGATACGAAACCATCAACTTGTATCAGGACCATCAACCTGTACTTTACAATCACGATTTGAATTATTACGAAAAGGCAAAACCTATTGGTACAAAACACTATCAATCGGGAGAAACCATTGCTTCTTTTCACAATTTCGAACCCAGATTCGCTGTTTCTTACCTCACCGGCGAAGACCATTCGGTAAAGGCAAGTTATAGCAAAACTACGCAATACATTCACTTGATTTCCAATACAGCAGCAGCTACCCCGTTGGACATTTGGACACCGAGTGGCAAGTACATACAACCGCAAATAGTACATCAGTATGCTGCAGGATTTTTCCAAAATTTTGCAGACGACACTTACAGTTTGGAAATTGAATCGTATTTCAAACACGGAAAAAACCGTTTGGACTATATAGACGGAGCCGAATTAATCGGAAATCCAGCCATTGAGCAAGTGCTTTTGCACGGAAAAACAAAATCGTATGGTATAGAGTTTTTATTCCGAAAAAACAAAGGTAATTTCACAGGTTGGGTGGCTTATACTTGGGCAAAATCATTACAACAAACTGCTGGTCGCACTCCTCAAGAAATGGGTATCAACCACGGAAAATGGTATAGAACACCACACGACCGCACCCACGATTTGACGGTGGTTGCCATGTATCAAATCAGTCCTAAATGGCATATTGGAGGAAATTTTACCTTACAATCTGGACGACCTGTAACCTATCCTGTGGGGAAATATCAATTTATGGATATGACCATCAACGATTACAACCACCGCAACAATTACAGTTTGCCGAGTTTTCATCATTTAGACTTGTCGTTTACCTACACGCCACACAATCCCAACAAAAAATGGCAACGAGAATGGGTGTTTAGTGTGTATAATGTGTACAATCGCAAAAATGCAGCGTCGATAAATTTTAGACAAAATGAAAACAATATGCAACAAACCGAAGCTGTGAAATTGTCTGTTTTTGGAATTGTTCCAAGTGTGAGTTATAATTTTAAGTTTTAGGAAGTTAATTTGGAAATTTCATTTTCATTGTAATACAACAAAATATTTACATATATTTGCAGACAATTTATTAATTTTATAACCAAATAAAACAAAAAATTATTTTTGCAGGAATGTTATTCTTGTCTTTAGTTACTATTTCTTGTGACAGTGAACAGCTTGACAATGTAGCTACAACAACTGAAAATTCAGTTACAAGTAAAAAAAGGGAGTTTAATTATACAAATGATGAAATATTAAAAATTTCTTCAATATTATTGTCTGATGAAACTCTTGATGATTTTGCTAATAAAAATAACTTGATTATCAACGAATTAGTAGGAGTGTAAAAAACAAAAAGAACGGTTGGTTTTTCACTAATGGGAGTGATTCTTATAAACCACAAGGTTATCCAACAGATTTTTCAATTTATAGTATGATAAGCATCGCACCTAATTAATATCAAAAAGATTATTAACTAATAAAATTGAAATCAAATGAAAAAATATTTTTATTCATAGTTACCTCATTATTACTCTTTTCGTGTGAAAAATGAGATTATCATTTCTAATAGTCCGTCAATCGTGAACTTAAAAGTTTTCAAAGACGGTGTTGATATAAGTTATCAAACGGATGATTATAAAGACAATGTTTTAACAGAGTCATTGAAAATTGAAATAATTCCAGAAATAGGAGAACCTTTTTCAATCACTCCTAATTCTTCTTATAAAATTTTTGATGTAATGCAATTGCCTTTGATGGGAAATGTTGGATATGACTGTAACGAACCTAATTGTAGAAAACATTTTAGTGATACTGAACCTGAAGTTTTCACAATGATTGTAAAAAATAACGACCAAGAGTTGTTCAACAAAAAGCTAAAAATCCAATATAAAAAAGGGAATCTTTTTCCAGATATTGTAGAAGTTTCTGTGTGGAATTTTTCGACTGAAGAATGGGAAAAATATCGTTCAAGCAAATTGCCTATTTTAGATGATAACGGTAATTCTACAGGCTACGAATTACAGATTCCTTTGTGGGAAGATAATTATTAAAAACAAAAAGACTGTGTGTAAGTTGTTTACCACAGTCTTTTTTTTCGTTCTAAAAATAATATTGTGTTACTTTCTAATCGCCAATGTCATTTTTTTATAATTTTGTTCCTATGATACTATACAACAAGGTGGATTTTATGAAAACTACAAAAAACGATATAAAGAAAATTTGGCTTACAGAAGACGCTATTTTCATAGAAACACACAAAGGCGAAATCAAAAACCAACCGTTTGAATGGTTTGCAGGATTGCGTGATGCTTCTCAAAAAGAAAGAGAAAATTATCGTTTGTCTGTTTTAGGTATCCATTGGGAAGCATTGGATATAGATTTGAGTTTTGACGGTTTTTTCCATTATACAAAACAAGATGACAATGAAATCGCTCGTTTTTTTAAAGAATTTCCTGAGATAAGTATGGGGAAATTTGCTAAGAGAATAAGCATTAGTCCTGCAATGCTAAGACATTATGCTTGTGGAACGAAAAAACCTTCTGTTCAAAGGAAAAAAGAAATTCAAAAGGCTATTGATTCTATTACGGAAAGACTTTCTGCTTTTCATCTTACAGCTTGATAAAATTTTTTTTTGATTTATAAAAAAATAAAATCTGCGGCAATCTGATTTAAACCGTAGGTTTAATTGATTTTTAAATGCTATTTTATTAAAGCTCATTTCGAAAAAAAATCTGCGTGAGGCAAAATATACGAATTGTTTCACAAAGATTTTAGTATAGACTAAAAAAATCATCGTAAAACCTATTCATATAAAAAAACATGAAAAAAATCATACCCTTTTTAGGATTAGTATCACTATGTTCTTCTTGTGAGGAAGTAGTGGATTTAGATTTGAAAGATTATGAAAAGAAACTCGTAATCGATGCCAATATTTTTGTTGGTGAAGAAAATCACAATGCGGTAAAACTTTATTATTCCGCTCCGTTTTACAGCAATTCGTACGAATTTATCAATACGGCAACTGTGGTGATTTCATCAGAAGATGGAAGCGAAACCTATGATTTTCCATACCAAGGTCATGGAAAATACACCCATGACACATTTACTCCAACGATGGGAAAAAATTATCAACTGTCGGTTACGGTAAATGGCGAAACCTATACGGCTACTTCACAATATTGGACTTTGGAAGATAATATTCAAGTTACCATTACGCCCAATCAAGGAATTATGGAAGAAGATTATGAAATCAAATTTTCTTATCAAGATGATGTCGTTACCGAGGATTATTATTTTCACGAACTCAATTTTGATTATTCGGTGGTAGATGACCAATTCAGCAATGGACAAATGATGAACAAATATTTTTTTATTGCTCCAGAAGACACCGATACTTGGGTAAAATTTGCCGCAACAAAGATTTCAAAAAATTATTACGACTATTTGAATAAATTATTTCAAAGCAGTGCCAATTTAGGCAATCCGTTTGCATCGCCAATTGGTCGCATCAATGGAAATATCAGGGCTTTAAATCCTACCACAGAAGCCCCTTTGGGATATTTTCATATAGCAAAAAGAAAAATAGAGGATTTTCGTATTTCGGATAGGCTGTAATATTATTTTGAATTGTTTTATTTATTCATTGAGATTATCTCGACTTTTAAATTTTGGTTTTATTACACGCTGATTTGAAAATATTTTTATAATTTTAAAATTCAATGATTTTACGCAGATATTTTTTTGATAAATCAAAAAAACAAAATCTGTGGTAATCTGCTTTAAACCGCAGGTTTAATCATTTTTAATTGTTGTTTTTTATTTCAAAAAATCTGTAAAATCTGCGTGAGAAACTTACCTTTTTAAAGGTACACTGCGTTATAAATCCTCACATCATTCACCATTCACTAACCACCAACTATGGCAAAAATAAAAACCGCATTTTTTTGTTCCTCATGTGGAACGCAATTTCCCAAATGGCAAGGACAGTGCTACTCTTGTAAACAGTGGAATACCATTGTAGAAGAAGTTGTACAAAAAGAAGAAAAAGTAGCCTGGCAAACCAAGAGTTCGTCCGGCACAAAACGAGCATCAAAACCTCTTTTAATCAACGAAATAGACAGCACACAAGAAATCCGTCTCAATACCCTCGACCACGAACTCAATCGTGTGTTGGGTGGTGGTATCGTACCGGGTTCTATGATACTTTTGGGCGGCGAACCTGGCATTGGAAAAAGTACGCTGTTGTTGCAACTTTCACTGAAATTGCCTTACAAAGTATTGTACGTATCGGGAGAGGAAAGTCAAAAGCAGATAAAAATACGTGCCGAACGTATCGCCCCCAACAACAATTCGTGTTACATACTCACAGAAACCAATACACAGAATATCTTTAGACAAATCGAAGCCATCGAACCCGATGTGGTCATCATCGACTCGATTCAGACTTTGCATACCGATTATATCGAAGCCTCGGCGGGGAGTATTTCGCAAATCAAAGAAACCACAGCCGAATTGATAAAATTTGCCAAAGAAACCTCAACCCCTGTGATATTGATTGGTCATATTACCAAAGACGGACACATTGCAGGTTAAAGATTTTGGAACATATGGTCGATACAGTGTTGCAATTCGAAGGCGACAGAAACCATGTATATCGCATATTACGAGCGTTGAAAAACCGTTTTGGTTCGACTGCCGAATTGGGAATTTACGAAATGATGGGAGCGGGATTACGAGAAGTTTCCAATCCATCGGAAATCTTGCTTTCGCATAGAGAAGAAGAACTTTCTGGAACCGCCATTGCCTCGACTTTGGAAGGTATGCGACCGCTGATGGTAGAAATACAGGCCTTGGTAAGTACCGCAGTCTATGGTACACCTCAGCGAAGTGCCACGGGTTACTACCTCAAACGCTTGAATATGATTTTGGCTGTTTTGGAAAAACGAGCAGGTTTCCGTTTGGGTATGAAAGATGTATTTCTCAACATCACAGGAGGAATTTCGGTTGATGACCCTGCCATAGATTTGGCGGTAGTCATTGCTATTTTGTCATCAAATGAAGACATAGCAGTACCCAAAGATTTTTGTTTTGCAGGAGAAGTAGGGTTGTCGGGAGAAATACGACCTGTAAACCGAGTAGATCAACGCATACAAGAAGCTGAAAAATTAGGCTTTTCGACCATCTATGTTTCCAAATACAACAAGATTTCCTACCAATCCAAAGGAATCAAAATCATTTTGGTATCACGAATAGAAGAAATCGTATCGGAGGTGTTTGGGTAGGGTGTGTTTTTACTACTTAAAAGTTAATAACAAACATTCTATGAAAACAAAAAGAGAAAAATTAGAACAAAAATACAAGGTATTCAGTTCAAAAGGCGGTTATCTAAATGAACAACAAGAATTGATAAAAAGTTTTATTTCTAAAAATCAACCGATTAAAATAAGTGATTTAGCCAAGTTTTTTCCAGATATTTCTTTAAGCACTTTAAAGAAAGATTTACAATATATGCGAAGCGAAAAAAACCTTACAATGATAGGACAAGGAAAAGGAAGTGTATATATCATCAATGAAGATTAACTTCTCGAACAAAGCCTATTGGCAATTTATAGATAAGTAAAAACCGTGAGATTTTTCAATAATCTCGCATTTTTTTTTATATTTGAAAAAAACTACTTATGAAAAAATTGTTTCTTTTAGCGATAATTCTTTTTAGCTCTTGCATTTACGCTCAAGAAAACAAACGATATGTCTATGCTGAAATTATAGCTATTGAACGACTTTTAGAACCAAAAGTTAGCGTTTCTATCAATTATGGACAGGAGATTTCTTATTGGACTTACGATAAAATTCAAAACGAAAAAGGCAAAACCAAATCTTTCAATTCTGTGATTGATGCGGTCAATTATATGGCGTATTACGGTTGGGAATTGCACCAAACCTATGTGGTAAAACTTAGCGAAGACAGACATCAAACTCGTTGGATTATGAAAAAAGCCTATTCGTCCGACGAAGATTATCAAACGGATATAAAATCAACTTTTCGCAACCAAAATAAATAAAATCAAATTTGTATTGAGGTGCTTATCTGCATACTGGGACAGTAGTTTGAAATACACAAAAAATCAAAAACACATAGGTTTTTGTACTCACAGCAATCTATGTTTTCTCTAAAAAGCGGAGCGTCTAATTATTTTGATAAAACTATTTCTATGTTTCTATTGTGTCCTATGTGGTTTATTTAACCTACTCCGCCCTATACCTTCCTATGAGGAATGGGAATAAACGGAGCCTCTCTGTACATTCCGTGGTAAAAAACTACGCAACTATGAGGAAAAAAAATGTCCAACTAATATTTTAGTTAAACCATTAAAAAAAAAATTATGACAAAAAACCTTATTTCAGTGGCAGCGATTGTATGTGCAATCTCTGCAAACGCTCAAAAACCTGTATTTACTCAGGCAAAAATAGAATCGGCTCGTGTATATACCAACGGTGCCGAACTCAAACACAAGGCTTCGGCTCAAATCCAAGCAGGAACTTCGGAAATCGTAATTACCAATGTGGCAAATTACCTCAACGAAAGCACGGTGCAAATCAGTGTACCTAAGCATGTTACGGTAATGTCGGTACAGTATTCCAATTCGTATGTAGAAGAATACGACAACAACAGCGATTCGCCTTTGGTAAAACCAGTAAAAGAGGCTTTGGAAAGCAAAGAAAAAGAATTAAAATCCCTTCAAAATCAATTGACTGCCGAAAGAAAATCGGTTGAATTGCTCGACAAAAACCAATCGATGAGTCAGGCTCAAAACTTTTCGGTGGCAGAATTGAGTAAATTATTAGAATATTACAAAACCAAACGCTCTGAATTGAGCAACAACATTCATGCATTGGAAAGAAAAGAAGTGGCTTTGAAAGAAGAAATCAAATCGTTGAAAGGAAAATTGTCTTTTAGCAATACCACTTCGGAAAAAATTTCACAAGGAAAACTTATCCTCAATGTGATGAGCAACCAAGCGGGTAATATTCCAATAAATATTTCGTATTTGACGACACAAGCTCGTTGGCAACCATCGTACGAATTGCGTATCGACCAAATCAACAGCCCTATCCAGGCGGTGTACAAAGCTCAGGTACAACAATCTACAGGATTGGATTGGAAAAATGTAAACCTATCACTGACCAGCGGTGCAGCCAATCAAAATACTTATGCTCCGCAATTGCATCCGTGGTTTGTTTCGTATAATCAACCATATACAGAAGGAATAGTTATCGATTCGTATAGAACATTAGCAAAATCTGCAAATACATCTTATGTAGAAACGGCGAGTTATAAAGCAGTGGAACCTGCGTATGCTGACGATTATGAAGAAAGTTTAGGTTCTACTACCATCGACGATTTCGTAGCAACAGACGAAAGCCAACTCAACCTAACTTACAACATCGATATTCCTTACACAATTTTGTCCAACAACAAAGCACACAGTGTTTCTTTGAAAAACCAAAACATACCTGCGGAATATCAATACATTTCGATTCCTAAATACGATAGCTCGGTGTATTTGGTTGCCAAAGTAAAGGATTATGCAAAATACGATTTACTTTCGGGCGAGGCTACCGTGATTTTTGAAAACGCTTATGTAGGAAAGACTTACATCAACCCTACTTCGGAAGAGGAAGGACTAACCTTGAGTCTTGGAAAAGACAACAACATCATGATATCTCGCAAAAAAGTAAACGACAAATCGGGTACAAAAATGCTTTCATCACGCAAACAACAAGATTTTGTGTATGAAATCAGTGTGAGAAACAACAAAAAATCGAATATCGACATCGAAATTCAAGACCAATATCCATTGAGTTCGGACAAAGACATCGAAATAATCCTAAACGACAAAGACGGTGCAACTGTAAACACCGAAACAGGAAAACTCACTTGGAATTTGAAAGTAAAACCAAACGAAACCAAAAAAGTTCGTATGAGTTATCAGTTGAAATACGCAAAAGACAAACAAATCAATATATAAAAAAGAAAGCTGTCCTTTTCGGACAGCTTTTGTTTTTCATAAAAAAACTACTCTAAAAGAGTAGTCTTTCTAAATTAAATAATCATGTTTAAAAAAATCTAATTACTTTACGATAAGTTTTCTGGTAGCACTACCATTTTCATCCTTAATTTTCACAATATAAACTCCCGCTTGAAAAGAATTTAAATACAATTCTTTCTCTCTAGACAAAAAACTTGCATTCAATACTTTTTTTCCTAACATATCAAAGATTTCTACTTCCTTCAATGTATTTGATTCTGTTTGAATAGTAATTTTTTGAGTAGTCGTGGGATTTGGATAAATCGAAATTTGATCATTCAAATCCTGTCCCATTTTTTTCTCTTGAGCATTTCCCCCAAAAATTATAAATGGAAAGAAAAACAAACTATATAGTATTTTTATTTTCATAGACTCTCTCTTTTTATGGATTTGTAAATTTATTGAAAAAATATCAAATCCAATACCTAAAAAATTATTTTTTTAAAAATTAATAATGATTTTTATGAAATTTAATTTTTTTTATGAAAACAAATTCCACTTTGTACCAATGGATTTATGTATCTTTACTTTGAAAACCATTTGATCAGACTATAGTGACAAATCATCTTGACATACAAATAAAATCTCTGCCAGACAATCCTGGTGTCTATCAATACTATGACAAAAACGACAAAATTTTGTACATCGGAAAAGCGAAAAATATTAAAAAACGTGTCAGTAGCTATTTCAATCGTGTGCATAACACCGCTCGTATCAATGTATTGGTAAAAAACATCGCCTATATCAAGCACATCGTAGTAGAAACCGAAACCGACGCCTTGCTACTTGAAAACAGTTTAATCAAAACGCATCAACCTCGATACAACGTCTTGCTCAAAGACGATAAAACTTATCCATGGATTTGTATCAAAAAAGAGGTCTTTCCTCGTGTTTTCACTACGCGATTGGTAGTAAAAGACGGTTCAGAATATTTTGGACCTTATACCAACAAACGTGTATTAGATATTTTAATGCAATTGATACAAAGTTTGTATCCGTTGAGAAATTGTCGCTTGGATTTATCGCAGACGGCTATAAAAACAAAGAATTATCGTGTTTGTCTCGAATACCACATTGGCAATTGTGCAGGACCTTGTGAAGAATATGAATCTGAGTCTGAGTACAATAAAAAAATTCAAATGGTTCGAACGCTTTTAAAAGGAGATTTGAAAGCCATTGTAAAAGAGTATAAAGAACAAATGAATGGTTTGGTCTCGGAATTGAAATTTGAAGAAGCTCAGCAAGTAAAAGAAAAAATCGAACTGCTTGAGAAGTACCAAGCCAAATCTACCATTGTTAG
Organism: Capnocytophaga sp. ARDL2; assembly: GCF_041530365.1. Classification (NCBI taxonomy): domain Bacteria; kingdom Pseudomonadati; phylum Bacteroidota; class Flavobacteriia; order Flavobacteriales; family Flavobacteriaceae; genus Capnocytophaga; species Capnocytophaga sp. ARDL2. The sequence goes on from NZ_CP168034.1 coordinate 185,277, forward strand.
TCCTACGATTTCAAATACCGAAGTCTATAGCATCTTATCCGACCACGAACGTGCGTATGTAAATATGCTACAAATAAAAAACGGAGCTATTATGCGTTCGCACACACTCGAACTCAAAAAAGTTTTGGACGAAACAGACGAAGAATTATTGCAATTGGCAATCGTAGAATTGAGAAATCGCTTTCAAATACTTTCGAGAGAAATCATTGTGCCTTTTCCATTAGATTTAGGAGAAATAAAAACGATTGTGCCTAAATTGGGTGAGAAAAAACAACTTTTAGATTTGTCATTGAAAAACGCAACCTATTTCAAGCTCGACCAACTAAAACAAATAAAAATCCTTGACCCAGAACGTCATACCAATCGTTTGATGCAACAAATGAAATCGGATTTACGACTTTCAAAAGAACCCCGACACATCGAATGTTTTGACAACTCTAACATTCAAGGTACCAATCCCGTGTCAGCATGTGTTGTATTTAAAGACGGAAAGCCAAGCAAGAAAGACTATCGACATTTCAAAATAAAAACTGTCGAAGGGCCTAATGATTTTGCTTCGATGGAAGAAGTCGTGTATCGTAGATATTCACATTTATTGGAAGAAAACCTTCCCTTACCCGATTTAATAGTCATCGACGGTGGAAAAGGACAATTGGGTTCAGCACTCAATAGCTTGGAAAAATTGGGCTTGAGAGGAAAAATCGCTATCATAGGAATTGCGAAAAGATTAGAAGAAATTTTCTACCCTGGCGACAGCTACCCGATGTATCTCGACAAAAAATCAGAAACGCTTAAGACGATTCAACATCTGAGAAACGAAGCCCATCGATTTGGAATTACCTTTCACAGAAACCAACGAAGCAAAAACGCCATTGCTCCTACTCTGACTAAAATCTCTGGAATTGGCGATAAAACAATGGAAAAATTGATGAGAGAATTCAAATCGATCAAACGATTGAAAGAAACACCATTAGAAGAAATAGAAAAAGTAATCGGTAAAGCAAAAGCAAAATTGGTCGTAGATTATTTTCAAACTATAGAAAAGAAATCTTAATTTTTTTGCATTGGTGTATAATCCGATAATTTAATGTAAATTTGCATTGAAAATTTCTCAACAATAGAAATCAAACACAATGAAATTAGAACGCAAAGAAATATTGGCAGCCTTGGAAACTATTTCGGTAGCTGGAGAAGGCAAAAATATGGTGGAAAGCGGTGTAGTACAAAATGTTTTGACCTTTGGAGATGAGGTAGTTGTGGACGTTGTATTGCAAAATCCAGCTTTACACATTAGAAAAAGAGCCGAAGTGGATATTATGAAAGTAATCCACGAAAAAATATACGAAAAAGCCAAAGTAAAGGTAAATGTAAAAGTAGAAACTCCTGAAAAACCTCAAGAAATCAAAGGAAAAGCCATCCCTGGCATTCGCAATATTATTGCGGTTTCTTCGGGTAAAGGTGGCGTTGGAAAATCTACAGTAACGGCAAACTTGGCAGTAACTTTGGCAAATATGGGCTTCCGTGTAGGAGTTTTAGACGCTGATATTTACGGGCCATCTATACCAATCATGTTTGATGTAGAGCGTTCAAAACCAATTTCTGTAACAGTGGATGGGAAATCGAAAATGAAACCGATTACGAGTTACGGAGTAGAATTGCTTTCTATCGGATTTTTTACCTCGCCAGACCAAGCAATCATTTGGAGAGGCCCCATGGCAGCCAAAGCATTAAATCAGATGATTTTTGATGCAGATTGGGGCGAATTAGACTTTTTATTGTTAGACTTACCACCAGGAACAGGAGACATTCACCTTTCGTTGGTGCAATCATTGCCAATCACAGGAGCGGTAGTCGTGAGTACACCACAAGCCGTAGCCTTGGCAGATGCAAAAAAAGGAGTGGCAATGTACACTTCAGAATCGATCAATGTACCTGTATTGGGAATTATCGAAAACATGGCGTATTTTACCCCAGCCGAATTGCCAAACAACAAATATTATATCTTTGGCGAGGGTGGTGCGAAAAACCTTGCAGAAGATTTGCAAGTGCCCTTATTGGGAGAAGTGCCAATCGTACAAAGCATTAGAGAAGCAGGAGATTACGGACGACCAGCGGCATTACAAGAAAACACAGCCGTTGCAGAAGCGTTTATCAATATTGCAAGAAACACAGTCGAGCAAGTGGTAAAGAGAAACGAAAGTTTGCCACCAACGGAAGTAGTAAAAATCACTACGATGGCGGGATGTTCACCAAAGAAATAAAAAAATTAATACTTAAAATAAAAGAAAATGAGTTCAGAAACTATCAGACAAAATGTTGAAAAGGCATTAGAAGAAATCCGTCCATTCTTGCAAGCAGACGGTGGAGATATTACATTAATCGAAATTGAAGACGACAAAATCGTAAAAGTACAATTGAAGGGGTCTTGCCATACTTGCAGCATCAACCAAATGACTCTAAAAGCAGGTGTTGAAACTACCGTAAAAAAACACGCTCCAGAAATCGAAACGGTAATCGCTATCTAATTTATACAACATTAAAAACCTATCAGATTATTCGTTAAACTGGTAGGTTTATTTTTTCAATTATTTTGAATCTTTAAAAATTGATTATTTGACTAAAAAAGTTTATCTTTGGAGAAATTTCATAAACTATGAAAACAATAAAAACAAACCCTAAACAATCAAACATTTTTGAAAATGTTGTAAATCGTTTTGAAGAAAAAAGAGCCTTCTATACCTGAATGGCACAAATCAATATTTGATGAAGATTTAGCTTCATTGGAAAATGATTTGATTAAAAACGATAATCAAAACAATGTTTCTTGGAAAGAATTAAAAAGGGAAATCAAATTATTGCTTTAAATATTATTTACATCAATAAATATGTTTTAGTGATTTATCTACTACATAGATTTATACTCGCACAGACTAGTTTTCTCTAAAAGCGAAGCGTCTCTGACACCTAAAAAACTCAGGTTCTCAGTTGTAAAAAAAAACTATGTGTCTATGTGGTAAAATAATTATTCTACAAAGATTTCAACACAAACAAAAACACATTCTAATCACAAACTACAAATTCATGACAATTCGTGTAATTTGTGGCTAAAAAAAAACATTTATATCACAAACCACTTATTTATGAAAATTTGTAAAATTCGTGGCAAATAAAAACACATTATGATACAAACAGACATACTTATTATCGGTGCTGGCCCTACGGGACTGTTTGCGGTATTCGAAGCAGGATTGCTCAAACTAAAATGTCATTTAATTGACGGATTACCTCAACCAGGAGGACAATTGACCGAACTTTACCCTAAAAAACCTATTTTCGACATTCCAGGCTATCCTTCTGTGGGAGCTGCCGAATTGATTGATAACCTCATGGAGCAAATCAAACAATTTGAACCTGGGTTTACACTCAACGAGATTGCTGAAACCATCGAAAAACAAGAAGATGGCTCGTTTATCGTTACCACTAACAAGGGTACGCAACACCACGCAAAAGCGGTAGCTATCGCAGGTGGATTAGGAAGTTTTGAACCACGCAAACCTGTAATCGACGGATTGGCGTTTTACGAAGACAAAGGAGTGGAATATTTCGTAAAAAATCCAGAACAATTCCGCGATAAAAATGTGGTAATTGCAGGAGGTGGAGACTCGGCATTGGATTGGAGTATCTTTTTGACCGATGTAGCCAAATCTGTAACTTTAGTTCACCGTAGAAACGAATTTAGAGGTGCTTTAGATTCTGTAGAAAAAGTACAAAAACTAAAACAAGAAGGAAAAATCAACTTGATTACTCCTGCCGAAATTACCGAAATACACGGAGATGAGAAAGTAGAAGCTTTGACGGTTTCGTTTCCAGAAACACAGGCTACAAAATGTATAGAAGCCGATTATTTCATTCCACTGTTTGGATTGACACCAAAACTAGGACCTATTGCCAACTGGGGCTTGGAAATCGAGAAAAACGCCATCAAAGTAAATAATGCGTTGGACTATCAAACCAATATCGAGGGAATTTACGCCATTGGAGACATCAACACCTACCCAGGTAAATTAAAGTTGATTTTGTGCGGATTCCACGAAGCTACCTTGATGTGTCAGTCGGTGTACAATCATTTGAATCCTGGTAAAAAATATGTGTTGAAATACACAACCGTTTCAGGTGTAGATGGCTTTGACGGTACAAGAAAAGAGGCTGAAAAAGCTGTGGTAAAATCAATTGAATAATAATTCTAACTCAAAAAACAAACCACCCTTAAAGAGGGTGGTTTGCTTTTTTTAAATTCTAACCAGAAACCGATTTGAACCTTTGAAACACACCCTTTTCATACTTGCAAAAAGACAAAAAAAACAATAAAAACAGTACGCTTTTTTCTAAAAAACATTCTTTATCTCTTCTATTATCATTGCATAGCCACACAAAAAAAGCAATCATAAAAAACTCTCTACCCTATATTTTCTTTTATTTCTCTTGACTGCAAAAAATATTTTTCTAATTTTTTTAGAATCCACATTATTTTTTTTTTTACAAATCTAAAAAAAAAGTATGATTGTTCTAATTCTATTAGTATATTTGCATGCATTTACTTTAAATAACAAAAACAAGATAATAATTTAATTTTTCAACATGACAAAAAAAGTACTTTTCAAAAAAGCTGTTTTAGCTTCTCTAGTTTTATGCACATCATCGGGACTTGTTTACGCACAAAACACGGTAAACATTCCAGATAATAATTTCAAAAACGCCTTATTGAATCTCACGCCCGCAGTAGACACAAACGAAGACGGACAAATACAACTTACAGAAGCACAAAGCTATACCGAAGCTATTGATGTTTCTGACGCTAACATCGTAACTATTGAAGGAATAGAAGCCTTTACAAGTATAACAGATTTTAATTGTGCAGAAAATGAAATCACAACAATAGATTTATCAGCACTCCCGCAATTAAAAAAATTGGATTGTTCTGAAAATTTGATCAACTCTCTTATACTTCCTACCAATAGTAGCTTGGAAGTTTTGATATGTTCAGACAATAAATTAGTAAATCTGAATGTATCGGGTGCTCCTAATTTAAAAGAACTACACGCAAATTACAACGAGCTCATTTCTTTATCACTAAACCAAAATCCTCTTTTGGAAAAAATTTTTTGTGAGAAAAACAAGCTTTCTGCTTTGGATCTAAGCCAAAATCCTCAAGTAAAATACCTACAATGCTCGAAAAACCAAGAGCTCAACATCTTGAATATAAAAAACCAAAACAATGCAAACATGGTATATGCCAAGCTAAATCTAAATCCAAATTTGGAATGTATTGAAGTAGACAATGCTACAGAAGGGTATCTTTACAACACTTCTAAATGGATAAAAGATCCTCATGCAAATTTTCAAAACACTTGTCCTCTTTCTGTAAAATCTATAGAAGCTCTTTCTGTAAAGGTATTTCCTAACCCTACAAAAGAAGTTTTAAATATCACCACAAAATCTACACACAAAGCAAAATTATATTCTACCGAAGGAAAACTTCTGTTGGAAAAAATACTCTTGAAAGGAGAAAACAAAATAGAAATAAACTTTCTTCCTAAAGGTATTTATTTCCTAACCATAGACAATAGTGCTACAAAAATAATAAAAGAGTAAAACCTTGTAAAATAAGAATTTAGTATCTTTAGAATTGTGTATCACAGCACATCAAAACTACAAAAAGGAGACTGTTTGAAAAATATACAGTCTCCTTTTTTTTACAAACAAGCTAATAAAAAGAGGCTTACATTTTTTTGCAAGCCTCTTTTTATTTTTCTTAAAATATTATTTTTTTAATAAATCTCTAATCTCCGCCAATAACTCTTCTTGTGTAGGCCCCGCAGGTTTTTCTTCTACTACAGGTTGTTCTTGTTTTTTCAAACTATTCAATACTTTTACTACCAAAAAGATACAGAATGCGATGATGATAAATTGAATAATCACATTGATAAAGCTTCCGTATTTAATTGCTACTTCAGCAACTCCTTCTGCTTCATTAGCTTCAGTCAATACATACTTCAATTCTGTAAAATCTACACCATCTGTGATGTAACCAATTGGAGGCATGATGATATCATCTACCAAAGATGTAACAATTTTACCAAATGCACCCCCGATAACTACACCGACAGCCAAATCTACAACGCTACCACGCATTGCGAACTCTTTAAATTCTTTAATAAAACTCATAACAAAAATTTTTTTCGCAAAAATAGTGTTTTTTGTTAATGAACAATTTTTTTTTTTAGTTTTTTTAAAAAAAATAATTTCTATAACTCACCATTCATTCAAAGAAAAATAGATTTTTTATACTACGATTTTGTAAAAACAAAAAAAACACTCTGAAGCCTCAGAGTGTTTTAACTATTTCTTATTTCAAAAATGAATGTGCTGTAGTATCTTGATTATCATCATTTTTGTCAGCAAAAATTTTCAATTGTTTCATCCAATAGTAAAATGCTGCACAACTGATCAAGATAAAAATCCAGTTCAACAAATTGGCAACCCACCAATTGCTCAACTCTAAACTTGCCAACCAATCCATTGGCTTCATCAATACATCTACGAATAAAAATTCGATTCCTTTAAAGAACGATTTCCACATAATATTTTTTTATTTAGTATTTTTAACTTTATTAGTAGTAAATTTGAAGCAAAAATAATAAAAAAATCAACACGCCAAGTGTTTCCTTGTTAAATATTATGTTGAAAGAGCTATTTTCTAAGAGTCGCCCTATTGGATATGTTGTAATTAGCGTTGGATTGCTGGTTGCCTACTCCATTTTTCTTTTTGCTGATAGCGGCTGGTTGCAAAACCCTTCGGAGATTGTTACCAAATCTCTTTTATTTATTACTATGGTTGCCACTGTACTTTTGGTTCAGTTTACATCCATAAAAAACCAACTAAATTCCAATAGTTTATACTCCTTTTTCTTTTATTCGTGTTTTATATTACTATTTCCGAGTTATCTCGAAAACAGCAACATCATCATGAGTAATTTTTTCGTATTGCTCGGAGTCAATCGTCTTTTTGCTATGTTTTCATTGGAAAATATCAAACAAAAAATCTTTGATGCGGGAATGTTTTTTGTCTGTGCCTCACTTTTTGACCCTTGGGCTATACTGTATTTTTTACTAATTTATTTTAGCATATTACAATACGGTTCGTCTGATTATCGCAATTGGCTTATCCCTTTTGTGTCGGTTGGTGTGAGTTGCGTACTCATTTATTCCTTTTTTTTGATAGAAAACGGTTCGTTTTTGTCGTTTTTTGAAGATAAATTCATGACTTCTTTCAATTTTCAATATTTTGAAAACGACTACCAACGATTGGCATTGTCTATCTTTGCATCGGCGAGTTGTTTATTTTTTATCAATCAAGTGCGAATATTGAAAGATTTGCCTATGCACCTGACCTCTCATTACAAGAAATTATTGTTTTGTTTTATCATTGGAGTATTGGTGTACATCGTGCAATCTCCAAAGGTAAACGCCTCTTTGTCATACACCTTTTTCCCCCTTTCTATCGCCGCTGGAAATTTGGTTTTATACCTACAAACCAAATGGATGAAAGAAGTAGTATTGTGGGCAACATTGGCAATTGGGACTATATTTTTCCTATTAAATCTATAATTTATGGAATTGAATTTTATCACAAGAAATTATATACAAAACGACTGGGCATTGCTGATTTTTATTACAGCAATTGGTATCATCGCTTACAATCGAAGAGTTTTTGCTGTACAATTTGACGAATTTTCAAAATTGTTGTATTCCAACAAATACATCATGCTCTATAGAGAATCGTCAGAGCTAAAAACATGGTTTACAATCTCAATGACTTTTGTTCAGTTTGTAACCATTTCATTTTTATTGCATACTTTGTGGAGTTCGTACATAGGATATGGCATGCAAGATTTTATGCAATATTTACAAATGCTCAACGCAATCATTTTTATCGTTTTGTCAAAATATTTAATAGAGAAAATGGTTGCAGTGTGTTTTGAATTAGAACATTTTATCGAGCAATTCAACCTGGTAAAAGTGAGCTATCGAAACTATTTGAGTATGATACTTTTGCCTTTTGCCATGATACTTTTTTACAATCAAACGATAGACGAACGTGTTTTGTATTCAATCATAGCTCTTATGCTATTGATAAACATAGGATTGTATGCATATATAATTAAAACCTATCAAAAACAAATCGGTGGTTATTTGTATTATTTTATTTTGTACCTTTGCACCTTTGAAATAGCACCGTATTTTATTCTCTATAAATGGTATGTAAATATGGGCATATAAAAGTAGTCGAAATACAATGAAAGTGAGAACAATTTTGGTGTCACAACCAGAACCCAAAGTAGAAAATTCGCCCTATTTTGAAATTCAACAAAAACACAAAGTCAAAATAGATTTTAGACCTTTTATACATGTAGAAGGTGTTCCGGCTAAAGAGGTTCGTCAGCAAAAAATAGACTTAAACAACTATACAGCCATCATCCTTACGAGCAAAAATGCAGTGGATCACTACTTTAGATTAGCAGAAGAAATGCGTTACAAAGTACCTGAAACCATGAAATATTTTTGTCAATCGGAGGCTATTGCTTACTATTTGCAAAAATATGTGGTGTACCGCAAACGTAAAATTTATTTTGGAGTTAAAGAATTTGCAGATTTGACACCGCATATCAAAAAGTTTAAAGACGAGAAGTTTTTACTTCCAGCTTCGGACAAACTCAATGATGATGTGCCTCAAACACTCGATTCTTTGGGCGTAAATTGGAGTCAAGGCATTTTTTTCCGAACAGCAATGAGCGACCTTTCAGATTTGAGGGATGTAAAATACGACATTCTTTGTTTCTTTAGTCCTACGGGAATTAATTCGCTTTTCAAAAATTTCCCTGATTTCGTACAAGGAAATACACGCATCGCCGTATTTGGCTCTACTACCAAAAAAGAAGCCGAAGACAACGGATTGAGAATCGACATTATGGCTCCAGCTCCAGAAGCTCCTTCTATGACAATGGCTCTAGACAAATACATTCAACAAGCCAATAAATAAAACATAATTGGTCATTCAGACATTGAAAAAATTTACCGAAATTTGTATGTTTTTTCCTTGTGTTGAATGACTTTTTTATTGTATGAAAAAGTTAAAAAACCTTCAAAATATAAAAGTTATTGCCTTTGACGCTGATGACACACTTTTCATCAACGAACCTCATTTTAACCAAGCGGAAAAAATCTTCAAACACATCATGTCGCCTTATATCGACACCGACCAAACAGCAGATTTAATCCTACAACATCAAGTAAAAAATCTTTCACTTTATGGTTTTGGGGTAAAAAGTTATGTACTTTCGATGATAGAGGCTGCTTACACACTTTCGGATTATAAAATTTCGGCAAGAGAAATCGAACAAATCATCCAAGTAGGAAAAGATTTGCTTCAAAAACCTGTTTCGTTGATGCCGGAAATCGAATGCGTATTGCAATTTTTAGCACCCAATTACCGATTGATCGTCGCGACCAAAGGCGATTTGAAAGACCAACATAGAAAATTGCACGATTCGGGTTTGGGTATTTACTTTCACCATATCGAAGTGATGATAAAAAAAAATGAGGAAGATTACAACAAACTTTTAAAGAGATTGGGCGTACAAGCAGAAGAATTTATCATGATAGGAAATTCACTAAAATCAGATATTTTACCTGTATTAAACATTGGTAGTCAAGCTATTTATGTACCTTTTACATCAACTTGGGTGTACGAACAGATCGATTTTAAACCTACACACGACCATTTTTTTGAAATTGAAAAAATTGCAGATTTACCTCTGTTGTTCAACTAAATTTTGATTCTATGTTTCCCATAGCTTTTCATCCCTCATACATACATCCTGTACCCGAAAACCATCGTTTTCCTATGGAAAAATACCGCCTTTTGCCTGAGTATTTACTCAAAGAAGGGATAGTAGCTCACGACTGGTTTTTCGAGCCTACACTGGCGACGGTTGAAGAATTGATTTTGGTACACGATGCTCAATATGTAGAGGATTTTATCAATTTGCGATTGGATGCTAGTGCGACCAGAAAAACAGGTTTTGTTCACAACAAAGAATTAGTAGAAAGGGAATTGTATTTGGTAAAAGGAGCGATTGAAGGGGCAAGAAAAGCTATAAAATCAAAGGTTGCCTTTAATATTGCAGGGGGAACTCATCACGCTTACCAAGCTCATGGCGAAGGATTTTGTATGCTCAATGACCAAGCAGTTGCAGCGGGCGTATTGTTGAAAGAGCAATTGGCAAAAAACATTTTATTCATCGACCTTGATGTACACCAAGGCAATGGTACAGCAGATATTTTTCAAAACGAAGAGCGTGTTTTTACTTTTTCGATGCATGGGAAAAACAATTATCCGTTCAAAAAAGAACAATCTTCGTTGGATATCGCATTGGAAGATAATATTTCAGATGTGGAATATCTACAATTATTAAACACACATTTACAACAAATTATGAATACTTTTCAACCTGATTTTATTTTTTATCAATCGGGAGTAGATATTTTAGAAAGTGATAAATTGGGAAAAATGGGGTGCAGTTTAGACGGATGCAAACAAAGAGATTTAGTCGTGTTTTCCATTGCAAAACAGCATGATATTCCCGTACAATGTAGTATGGGAGGAGGTTATTCGCCCGATGTTTCAACGATTGTACAAGCACACGCCAATACTTTTTTGAGTGCCGTGGAGGTGTTTTTATAAATACAAATCAATCAATCCAGGTGCGGTATTGAATAAAATTTCTTGATTTTCACGATCTACTTTTACGATAAATTCGTCGATGAGAGGTACGAGGATGGTTGCCTCGTTATAAGAGATTTCAAACAAAGCTTGTACACCGTTGTCTGTAACTTTTTCGATGATTCCAAACGCACCTTTTTCTTGGTCAATTGCTTTGAAACCAACAACTTCGTGGTAATAAAATTTATTTCCTTCCAATTTTGGAAGCATGTTTAGCGGAAGATATACTTCGCGTCCTATGAGTTCGTCTGCGTCTTCTTCAGAGGCAATATCTTCAAAAAGCACACGTAAGAAACGCTCTACTTTAAGAGAAGACAGATTATTTACTGTTTAAAATTTCTTACGAATCAGAACATATGAAAGCAACTATTCTATTTACAAAGCAAGTTATGAAATATTTCACATTTTAAAATACATAGCTATCTCCTGTTTCGAAAAATTTTAAACAAACTGACGAGTGTATTTTCTAAACCACACCCTTTATTATCATGATAACCCATCATATACAACAATAAACACAATACATTATTTTATTCCAGCATAAAATTTAAAAATCTTTTTTTTATTTTTTTACGCTTAAAATATGTTAAAATCTACCACGCTTATTTATAAAATTATTATATTTAAAAAGTTTTAACAATCTAAATCATTTTTATTATGTGTAAAAGAAGTATTTTAAGCTTATTGTTAATTAGCCTCTTTTCGTGTCAAAACGAGTTTTCTACAGATACTAAAAATTATGATTCAGAAAACTCGAAAATTGCAAGTAGTAAAATCATTACTATTGCCAGGCCAAAAATTCAGCTGTTAATTTTTTGAACAAAAAATAAAATTAAACTGCGAAAGTAAGTAAAAAGATGTAATATACACATACTAAATGGTTTAGTTTTTTATCAGAGAAATGTTGGAAAGCAAGGCATAGGGTAATTTGACGGGTAAAAACAAAGTTAGGTTTCTAAATCGTTACCTAATGGTGGTTTTAAATATTTTAAGTAAAAGACTATATTTCAGTGTTTTGCACTTGTTTTCATAGCGTATGGTAACTCAATAGAAATTAATTTTGTAATTTAAAAAGTTGAGTTATGCAAGTAAAAAAATCAACCTTCAAAGTGCTTTTCTATCTGAAAAAGAATGCTCCTAAGAAAAACGGAAAAGTGGCCATTATGGGTAGGATTACCATTGATGGTAAAATTGCCCAATTTAGTACTAAACTCGAAATTTTTCCCGATAAATGGGACTTGAAATTCGGCAAAGTCTTAGGTAAGAGTGAAGAAGCTCTTTTATTAAATCGCAAATTGGAAGAACTGAAAACTCGTTTGGTCAATCAATATGACCATTTGATGAAAACAGAAGGCTTTGCCACTGCCGAAAAGCTTAAAAACAGCTTTTTAGGCATTGGAACAATGGACGATTCGCTTTTAAAAGTTTTTGAAAATTTCAACGTTGATTTTGAAAAAATGGTTCAAAAAGGAGTAAGAGGCAAACAGACATTAGCGAAATATCAAAATGTATATACACATCTTTCAGATTTTATTGGTTATAAATACCATCGAAAAGATATGGCCTTTCGGGAGCTTACAGCGGATTTCATTAAAGATTTTGATTTTTATCTTCGTGTTGATAAAGGATTAACACATAATACGATATGGGTATATATGATGCCTTTGTGTAAGATGATTGACATCGCTTTGGAAAAAGATTTGATTCACAAGAACCCATTCCGAGAATACGAAATTACAATGCAGGAAAAAGACCGAGGTTATTTGCTAAAAGAAGAAATTGAGCAGTTATTGAGCTGTACTTTTAAGAGTAAAACCCGTGAATTGGTGCGTGATTTGTTCGTGTTTAGCTGTTTTACAGGACTTTCGTATATTGACATCAAACAGCTTAAAAAGAACCAAATTCAAACCTTTTTTGATGGCAATCGTTGGATTCTTTCCCGTAGGCAAAAAACGAGCAATCCTTCCAATGTTCGCATACTTCCCATCGCTCAAAAAATCATTGATAAATACGAATCCATCAGTAGAGGTGAGTTTGTATTTCCTGTCCCAAGTAATACCTCTTGCAATCTTCATTTAAGAGAAATTAGCTTAGAGGCGGGTATTGATAAAACAAAGCCATTGAGCTTTCATTGGGCAAGGCATACTTTTGGCACCTTATTTCTTACAGAAGGTGTTCCTTTGGAAAGTGTTAGTAAAATGATGGGACACAAGAATTTGAAAACCACACAGATTTATGCTAAAATCACCAATGAAAAAATCAGTAAGGATATGGAAAAAATCGCTTGTAAATTCAATGATTTTGGTGAGCGATTAGTCGCTTCATTATAACGTAGTTGATTGTCTATCAAAGATATTCGATTTTAGTATTTACCGATACAGGGATTGTTTACAATTTTTGTATCGGTTTTTTTATTGGCTTTTATTCGGCAGAGGAAGGCTACTTCATTTCATTTTAGTTAGTAATGGTGTGTGCGTTTGTTTATGGTATTTTCTCCTGTTTTATTTATGGGGTAAGAAGCCGATATGGGTGTTCGTTTTCGAGAGCAAAGGTATTTCTGTGTTTGTAACGCTTCTACAAGGTCAAGCCTTTGGTTTTCAAAAAAATCTCCACACCCGTTTTCAACAGGGGTTGTATTTTTTTGAAAAACCTTGTAGCCGCTAAACACAGACCTTTTAGGCTCTCGAAACGACAACCGCATATTCCGGCTCTTTATACGAATAAAAAAATGTCGAAAATGATAAAAATGAACGCACTACTTACTACTTGTTTTAATGAAACGACTTCGCTCTTCCTCTCATTGCCGAATTAAAAATTTTAGTTAAGATGAGCAAGTATGCTTATGTTTTTTGTGCTTTCTCTTTTATATTTAGAAACTTACCTATTTGTATGCTTACTTATACACGCACGTACCTACATATTTACATACATATATGCACAAACAAGTAAGTGTGTAAGTATTTACGTTTGCAGATAATCACATAGGTATTATCGTATTTGTTTACGTACGTATGTACATATGTAAGTACGTTGGTACGTAGCTACGTAGCTACATACATATGTATGTGCGTACAAAGAAACATACACAATTACACACGTATTTACATAAGGAAGTCTTTGGCATTATAGGGCATTCAATGGCAAGGAATGATATATCTGCTAAATGATTGAAATTCGGTTGTTTTGCACAAAAACAAAAGACAATGATTTTGGAAGGTCTTTCTTTCTTTTTCAAAGCTAATTTTAATGCGACCGATAGGGAGTATTTTCTGTTCACCCGAACAGAGCAAGTTGTGTTTTGAGATGCTCAAAATATTTTCCGCATCTCAAAACCACTTGCCCTTGCAGGGAGCTGAAAACCTCTCCAAAGTCGTGGTTTTTTAACTTAACAACCGATTTTATAAATAACACTATGGACACAAAAAATATTCAACATAAGCAATATAACGGACGACACAAAAGCTCAATCCAACCACACATCGGTATGTGTTTCGACTAAATGATGAAGATAATGCTAAATTTCTATCCCTGTTTGAACAATCGGGAATGAAAATCAAAGCTCATTTTATCACTTCGGTATTATTTTCCAAAGAAATCAAAAGTGTAAAATTCGATAAATCAGTATTGGATTTTTATATCAAACTCACCGAACTCTATGGGCAATTTCGGGCGGTGGGAGTGAATTACAATCAGATAGTAAAGATTTTGTATCGCAATTTTTCCGAAAAGAAAGCCGCTGCCTATCTGTTCAAACTTGAAAAACAAACGGCTCAAATGGTAGCTATCTGTAAAGAAATTATGGCTATTTCACAACAATTAGAACAACATATCACTGAAAAAATAATGACGTGTAAGACATCAAACTTCATTTTATATATTTGATTTACAATTTATTAAAAAGTACATTATGAAAATAGATAAAAAATTTATCGATTTATTTTTTTAGACAAGTATAAATTATTATTTTTGCTAATCTAAACACAATAACAAACTAATAATATTAAAAAACTAAAAACCAATAAACTAACTAATTTAATTGTAAGTAAAATGAAAATCAATCACACACTTCCAGAGCTTCCATATGATAAAAACGCTCTAAACCCGATTATTACCGAGGAAACTTTTGACTATCACTACGACAAGCATCACGCTACCTATGTAAATAACCTTGCTGGATTGGTAAAAGATACCGAATGGGCGGAAAAAGACATCGTGGATATCATCCGAAAAAGCCACGCACAAAACAATGTAGCTATTTTCAACAATGCGGCTCAGCATTGGAATCATTCCTTTTTTTGGAATTGCCTGTCGCCCGATGGCGGAAAAAATCCTACGGGGAAAATCGCCGAACTCATTAACCGCGATTTCGGAAATTTTGAAAATTTTAAAGAACAATTCTCTACCACTGCCGTAAAATTATTCGGTGCAGGTTGGGCGTGGCTGGCTCAAAATCAAGAAGGAAAACTAGAAATTCTCCCAATGAAAGATGCCTACACTCCACTTACCGAAAACAAAACGCCTATTCTCACCATTGATGTATGGGAACACGCTTACTATATCGATTACCGAAATGCAAGACCCAAATTCGTGGAAGGTTTCTGGGAATTGGTCAATTGGAATTTTGCTAACCAAAATCTAAAATAATATGAGTGATACTTGTGTAAATCATATCGAAAATTATTGGAAATTTTTGACAGAAGAAGCTAATAAATTTTTCGATGAAGGAAATTACGAACTTGCTTTAGATGGCTACCTAAACGCCTTATATAGAGCAGAAGTATTGAATAGCAATTTGCCAGATTGTGTGCGATTAAAAGTGCCTTTCATACAAGTATATACCATTTCGTGTTACAATTTGGCAAATTGTTATCAAGAAGTTAAGGATTTGAACAGAGCCGAAGAGATATTGCAAAAAGCAATATATTTTCTTTTGCATTTCTATCAGAAGGATTATCAAAAGGAAATCATTGAAAAAGAATTAAGAAAATCTATTCTCAATTACCTTAGTTTTACTCAAAAAAGTAATGTTAGAACATCAAAGACAGATGCTTTCTTAACTTATTTAAAAAATCAAATAACAAAAAATAATTTACAAAATATAAAAACATTTGATTATGTGCAATTCAATTAAAAAACTGATTCAGAGAGAACAATTACAACTCATTCAAAAAGGAATACTAAGTATTGGGGACAAATTACCTGAATTTACTAAAAAAGCCGTTATTTCTACAAAACAAGGCATAGAAATTTCTGAAATTACAAATAACTATGCAACGGAGCAAGGAAAGTGGATGGTGCTTTTTTGGTGGCCCAAAGATTTTACTTTCGTCTGCCCAACAGAAATTGTAGAATTCAACAAAAACAACGAAAAATTCGCAGAGAGAAATGCTTTGCTGATTGGTGCTTCAACTGATACTGAATATGTACATTTAGGGTGGAGACAAAATCATCCCCAATTAGCAGACCTTTCTATCCCAATGCTTGCTGATACTTCCAAATCTTTATCCGAAGAAATGGGAATTTTAAACTGCGAAGAAAAAGTTGCTTATCGAGCTACTTTTATCATTGACCCACAAGGAATTATACAATGGGTGAGCGTTTATCCTATGAATGTAGGAAGAAATGTAGAGGAAGTACTTCGTGTATTAGATGCTCTCCAAACGGAAGAATTAACTGCCTGTGGATGGAAGGCAGGAGAACAAACACTCTCTCAACAATTAAAAAACCAATAAAATGACCGATATTTACCTTTGTACAGAACTCAAACGATATACTCACAATTCACCATCTGAAAAAGGCACAATGATCCGATTTATTCGTAACGAAAAAGATTTGCAAAAGATTGATATTCAAGAAAATTTAAAATCAGAAATTCGTCAATCATTCGACAAGAAAGAGAATAAACATTGGTGTCTTTGGCAAGAAGAAAAAAGTTTGCTGGTAGCCGTTTCTAAAGATGAATTAGAAGATTTAAGGCAAATAGGTGCGAATGTTATAGGCTCATTACAGCGTTCCGCTGCCTCTCCCTCTACAGAAGTGGTATTCGAAAATCTAGAAATGTTTTCCGAAAAAGAAAAATACGCTCTCTTGGAAGGTATGTTGCTTAGCAGTTATCATTTTGATAAATATCTATCCCAAAAAAGGGAAGGCAAAATCACGCTATTTATTTCAGAAACCGCAGTTTCAGAACAGCAATACAAGGAACTTAATATACTTCTCGAAGCCATTTCCCTCACCAAAAACGCAGTGAATGAACCTGCTAATTATATGGACGCACTCAAATTTTCAGAATGGGCACAAGGAGCAGGTGAAAAATTCGGTTTTGAAACGGAAATTCTTCATAAAAAGCAAATCGAAACCCTGAAAATGGGCGGTTTGCTTGGGGTAAATAAAGGTTCGGAAATACCACCCACTTTTAATATTATGCACTACAAACCGAAAAATGCAATAAATGATCAGCCGTTAGTTTTGGTGGGCAAAGGCGTAATGTTCGATACGGGCGGTTACTCACTCAAAGTGGGTGGCGTAATGAGTACAATGAAATGCGATATGGCAGGTGGTGCAGCCGTTCTAGGAGCGATGTGTGCCATTGCAGGCAATCAATTACCTTATTATGTCATCGGTATTGTACCCGCTACGGATAATAAAATCAGCTCCAATGCCTTAGTGGTAGATGATGTGATTACCATAATGGACGGCACAACGGTAGAAGTGCAAAATACCGATGCCGAAGGACGGCTTGTACTCGCCGATGCTCTGTGCTATGCGAAAAAATTCAACCCCGAATTGGTGATTGATATGGCTACGCTCACAGGAGCTTCGGCAGCAATAACGGGAAGTTTTGGTATTGCAGGACTTTCCAACCACCAAGAAAGTATCGATGCTCTAAAATCCATTGGCGAAGAGGTTTATGAACGCATTGTACAGCTCCCTCTTTGGAAAGAATATGCCGAACTCATAAAATCTGATATTGCCGACCTTAAAAACATTGGTGGACCAATTGGCGGAGTCAGTACAGCAGCCAAATTCTTGGAACATTTTACCGATTACCCTTGGGTACATCTCGACATCGCAGGAGCAGCTTTTCTCAAAGACAAAAAAGGCTATAAACAAAGCGGAGCAACCGCCGTTCCTGTAAGATTAATATATGAATTTGTAAAAAGTAAATGCTAATGAAAATCAAAAATTTATTCATCGTATTATTAGGTATAGGAGGTACATTGTTGTACTCTTGTAAAAATGAAAAATCATCTTTTGAACCCGTTGAAAATTCAGCAAAAGTAGAATGGACAGCATATAAAACTACCGACAAATTACCTGTAAAAGGAACTTTTGAATCGGTGGATTTAATTAATCTTTCTGAGGGAAAATCCGTTGAAAATTTCTTAAACAATGCCGAGTTTTCTATTAATGCCTTAAAGTTGTCAACAGGAGATCCTTCCAGAGATGAAAAAATTAAAAATTTTTTCTTCGGATTGATGAATGAAGCAGGAAAAATATCGGGAAAATTCATTTTTGAAAATCATCAATGGGTTATAAAGCTAAGAATGAATGGAATTAGTGTAAATAATATTCCAGCAGAAATTCAATTCAAAGATAATTTATTGAAGGTCAAATCTTCCATCGATTTAAAAGAATTTAAAGCTTTGAAAGCCTTAGAAGTGCTTAACTCAGTTTGTTTCGATTTGCATAAAGGTGCTGATGGAATAAGTAAAGTATGGGAAAATATTGATATACAGGCATCTGTAAAATTAAAGGAAGCTAAAAAATGATTACCGAACCTCTTTTAATAGAAAACAAAGACCGCTTTGTCATTTTTCCTATACAGCACAACGATATTTGGCAATTCTACAAAAACGCCGAAGCTAGTTTTTGGACGGCAGAAGAAGTGGATTTGTCGCCCGACCTCCACGATTGGCAAAACAAACTCAATGATAACGAACGATTTTTCATCTCGCGGGTGTTGGCGTTTTTTGCCGCCAGCGATGGCATCGTCAATGAAAACCTTGCCATCAACTTCCTCCAAGAGGTGCAATATCCTGAGGCACGATGTTTCTACGGATTTCAAATTATGATTGAAAACATCCATTCCGAAATGTACTCGCTCCTCATCGATACTTATGTAAAAGACCCTACCGAAAAAGACTATTTGCTTCGTGCCATCGAAACCATTCCGTGCGTTACCAAAAAAGCAAAATGGGCGTTGCGATGGATTACCAAAGGAAGTTTTGCCGAGCGACTCATCGCCTTTGCTGCCGTGGAAGGCATCTTCTTTTCAGGAAGTTTTTGCTCTATTTTCTGGCTCAAAAAACGCGGTTTGATGCCAGGGCTCACCTTTTCCAACGAACTCATCAGTCGGGACGAAGGTTTGCACTGCGATTTTGCTTGCTTACTCTATGCCAATCACCTACAAAACAAACTTTCGGAAGAAACCGTAAAAGAAATCATCGTAGATGCCGTTGCCATTGAAAAAGAATTTGTTACCGATGCACTCCCTGTGAAACTCATTGGGATGAATGCCGAACTAATGTGCCAATACATTGAGTTTGTTGCCGATAGATTGCTCGTTGCCTTGGGTTGTAATAAAGTATGGAACGCCACCAATCCCTTTGATTTTATGGAGCTTATTTCCCTGCAAGGAAAAACCAATTTCTTTGAACGGCGTGTGGGTGAATATCAAAAAACAGGCGTAGCACAAAGCAGTAGCGAACAAAACGCTTTTTCACTCGATGAAGATTTTTAAGTAATTGTTAATTAACAATTAATCATTAACCATTAAAAAATGAAACTCCCCATTTTTGCTTACGGAAACAATGTGCTGAAGACTAAGGCAGAAGCTGTAACACCCGATTTTCTCAATTTGAACGAACTCATCGACAATATGTGGGAAACGATGGAAAAAGCCAATGGCTGTGGATTGGCAGCACCACAAGTGGGTAAATCTTTGCGGTTGTTCGTTGCCGATTCAAAGGTGCTTTACGATGTGATGAACGAGGACGAACGAGCCGAACTTTTTGAACCCAACGATACAGGTATTCGGCGGGTGTTTATCAATCCGCAAATAAAAAATCTTTCCGAAGAACAATGGGAAGAAGTGGAAGGCTGTTTGAGTTTGCCCTTTTTATCAGGAAAAGTAGCCCGTTCGTGGTCGGTGGAATTGAGCTATCAAAACGAACAATTTGAAACCATCACCCAAACTTTTAGCGGAATGACCGCACGCGTGATTCTCCACGAATACGACCACTTGGAAGGCATTCTCTACATTGACCGAGTGAAACCCTTGGCGAAAAAACTGATGCAATCCAAACTCCAAAAACTATTGAAAGGAAATCTAGTTCCTGCTTATGCTATGAAATTCAAATAAAAAAAAGAAATGTTTGTAATAAAGAGAAACGGAAAAAAAGAAGCCGTTCATTTTGATAAAATTACGGCTCGTATTCATAAACTCATCTACGGCTTATCGATTTCGGAAAAAGATGTAATTGAAATTGCTAAAAAAGTCATTCAAGGGATTTACGACAATGTTACCACTACCGAACTGGACAACCTTGCGGCAGAAACCGCCGCCGCACAAACTACCATTCACCCTGATTTTTCGGTCTTGGCGGCACGCATCGCCGTGAGCAATTTGCACAAAAACACTCTCAAATCGTTTTCAAAAACCGCTCAATTGCTCTACGAATACACCGACCCCATAACCCAAACCCACGCACCTCTCATCTCCGAAGAAATTTATAAAATCATTCGTAAAAACGCCGATGAACTCGACAGCAGTGTCATCTACGACCGCGATTATAATTTTGATTACTTCGGATTTAAAACCTTAGAGCGTTCCTACCTCATTCGCACCAATGGAAAGGTAACCGAACGCCCACAGCATCTCTTTATGCGTGTGGCGTTGGGCATTCACAAAGAGGATATTCAGGCAGCCATCGAAACTTACAACTTAATGAGCGAAAAATGGTTTATACACGCCACGCCAACGCTCTTCAACGCGGGTACGCCCAAACCGCAAATGTCGTCGTGCTTCCTACTCAGTATGACCGAAGACAGCATCGCGGGGATTTTCGACACCCTTAAACGCTGTGCTTTGATTTCGCAATCGGCGGGTGGTATTGGCGTAAGCATTCATAACATTCGTTCTACAGGGAGCTACATCAAAGGTACAGGCGGAATTTCCAACGGCATTATTCCGATGCTTCGCGTGTTCAATGACACCGCTCGGTATGTAGATCAAGGCGGCGGCAAACGCAAAGGTGCTATTGCCGTCTATATCGAACCGTGGCACTCGGATATTTTTGATTTTATTGATATTCGTAAAAATCACGGTAAGGAGGAGATGCGCGCAAGGGATTTATTTCCTGCCCTTTGGATTCCTGACCTCTTTATGCAACGCGTAGAAGCCGACCAAATGTGGTCGCTCTTTGACCCCAACGAAGCACAAGGGCTGTACGAGGTGTATGGCGAAAAATTCAACGAACTTTATACCACTTACGAAAACGAAGGAAAATTTCGCAAGCAAATCAAGGCACGCGAACTCTGGACAGCCATTCTCGAAGCTCAAATCGAAACCGGTACACCTTATATGTGCTACAAAGATGCCGTGAATGAAAAATCAAACCAAAAGAACATTGGTACGATACGAAGCTTCCAACCTCTGCACCGAAATAATGGAATACACCAATGCTGATGAGGTGGCGGTGTGCAATTTGGCTTCCTTGGCTTTGCCTCGCTATGTTTCGGACAAGGGCTTTGATTTTCAAAAACTCTATGAAGTAACCAAAATCGTTACGCGAAATCTCAACAAAATCATTGACGGAAATTATTATCCCATTCCCGAAACCAAAACTTCTAATGACCGCCACCGTCCGATAGGTTTAGGTGTGCAAGGATTGGCAGATGTGTTTTTACTTCTTCGTTTGCCCTTTGAAAGCCCAGAAGCACGAAAGCTCAATAAGGATATTTTTGAGACCATTTATTTTGCTTCGATGGAAGCCTCGATGGAATTGGCAAAGGAGCAAGGAGCGTACAGTTCGTTTGCGGGTTCGCCTCTTTCGGAAGGAAAATTTCAGTTTGATTTATGGCAAGTAGCCCCTTCTGACCGCTGGGATTGGGAAAAACTTCGCAACGAAGTGATGACCCACGGCATACGCAATTCGCTCCTTTTAGCACCGATGCCCACCGCCTCTACTTCGCAGATTTTGGGCAACAATGAGTGCTTTGAGCCTTACACCAGTAATATTTATAACCGCCGTGTGCTTTCGGGTGAATTTGTGGTGGTCAATAAATTCTTACTCAAAGACCTCATCGAATTGGGCTTGTGGAACCCCACGATGAAAAACAAGCTCATCGCCGAAAATGGCTCGGTGCAAAACATTCCTGAAATACCGACCGAACTGAAAGAATTGTACAAAACCGTTTGGGAAATCAAACAAAAAACCGTTATTGATATGGCGGCAGACCGCGGGGCTTTTATCTGTCAGTCGCAGTCGCTCAACCTCTTTATGGCAGAGCCGAATTTTGCAAAGCTCACCTCAATGCACTTCCACGCGTGGAAAAGCGGACTGAAAACGGGTATGTACTACCTCCGTACCAAAGCCGCCGTAGATGCTATCAAATTTACCGTAGACACTCAGATGCTTTCAGGACAATCACAAGTAGCCTGCTCACTAGACAACCCAGAGGAATGCCTAGCGTGTGGGAGCTAATCAATGAAAAATCATCATCTAAAAATCAAAATACCATGACAAAATTATTTTTAGTCCGACACGGACAATCGCAATGGAATTTAGAAAACCGCTTCACTGGTTGGAAAAATGTAGACCTCACCGAGCAGGGCAAACAAGAGGCAAAAAATGCAGGTTTGGTCTTGAAATCCGAAAAAATAGACGTGGCTTTTACCTCCCAATTGATACGGGCTCAGCACACTTTGGAAATCATTCTCAACCAATTGCCCAACAAAGAGGGCATCTCTGTAACGAGCCATCAGGCACTCAACGAGCGAGCTTATGGCGACCTCGAGGGGCTGAACAAGGCAGAAACGGCAGAGAAGTACGGCAAGGAGCAGGTGCATCTTTGGCGGCGTTCGTTTGATGTACCACCATCCAACGGCGAGAGTCTCAAGGATACTTACCACCGCGTGATTCCGTATTTTGAAACGGCAATCAAACCGCTTTTGCAACAAGGGAAAAATGTCTTAATCGCCGCTCACGGCAATAGCTTGCGCGCCTTGATTATGTATTTGGAAAATCTTTCGCCCGAAGAGATTATCAAACGAGAGATTGCCACAGGAGAGCCTATCGTTTATGGATTTGATAAAAAATTCAACGCTATCAAAATCGGGAAGACCATCGGCAACCACCTGTAAAGCTATTTCGATAGAGAGGAATCTATTTCGGTTAGAAAGAAATAATGTTCGGTGAATTAGAAATTTATTTTAGTTAGAAAGAAATGAATTTCGGTCAATCAAAAATGGTATTTGGTCAATCAGAAATGATATTTGGTCAGCCAAAAATGAATTTCGGTCAGCCGAATATGATTTTTTTATCTAAAAGGATGATTTTTTGATAAAGAAAAAATGATATTTTGATACAAAAAAATGGATTATCAACTTTGATAGTTCATTTCTACAGGTTGATGATTCATTTCTGACACTTGATAAATCGTTTCTGAAGGTTGATGATTCATTTCTAACATTTGATAAATCATTTCTGCAAACTAATAATTAAAAAATATAGAAAGATGACAGAAGCACAACAAGCCATCATCAGCATTGCCCAAGGCTTGGACGAAGCTAATGCAGTGGTCAAGCCTTCATTTGAAGCTCAGTTTGAAGCACTGGTTGAATATATAGATGATTTGATTCAAAGGGATTTTAACAAGCTCATCAGTATTCTTTATCGGGTAGATGTTTCTGAAGAGAAGCTCAAAAAAGCCTTACAAGAGAACAAGCATACGCCTACCTGTCAGGTAATCGCTACGATGCTTTTGGAACGTGAACTCGAAAAACGAAAGCGGAGAACTTTGTATAAGCAACCGCCTCAATAGTAACGATTCCTAAAAAGAATTAATTCAACAACAAGAGTAAGGGCAGATTTATTTCATTAAAAGGTGAGCTGTATGTATATTTTTTTCATTTCGATTTTTTGATAAAGAACTAGAATGTGTTGTTTTCACTTTAATAATCACATTTACATTTGGAATTGAAAATAACTAATTGAGTGTCTTTTCGATCTTATAATGGAAACTAGAAGTCAATACTCAAAACGTGATAAGAGACTTGGATACAGTAGCTAAAATACTTATTTTGAGCATAACAACAAGTTAAAGCAATTACGGGATGGAAAAATAAACATCAGTAAAATGATAGATATTTTTAACAGGATTTTTAAAGTTTGATTCGAAACATAGTCATCACACTTTTCACAGGACGAAAATACGTTCCAAACCCGGAACATCGTTCTTGGATGAGCTTAAAAAGTCATTGGAAGAATATATGGATAAAGAATGATTTTATAAGTAGATTTTTATTGATAATGCTTGAGTGGGACTACCTCTTCCTATTGACCTTTTGAAGCAGGTGCGGTTGCAGGCAGTGATTTAAAATCACTGCCTGCAACCGCACCTGCTTCATAGGGCAAAGGTAAGTTTTTTTGCCAGTTTGTAAATAGTTCGTACCTTTGTGCCATTGAGTTACAGCGCAAAACAAGTAAAATCAGTAAAAATGGTTCCATTACCAAATCATTACCTTATACACTTCAGAAAATAATTAACTGCTTGATAATAAGAATTTTGAAAAATTAGTTGCATTTTTTTCAAAAAAATTAAAGCAAACAAATGGCTTACCCAACCTTTCTATTAATCTAATAGAAGATGTACAAACCATTGAAAACAACAATGGCACTCCGATTATGTATGCTATAAATTTAGCAAATAACAATGGTTTTGTAGTCTTGTCTGCTTCAATTGTTGAAAAACCCATTTTGGCATATAATCAACAAGGAAGATTTGATTTTGCAAACTGGAATGAGGTAAATGGTGGTTCTTCAAACCCATCAATAAATTATATTTACAATCAACACATGATTAATAACATAAATCCAAAATAATTATGAAAAAATTAGTTTATTTATTTTTTAGTTTAATTGCATTTATAAGCTGCAATAAAAACGACGACAATCAGATAGGAGAAGTTTTTAATGCAAACTTTATTTATCTAAAATTCTCTGACGCACAAGGAAATGATTTGTTTCAAACCAATGTGTATAAACAAGATAAACTTAGTGTTTTTGTAACAGATGAGAACTGGAACGATTTATATTACACAAGTGGTCATCGCAATGGTCAAAAAATGGAAAATGTAGAAGGATATGCAAAAGTTAGAAGTATAGACTATGTAGATAATCGTACTATTTTAGGTTTATTATTAGTTTATGAACACGAGGTTGAAAACAACCTCGTTACATCATATTACAAATTGCAATACGATGATAATATGTTTGATTACATCAAAGTCGTTGCTGAAAAAGGAGAAAGATTCTTTTATATTAGAAAAGTATATTATAATGAAGTGGAATACACTTTAGAAGAAGATAGCACTCCTATTATAAACATTATCAAATAATTTCTAAATCAAATACACAAAGAAAAACTGCCTTTGATTTATTTCTTAGGCAGTTTTTTATTTCAAAATATTGTGTGAGTTCAAAAAAAATCACAAATACAAATCAATCAATCCAGGTGGGGTATTGAATAAAATTTCTTGATTTTCACGATCTACTTTTACGATAAATTCGTCGATAAGAGGTACGAGGATAGTCGCCTCGTTATAAGATATTTCAAACAAGGCTTGTACACCGTTGTCAGAAATTTTTTCGATGGTTCCAAACGCACCTTTTTCTTGGTCAATTGCTTTGAAACCAACTACTTCGTGGTAGTAAAATTTATTTCCTTCCAATTTTGGAAGCATATTTAGCGGAAGATATACTTCGCGTCCTATGAGTTCGTCTGCGTCTTCTTCAGAGGCAATATCTTCAAAAAGCACACGTAAGAAACGCTCTTTGTGGATGCAAGATTTTTCAACAAAAAAAGGAACCAAATGCCCATTGATTTCAACGAACATTGATTCCAATTCTGTATAAGATTCCGGCTCATCTGTATCTAAATAGACAAGAACTTCGCCTTTGAAACTAAATTTCTTAGCAATTTTTCCTAAATAAAAACAGTCTTTTTTACGCATTCCAAATTGCTTTACAATGTTAATAATTAAGCTTCAGTTTCTTCAGTGTTTTCTTCTACTTCTGGAGTATTTTCTTCAGCAGTAGCCTCTTCCGCAGCAGCTTTTGCTTGTTGAGCCGCAGCGATACGCTTAGCGTTTACTTCTTTTTCAGCCTCTAAAGCTTTTGCTTTTGCAGCTGCTTTGTTGTCAGCCAATCCAGACGCTTTTGCGTTGATTTTGTTTTGTTTTTCTTCCAACCAAGCAGCAAATTTTGCATCAGCTTGCTCTTGAGTCAAAGCACCTTTACGTACACCTCCGTTTAAGTGATGTTTCAACAAAGCACCTTTGTAAGACAAGATCGCACGAGCTGTATCTGTCGGTTGAGCTCCTTGGAATAACCATTTTGCAGCAGCATCAACATTCAAGTCGATAGTTGCAGGGTTTGTGTTTGGGTTGTAAGTTCCCAATTTTTCCAAAAATTTACCATCTCTTTTTGCGCGAGCATCTGCCGCTACTACCCAGTAAAAAGGCTTTCCTTTTTTACCGTGTCTTTGTAATCTAATTTTTACAGACATATCTAAATGTATTTATGAAGGTACCCGACCTTCGTTTGGTTATTTAATCGTGCAAAGGTAATCATTTTTTTTATTCCACAAACTTTATTTTTCAGTTTATGAAATATTTACTTGTTTTTTCTTATTGACAAGCAATCTTCTCTACTCTATTGGCATGACGCCCTCCTTCAAACGGAGTGTTTACAAAGGCTTCTACCATTTCTATCGCTTGCGGAATAGCTGTAAATCTCGCGGGAATAGACAACACATTGGCGTCGTTGTGCTGACGAGCCAATTCTGCAATCTCTTTGTTCCAACACAAAGCACAACGAATATCTTGGTGTTTGTTTGCAGTCATTGCGATTCCGTTTCCAGAACCACAAATCACGATTCCTAAATTTACCTCTTTATTGGCAACTGCGGTTGCTACTTTGTGTCCAAAATCTGGATAATCTACAGAATCTGATGTGTCTGTACCAAAGTTGATTACTTCAATTCCCTTTGAAGTCAAATATTCTACAATGGCTGTTTTGTACTGTGGACCTGCGTGGTCATTTCCTATGGCTATTTTCATTTTTTTGTTGATTAATGTTAAACTCCCTCCTACTTCCTATAAAACAGATTATGGTCGATATATTCCCAAACTGTGGGTGAAAGCATAGGTTTGATATTTTTTTGTAATTTGATTTGCTCTCTGATAAAAGTTGATGACAACTCAATAATCGGGGCGTTGATTTTATGAATATTGGGATGATTTTTCAACTCTTGTGGGATTTCTCCTTCGGAAATTCGTGGATATACATACAGTTGATGGTTTTCCAATATCACTTGATAATTTTTCCACTTTTGAAAGGTTTTTAAATTGTCTTCTCCCATAATCAACGAAAAATTGTATTTGGGATATTTTTCTTTCAAATGTACCAAAGTATGCACCGTATAATTGGGTTGCGGCAATTTAAACTCTATATCCGATGGCACTATGTGATCGTAGTCTTGCGTTGCCAAATGTATCATGTGTAAACGGTGATAATCCTCGAGTAAATTCGATTTTTTCTTATGAGGATTGTGTGGCGTTACCACCATCCACAATTGGTCAATATCCGAATTTTCTACCAAATGATTGGCGATGATCAAATGCCCGATATGTACGGGATTGAATGTCCCAAAATATAATCCTATGTTCATGAAACTTTGTTTAAGCACTTCGTGCGTTTATGAGCTTCGCTCATTTAATAGTTCTGACGATCATTCACCATTCGCTAATTAACAAATTGCTGTACCAACTGATACGCTTCTTTTTTGGCGGTTTCTAAATCGTTGTTTTCCAGGATTACATCAAACTCTTTGGCACGAGAGATTTCTCTTTCGGCTTTTGCCAAACGCATTGCAATTTTCTCATCTGATTCGGTTTGTCTGTGTCGCAATCTCTTTTCCAATTCTTCTACCGATGGTGGGTTTACGAAGATTGCCAAAGTCTGCTCTGGATACTGCGATTTTACATTCAATCCTCCTACTACATCTATGTCAAAAATAACGGTTTTTCCCTCGCTCCAAATGCGTTCCAATTCGGTTTTCAATGTTCCGTAAAAATTGTCTTTATACACCTCTTCGTATTCTACAAAGGCGTTTTCATTTATTTTTTGTTGAAATTCTTCGGCTGTGATAAAATAGTAATCTTTTCCATGTACCTCTCCTTCTCTTTTATAACGCGAAGTTGCCGAAATTGAAAAATCCAATTTCAATTCTTCTTGTTGCAACAAATGTTTTACGATGGTTGTTTTTCCCGAACCTGATGGTGCCGAAAACACAATGAGTTTTCCTGATTTCATAGTT
Source organism: Capnocytophaga sp. ARDL2 (assembly GCF_041530365.1). Lineage (NCBI taxonomy): Bacteria > Pseudomonadati > Bacteroidota > Flavobacteriia > Flavobacteriales > Flavobacteriaceae > Capnocytophaga > Capnocytophaga sp. ARDL2. Next base: position 213,724 of record NZ_CP168034.1, read on the forward strand.
ATAATATATTGAGTACTTGTTCTTTGATTTTTTCCAATTCGTCTTTCATTTTCACAACGCACTTTTGCATTTCCGAATGATTGGATTTTGACCCTAATGTATTAATTTCTCTTCCGATTTCTTGTGCAATAAAGCCCAATTTTCTACCACTGTGTTCGGCACTATTCATCGTTTCTTCAAAGTAATCCAAATGATTGGTCAAGCGTACTTTTTCTTCGTTGATATCCAATTTTTCCAAATAATACACCACCTCTTGTGCAAAACGACTTTCATCGACAGTTACTGCCAGTTCTTTCAAATTTTGTGAAATGCGTTCTTTTACCGTTTCGATGCGTTGTCCTTCATATTGCAAACTTTCGGCTAATTGCTCACGAATGGTTTGTATGCGTTGGGTAAAGTCCAATTTTAATTTTTCTCCCTCCTGACGGCGAAATTCTTTCAGATTTTTAACTGCAATTTCCAAATGCTTTTTCACAGCTGCCCATTCTTCTTCATCGATTTCTGCTCGTTCTACTTTCAAGGCATCGGGCATACGCACTGCCATTTTCATCAATTCCGTAAAATCAACTTTTTCCTGCGGAATTATCTCCATCATCTGAGCGATATATCCTTTGATAATCGGTGCATTGAGCGTATTTTGAGTTTCCTCGCCTGTGATGTCGATAAAGATATTGCATTCTACCTTTCCTCTTTCCAAATGAGAAGCTATGAGATTGCGAGCTTCTAATTCTTTTTCTTTGTACAATTGAGGCATACGCACACTCAAATCCAAGTTTTTAGAATTGAGTGATTTGATTTCGATCGTTATTTTTTTCAATGGCATTTGGACAAAAGATTTTCCAAATCCCGTCATTGAATGAATCATAATTTTACTATCTGTTTATCGTACAAATGTACGGATTTTTATCAGAGGATTTTGATAATTGTCTTTTCATTTTATAAAAAAAACTGACCTATGCGATCAGTTTTTGATATTATTGTAAGTTCTCTACACCACTTCCCATTTCGTCGTGAATATATTGATTGTTTTGACAATGTTGACTCAGCTCTTCTGCAATAAATGTTTGCACTTGTTTTTTAAATGAAAGAGGGTACAACAAATGTACATTAGCTCCTGCATCGAGAGTAAAACACAACGGAACTTGTGCTTTATTTCTGTAGTTCCATATTTTTTCGATAATTTGTAATGTATTGGGTTTCATTAGGATAAAATAAGGCATAGATGTCATCATCATCGCATGCAATGTCAATGCCTCACTTTCTACCAATTGAATAAAAGCGGAAATATCTCCCAATTGTAAAATCTCTTTTAATTGTGCTATATTGTTGTGTGCCTGTGTAAAACGCTCATTGGCAAAGGGATGATTGTACATCAAATTGTGTCCTACTGTACTTGACACTTGTTTTTCGCCCTTATCGACCAACAAAATAGTGTCTTGATAGTTTTGAAAGGTTTCGTGGATTGTATAAGGAAACTCTACACCAAAGTGGTCGTTGCTCTTTTCTATACTTGTCGTTTCTCCCCAAACTACCACTTCTCCTTTGATACTTCTACACGCACTACCCGAACCCAAACGAGCCAACTCTGATGTTTTATTCGTAAAATATTCTTCTGATTGTGATGGATTTAATTGTTTTTCAAAAGCAATAATGTTTGCCGACAAAGCTGCCATACCCGAAGCCGAAGATGCAATACCCGAACTATGAGGAAAAGTATTCATCGTATCAATTTCAAAATGATAATCCATGATAAATGGGCACAAATCGGCAATATTTTCAAAATATTTTTGAATTTTTGGTCGAAAACTTTCTTTTTCTTTACCTTCAAACAACAAATCAAAGCTGATTCCTTTTTCCTCTTTTGAAAAAACTTTTAATGTAGTAATGGTTTTACAATTTTTCAAAGTAAAACTCAATGAAGGATTGGCTGGAATTTGTTTGTCTTTTTTTCCCCAATATTTTACCAAAGCAATATTGCTCGGAGCGGAAAATGTACTTGTATATATAGGTTGATTTTTCATTTATTTTTATTTGCTCTTGTGAGCGATTTTTATTTTTTACAAAAGTATAAAAAGATTTATTTTTATTTACTCCAAAACCCTTTCAGATATCGTTTGAGCCGTGATAAACCCCGTAGTCCATGCGTTTTGAAAATTAAATCCGCCTGTGATGGCATCGATATTCAATATTTCGCCTGCGAAAAACAAATTGGGAAACAATTTACTTTCCATGGTTTTGAAATTGATTTCTTTGAGTTCAATGCCACCTGCGGTTACAAATTCTTCCTTGAAAGTACTTTTTCCTTTCACTTCAAAAGTTGAATTGGTGAGTAATTCTGCCAATTTTACCAATTGTTTTTTGGTTGCATCTGCCCAAATCGTGGACGATGAAATTCCTGAAGATTGTACCAATTGTTGCCACAAACGATTCGTCAATTGATACTGTGTATATTTGGCAATTTGCTTTTTGGCGTTTTGTTGCTTGTACTCCATCAGTTCGTCTAAAATTTCGTTGAAAGAATAATCCGCCGTCCAATTGATTTGCAAGGTGAAATGGTAATTCAACTGATGCAATTCTCTCGCTCCCCATGCAGAAAGTTTCAAAATGGCAGGACCACTAAACCCCCAATGGGTAATGAGCAACGCACCCAAACTCTTTAGATTGGCTTCTTTTATTTTGAGTGAAACATTTTCCACCGAAATTCCCATCAATTGATTGTATTCTGCATTTTTTACATTGAAGGTAAACAACGATGGCACTGGCGAAACGATTTGATGTCCCATTTTTTGACAAATATCCCAAATCTTAGGATTACTTCCTGTAGCCATTACCAAATAATCGGCTCGAAAAGCATCTTTATTGGTCGAAATCAACCATTGAGCCTCCTGCTTTTCAATCGATTGAACCGATGTTTGCGTAATGATTTTCACACCGTATTTGCGGGCTTCGTTTACAAAACAATCGATAATCGTTTGTGAGCTATCCGTAATCGGAAACATGCGGTTGTCGTCTTCGATTTTCAGTTTCACTCCTCTATCGGCAAACCATTGCATCGTATCGCCACTGCAAAAGATATGAAACGGACTTTTCAACTCATTGCCCCCACGGGGATAAAATTTCGCCAACTCGTTGGGAATGAAACATGCATGGGTAACATTGCAGCGACCTCCTCCAGAAATTTTCACTTTTCCCAATACTTCAGCACCTCGCTCAAGTATGCCAATACGCAATTCTGGGCGACGACCTGCCAATTCTACAGCAGTAAAAAATCCCGAGGCCCACCGCCTACAATTACAACATCAAATGCGTGTATCATGAAGTTTTTATGTTAATTTTCTTAAATTCTTTGCTTTTTTTGTAAAAAAGATACAATTTTACAGCATTAGTGTTTTTGTAAAATAAATTGTTTCACAAAGACTTTACTGCAATTTATTTTACAAAGGTAATTGTTTCATTTAAAATAATCGATTATGAAAAAAATCTTTTTATTCGCCTTAGGAACTTTATTATTTGCAAGTTGTAAAACTACTCAGCATACTCCAAATACTGTAGAAAATAGTTCGCAAAAAGGGAAACCCTCAACTGCTCCAGAAGAGAAATTGTATTATGTAGAACAAGTTAAAAACGATTTTCGCTCGGTAACCGAAGAGCAAAAAAACAAGTTTTTGACTGATTACAAAGCTACAGAACCTCAGTATTCTATCTTGTTTTTTACGCAAGGGTTCAACGGTGAAGAAGTACGAGTAGAAAATAGCAACGGTATCCATTTCAAAGGAGGTGTTACCACCAATCAACAAACGGGATTGGCAAAAAATATGCGTATTCTCAACACCGAAAATCACTCGATTTTTGATGTAGCAACTCGCAAAACAATTTTCATCAATGCAGAATTGGCTTCTCAACACAAATTTATCTATGTGATGAAAGATGCAAATAACAAAGAAACACCTTATAAAATTACATACAGCGATTTGTTGAGACCTGAAAAATAACAATAAAAAAGGGAGATTTGATTTTAAATCTCCCTTTTTTATTTATCATTATTCTTTCACATTCAATGCGATAGATAATTCTTGCAATTGTGCTTCATCAATCGTTGCAGGTGCATCAATCATCACATCTCTACCCGAGTTGTTTTTAGGGAATGCGATGAAATCACGAATGGTTTCTTGTCCACCCAAAATCGCTACCAAACGATCCAACCCAAATGCCAATCCTCCGTGTGGCGGTGCTCCGTATTGGAAAGCGTTCATCAAGAAGCCAAACTGCTCTTGTGCTTGTTCTGGCGTAAATCCTAAATGCTTAAACATCAACGCCTGAGTTTCTTTGTCGTGAATACGAATCGACCCTCCACCGATTTCGTTTCCGTTCAACACCAAGTCGTAGGCATTGGCACGAACCTTTCCTGGATCTGTGTCCAACAAGTGCATGTCTTCTTTCTTTGGCGAAGTAAACGGATGGTGCATCGCGTGGTATCTTTCGATTTCTTCGTCCCACTCCAACAATGGAAAATCCACCACCCAAAGTGGTGCAAATTCGTCTGGTTTACGCAATCCCAATCGGTTACCCAGCTCCATACGCAACGCCGACAATTGAGTTCTTGTTTTATTGGCCGGTCCTGATAATATCAAAATCAAATCGCCTTCTTTGGCTTCGGTTGCAGCTGCCCATTTTACAAAATCTTCTTGGTCGTAAAATTTATCAACCGAAGATTTGTACTGACCATTTGCCTCACATTTTACATATACCATACCCGAAGCTCCTACTTGAGGGCGTTTTACCCAATCAATCAAGCCGTCGATTTCTTTTCTTGTAAAACTTGCAGCACCTGGCACGGCAATTCCCACTACCAATTCTGCGTTGTTGAACACTGCAAACTCTTTGTGCTGTGCCACTGCGTTCAACTCTCCAAACTTCATTCCAAAACGAATGTCTGGTTTGTCATTTCCATAAGTACGCATTGCCTCGTCAAAAGTCATACGAGGGAATTTTTCGATTTCGATTCCGTGAATATTTTTCAATAAATGTCTTGTCAATCCTTCAAAAACATTCAAAATATCTTCTTGCTCGATAAACGACATTTCGCAGTCGATTTGAGTAAATTCAGGCTGACGATCTGCTCGTAAATCCTCATCACGGAAACATTTCACAATTTGGAAATAGCGATCCATACCACCTACCATCAACAATTGTTTGAAAGTCTGTGGCGATTGTGGTAAAGCATAAAACTGCCCTGGATTCATACGGCTTGGCACAACAAAATCTCTCGCTCCTTCTGGCGTTGACTTAATCAAATAAGGCGTTTCTACCTCACAAAAATCCAAGTTTGACAAGTAATTTCTTACCTCTTGTGTAACCTTATGACGGAAAAGCAAACTGTTTTTCACAGGATTTCTACGAATATCCAAATAGCGGTATTTCATACGAATATCTTCTCCTCCATCGGTTTCGTCTTCAATGGTAAACGGTGGCAATTGTGCTGCATTCAAAACGGTCAATTCTTTTACCAATACCTCGATTTCACCCGTTGGAAGGTTCGGATTTTTCGATTCTCTTTCGATGACCGTACCTTTCACCTGGATTACAAATTCTCTACCCAACGATTTTGCAGTTTCCATCACCTGTGCGTCTGTGCGTTCTGCATCAAAAATCAACTGAGTGATACCGTAGCGGTCTCTCAAATCCACCCAAATCATAAAACCTTTATCACGAGATTTTTGCACCCAACCTGCAAGGGTTACTTCTTTATTTACATCGGCCTGTCTCAACTGACCGCAAGTATGACTTCTGTACATTTTTTTGGAATTTTAGAATGCAAAGATAGGGAATATGAATAGAAATAATAAATAGTGAAAAGTAAATAGTAAATATTAAATGGAGAAAAGAATTTAGTACATTTAAAATAGATTGAATATTTTTCAAACAAAAAAACATATAATTATTTAATAATTAAATATTTAACAAAAAAACATTGTCAAAATAAAATTCTTTAGATAAAATATTTAAGTAAAAGAAAAACATTTTTCCCTAAAACTCATTCATTTACAAAAAGAGATTTTACTTTTGGGTTAAAAATTTTGAGTATATCCCATGTTAAAAATTGATTTTTAATAGAAAAATTCACAATTAATCGGCAAAAGATTGTATTTCCACTAAAAAAATTTCTTTTTTTATACTATCTTTGTGAAAATTGTGTTTTCATGGAGCGAAAATTAAAAGAAGAAGGTAAATATAAATACATAGAAATAGGTGAAGGTACTCCTATCGTGGTTTTACACGGATTGATGGGAGGATTGAGTAATTTTGACGGAGTGGCAGAGTTTTTTCCAAAGAAAAATTACCAAGTAGTCATTCCAGAACTTCCGATTTACACATTAAACATTCTCAAAACCAATGTAAAGGCGTTTGCCAAATTTGTTTATGACTTTATAAAACACAAAGACTATAAAGAAGTGATTCTATTGGGAAATTCTCTCGGTGGGCACATTGCTTTGTATCTAACAAAAATGCATCCTGAGGTTGTAAAAGGATTGGTTATCACAGGTAGCTCAGGACTTTACGAAAACGCAATGGGTGATTCGTATCCGCGTCGTGGCGATTATGAATTTATCAAAAAGAAAGCCCAAGATGTATTTTACGACCCAGAAATGGCTACTAAAGAAATCGTAGATGATGTATTCAACACGGTAAACGATCGCATGAAACTCATCAAAACTTTGACCATTGCAAAAAGTGCCATTCGACACAACATGTCGAAAGATTTATCCAATATGCACACACCCACTTGTATCATTTGGGGAAAAAACGACGGCGTAACCCCACCAGATGTAGCCGAAGAATTTGACCGATTGTTGCCAAATAGCGACCTATATTGGATAGACAAATGCGGACACGCTGCCATGATGGAACACCCTGATACTTTTAACGAACTCATGTACAACTGGTTAGTTGCTAAAAATATAAAATAATGAAAATCAATACAGCAGAATTTGTAATCAGCAACTCGGAGGTAAAAAAATGCCCCAATAGTCCGTTGCCAGAGTACGCATTTATCGGTAGATCTAATGTTGGAAAGTCTTCGCTGATCAACATGCTGACTAATAATAAAAATTTGGCAAAAACCTCGAGTAAACCAGGTAAAACACAGTTAATTAACCATTTTTTAATCAATAAAAATTGGCATTTGGTAGATTTACCAGGCTATGGATATGCAAAAGTTTCTAAATCGATAAAAAATTCGTTTCAAAAATTTATCACCAATTATTTTGAAAACAGAGAACAACTGACCTGTGCCTTTGTATTGGTGGACATCCGACACGAAGCCCAAAAAATCGACATAGACTTTATCAATTATTTAGGAGAAGCAGGTGTGCCTTTTGGCATTGTTTTTACCAAAGCAGACAAAATTGGAAAGACAATTATTCAAAAAAATGTGGCCGCTTACAAAAAGAAATTACTCGAAGTAGGCTGGGAAGAAACACCGCCCATGTTTGTAACCTCATCAGAAAATCAAACAGGAAAAGAAGAACTTTTAAATTACATAGACGAAATCAACCAAATGGTTTTCAAAGGACAATAATTCTTTTATTTCAAATGTTTAGCTATCCAAAAAACGAAAAACTCAAAAAGAAAAAACATATCGATTTATTATTCGAGCAGGGGAAAACCGTAAGTAATTATCCCCTGCGTTTGGTTTATGTCCCTTTGGAAAACGAAGAAAACGCCATTCAATTTGGGGTTTCGGTTTCAAAACGCTATTTCAAAAAAGCCGTCGATCGCAATTATTACAAAAGAGTATTGCGTGAATGTTATCGCCTGAACCAACATATTCTAAAAGAAAACATCTTCCAACCTTATGCGATAATGTTTTTTTATCAGACAAAAGAACATATGCCCTACAAAGAAATTTTTGAAAAAACAAAAGTGCTTTTTCAGAAGTTTATAGAAACTATCAGCGTTCAGCAAATTGAAACAAGTTAACTACAAAAAACATCCTACAAAATGAAAAACACAGCAAAAAAGATAGCTTGGATACTATGGAAAGGATGGTTTTATTTGTTGGTATTGGTTGTAATTGTGATACTTTCTCCATTGTTGATCCTTTCATTATCAACAGAAAAAACCTACTCTTTTTTCTTTAAACTTGCCAAAATATGGGCTTATATAGTATATTATGGCACTGGATTTAGCATCAGATACAAAACCCCAATCGTACCGTTACAAGAAAAAAATTATCTCTTTGTAGCCAATCACAATTCGATGATGGACATTATGCTGATGTTGATTTTGGTAAACAAACCCTTTGTGTTTGTAGGAAAACAAGAGTTGGCAAACATTCCTATATTTGGGTATTTTTATAAAAAATCTTGTATTTTAGTTGACAGAAAAAGTGCGGCGAGCAGACAACAAACCATGAAATCTGCTGCTGAAAAACTATCCAAAGGATTGAGTGTTTGCATTTTTCCGGAAGGAGGAGTATCTGATGACAAAACCCTACTTTTAGATAGTTTTAAAGACGGAGCATTTAGATTGGCAATCGAATTTCAACTTCCAATACAACCCTATTGTTTTGTAGGACTCAGAGGAGGATTTCCCTTTGATTTTTTTGGAGGAAAACCTAAAACCATTGATGTTTTTCAACTCCAATTATATCCAACCAAAGGACTTACCTCTAAGGACAAAGAAGAATTAAAAATCAATGTTCGCAATGAAATTTACGAAACACTTTTACAATATCCTTTTGAAGAAATATAAAAAGGCTATCCCAAACGGACAGCCTTTTTTTGATTATCGCTCATAAACACAACAGTGGTGTAGATTTTCATAATTTTCGTCAGAACTTTTCACTTCCACCTCGTTGTATTTTGTATCATGCCCAGCCTTTGCAACCGCATTCTGTATAGCCAAAGGATTGGTTTTGTTTTCGTCAATTGTAAGATGTAACATTTGATGATGTTGATGCCATTCAGCATTTTTCACTCCTTTTACTTTAAAAGCGGCTTTCTCAATACGCTTCTTACACATATCACAATTTCCTTTAACTTCGATATCCACTTTTGCATTTTTGTTTTTTTTCTCTTGAGCTTGCATTAATGACACGCTAAAAAGCATTGTCATAAGAATTAGGATTTTTTTCATCTTTTTATTATTTTGAGGTTCTAATTTCTAATACTTCTTCGTTAGTAGCCGGATTCGTAGTAATTATAGAAGTATCAACATCAAAAACATCAATTTTCAACGCCTCTTCTTTAGAAACTATTTTTCCGTTTACTGTAATTTTTTTAATTTTAGGATTATTGATATTTCTTTCAAAATCTCTTCGCAACTGATTAGAAAAAATGTTTTCTCTTTTCAAACGCTCTTCTTCTTCCAATCGAGCTTTCTCCTCCGCTTCTAATCTTGCTTTTTCTTCTGCTTCACGTTTCGCTTGAGCTTCCGCCTCTTTACGGGCTTTTTCTTCTGCTTCACGACGAGCTTTTTCCTCCGCTTCACGTTTTGCTTTAGCTTCCGCCTCTTTACGGGCTTTTTCTTCTGCTTCACGACGAGCTTTTTCCTCTGCTTCACGTTTTGCTTTAGCTTCCGCCTCTTTACGGGCTTTTTCTTCTGCTTCACGACGGCTTTTTCCTCCGCTTCTAATCTTGCCTTCTCTTCTGCTTCACGTTTTGCTTTAGCTTCCGCCTCTTTGCGGGCTTTTTCTTCTGCTTCACGTTTTGCACGTTCCTCTGCTTCACGTTTCGCTTTAGCTTCCGCCTCTTTACGGGCTTTCTCCTCCGCTTCTAATCTTGCCTTCTCTTCTGCTTCACGTTTTGCTTTAGCTTCCGCCTCTTTGCGGGCTTTTTCTTCTGCTTCACGTTTTGCACGTTCCTCTGCTTCACGTTTCGCTTTAGCTTCCGCCTCTTTACGGGCTTTCTCCTCCGCTTCTAATCTTGCCTTCTCTTCTGCTTCACGTTTCGCTTGAGCTTCCGCCTCTTTACGGGCTTTTTCCTCCGCTTCTAATCTTGCCTTCTCTTCTGCTTCACGTTTTGCACGTTCCTCGGCTTCTTTTTTCGCTTTAGCTTCCGCCTCTTTGCGGGCTTTTTCTTCTGCTTCTAATCTTGCCTTTTCTTCTGCTTCACGTTTCGCTTTAGCTTCCGCCTCTTTACGGGCTTTTTCCTCCGCTTCTAATCTTGCCTTCTCTTCTGCTTCACGTTTTGCTTTAGCTTCCGCCTCTTTACGGGCTTTTTCTTCTGCTTCTAATCTTGCCTTTTCTTCTGCTTCACGTTTCGCTTTAGCTTCCGCCTCTTTACGGGCTTTCTCCTCCGCTTCTAATCTTGCCTTTTCTTCTGCTTCACGTTTCGCTTGAGCTTCCGCCTCTTTACGGGCTTTTTCCTCTGCTTCTAATCTTGCCTTTTCTTCTGCTTCACGTTTCGCACGTTCTTCAGCTTCTTTTTCAATTTGTCTTTGAGCAGCAATTCTCTCTACTTTTTGTAAAATAGCCTCATCCAACTTGTCCGCATTAGGATTTGAATATTTATTATATAAAGGAATCAACCGAACTACGATTGCACCATTTGCCCCACGTTCTCCAAATACACTAATTGCATCTTGCTCTTCAAGTTCAATTAGTGATTCTATTTGATTAGGTTTTAACTTTACATATTCCGAATATTTTACAATATATCCGTTGATTACGATAAGTGGAGTATCTACTACTTTATTATATTCGATAGTATTATCATTTGCATATCCATTTGGTACAAATACACCCAACATCAAGAAATGAAAAAAACTTCTGATTTTCATCTTAAAAAATTTAATACAAACTCACATCAAAAAAAATGCCTAAACTATATTTTTATCATAAAAAAAAGCTACCCTATTGGGGTAGCCTCTTTTTTACTTACATTTTGGTTAAATTAATTACCTTTAGAAGCCTCGTTCTCATCAACTACTACTTCTTCAGTTGTAGTTTCAACAGTAGTTTCTTCTGTAGTTGTAGTTTCAACTACTTGCCCTGCTGGAGTTTCAGTAGTTTCAACAGTTTGCTCAACTGTAGTTTCTTCTGTAGTTTCTTTTTTAGTTTCTCCACAAGCTACCAATGAAGCTGAAGCAACTAATACTAATGATAATACTAATTTTTTCATTGTTTTTAAATATAAGTTAATTATTAATTGGGAACAAAGGTATAACTTTTTTCATACATCAAAAGATTTTTTTTATTTTTTTTTTCAAAAATCATCTTTTGTAATACTTTCTTTTTTAGTGTTATTTCTTTCCTTTCCCTTTCGGATATACGATTTTCATTTCGTCTATCAAGTGTTTTGCACCGGCATATTTATCGATTACAAACAATATATAACGAGCGTCCACCATGATATTTCTACAAATCGCAGGGTCGTAATAAATATCACTCATTGTACCTTCCCATACACGATCAAAGTTCAATCCGATTAAGTTTCCGTGGGCATCAAATACTGGTGAACCCGAATTTCCTCCTGTGGTATGGTTGGTTCCGATGAAGTTTACTGGTAATTTTCCATTGACATCTGCATACTCTCCAAAATCTTTGTTATTGTACAATTCAATCAACTTTTCTGGTACATCAAATTCATAATCTCCTGGTACATATTTTTCCATCACTCCTTCCAAATAAGTTACATAGTTGTACGAAACCGCATCCGAAGGATTGTATCCATTCACCTTACCATAAGTTACACGCAAAGTAGAATTGGCATCTGGGAAAATTCTCGCTTCTGGGAATAATTCCAACTGTGCTTTCATATACTCTCTTTGCAATGCACCTATTTTCAATTGCAATTCGTCATAATTTGGAGCGATTTTCTCAAAATAATTTTTCGCCAATAGTTTTGCAATCATATATCCTGTGTCTTTGTTTAACTTTGAAATGGCATCTCCTCCTGTTCCTGAAAGCATTTTTTCAACTCCTTCGAATGAAGTCAATGCTGTTTTTGCGTAAATTTCATAAGTCAAATCGGCATAGTTTACATTATGGATATTCGACGGTGTCAATTCTTTCGGAGCTTTTGTACCGTACAAAGTAATCAATTGCTCGAAAACATCCTTGTCTACATTTTTGTTGTAATCTTTGTACAAACCTTTCAATTGGTTGAGCAACTGCGTTCTTCTTTCCACAAAACTCTGCTCTCCACCTTTTGCATAAGCATTTTCCAATTGATACAATCTAAAACCAATGCTCAACAATTCGTTGTTTCTCAACACAATTTCTTGGAAATAATCTCTCGCCAAAGCAAAAGGAGCGATTTGCTCGTACAACACTTTAAACTCTGCCAACAAATGTCCATATTCTTTTTCTTTTTTATTGGCAATTACTCGGTCTGTAAAATCCTTTTCAAAAGCTCTTTTCACTTCCAAAGCATTAGATTTTTGCAAACCTTGACTTTCGCCAATCCATTTTTTCCAATAATTTGCCGTAGAAGCGTATTTCGATGCATATTGAATTTTTATCGCGTGATCAGCTCTCATATACGCATCAGTAGCTTTCAAGGCTTTGTCACGAATTTCGATTTTAGCAGGATTCAAATCGTTCAAAATCTGCTCAATTGCATACGAAGGCAAATATTCCTGTGTACGACCTGGATATCCAAACACCATTGTAAAATCGTCTTGCTCTACCCCACTCAACGAAATTGGGAAGTAGTGTTTTGGTGCATAAGGCACATTGTCTGCCGAATATTTCGCTGGGCGATTGTTTTTATCGGCATAAATACGAAACAACATAAAATCCCCCGTATGTCTTGGCCACACCCAGTTGTCTGTATCCGAACCAAATTTTCCGATAGACGACGGCGGCGTTCCCACCAAACGCACATCCTCAAAAGTTTCCGTTACAAACAACATGTACTGATTACCTTCAAAAAAAGTACGAATCATTACACTTTGCCACTCTTCTCTTGCAAAAGATTTTTGCAAATCGTTGATATTCGATTGGATTTTTGCCTTTTTAGTAGCCTCTTCAGTAAGAGATTCGGTGTCTTTCAACACATCGGTTGTAACATCGTGGATACTCACAATAAAAGTAACATACAAATCCTCGTTTGGCAATTCTTCTTCTAAAGATTTCGCCCAAAAACCGTGCGTTAAATAGTCGTTTTCTACCGTAGAGTGCGACTGAATTTGTCCGTATCCACAGTGATGGTTAGTCAACAAAAGACCTTTAGGAGAAATCACCTCCGAAGTACAACCACCGTTGAACTGAGGCACAGCGTCTTTCATACTCGATTTATTCACATCGTAAATATCCGAAACTGACATTTTCATTCCTAAGCTTTTCATTTCGCTTTCGTTCATACCTTTCAAAAGCGACGGTACCCACATACCTCCCTGCTGAGCAAATATAGGCATTGCAGCAAAAAGGAGTAATGATTTGATAATTTTTTTCATAATGAAACTAAGTTGTATTAAATCAATATCTTTTCAAGATTTCGCCAAAAATAACAATAAATGCAAAAATAAGGAATTTAAGCAGAAAATAAGCTAAAAATACAGATATAGCATTTAGATTTTTTGAAAAAAAATTCGAAAAAAAAACAAACAAATTATCTTCTATCTATCTGATTCCCCTCCAAATCAAATAGCACACACGGATATTGCAACCCTTTTTTGTCTCCAAAATTGGTGTAATGAAAATCTAAGACATTTTCGCCTTGCATAAGATAAAGCAATACAGTATTACCTGCAAGAAGATACCAAACGGTATTTTCTCCTGCTTCTTTGTTGTTTAGTTCTATAAAAATTGCTTGTTGGGCAAAATCTTTTTCAAATCTATAATTACAGCCGCAATACAAACACTTGGAAACATCTATGGCTTCATCATTTGCAAATGAAGGTTTGGGGATTGTGTTTTCGTATTTTTTAATGCTTTCCAAAAAATTATCATGTCTTTTCCATTGTTCAGGATTTTTATTAAAACCATCTATTTGATAATCATTTGTCGGCTTGTTGTTGAAATAATAAATATCTAATTTCACCGATTGATTTCGGTTTAAATAATTCAGAAGTCATCTTGACTTTTTTCTCACGCAGATTTCACAGATAAGCACAGATTTTGTTTTTTTGATAAATCAAAAAAATATCAGCGAAAATCAAATTAACAGAAAAAATTATAAAAATCTGTCTTCATCTGCGTAAAATAAAACCAAAATTTAAAAAGTCGAGATAACTTCATTAGATAAAATGAGTTTCTTCGAATAAAACTTTAACAATTTTGAAAAAATATAAAACTTTGCAATCACCCCACGTGAGCGGTGGGAGCGGCATCCTTTTGTGGAGGCGAATGCCGACACAAAAGATACAGCGGACGACGCGACCCAAGCCAATAACTGACGAGGTACGAGGAAGGTATTTTGCGAAGGGGCACGCCTATATCTTTGATTTAAAAAGCAAAAAAAGGCTCTCCGATATGGAAAGCCTTTTTTGTATGGTAGATTATCCCAAGAAAGGGTATCTGTAGTCTGTGTCTGGCACAAAGTTTTCTTTAATGGTACGAGGTGAAACCCAACGCAACAGGTTGATCATCGAACCTGCTTTGTCGTTTGTTCCTGAACCTCTTGCTCCTCCAAATGGTTGCTGACCTACTACAGCTCCTGTTGGTTTGTCGTTGATGTAGAAGTTTCCTGCTGCATTTTCCAACGATTTTGTAGCTGTTTCGATGGCGTAACGGCATCCTGAGAAAATCGCTCCTGTCAAAGCGTATTCCGATGTAGAATCTACCAATTGCAAACTCTCTTCCCATTTTGCGTCTTCATATACATACACGGTAAGTACCGGTCCAAACAACTCACGCTCCATAGTATCGTATTTTGGATTGGTTGTTTTGATTATCGTTGGCTCGATAAACCATCCTTTTGATTTGTCGTAGCCACCTCCTACGATGATTTCTGCTTCGCTTGACGCTTTGGCATCGTCAATTGCTTTTGCCAATTTGTCGAATGATGATTCTGAAATTACCGATGAAACGAAGTTAGACAAATCTTCTGGTGATCCCATTTTGAACGATTTTACATCTTCTACTACGAAGTTTTTCACTTCTTCCCATAACGAAGCTGGGATATAAGCACGAGATGCTGCCGAACATTTTTGTCCTTGGTACTCAAATGCTCCTCTTGACAAAGCGGTTGCTACTTCTTTTGCATTGGCAGATGGGTGAGCCCATACAAAGTCTTTTCCTCCTGTTTCTCCTACGATGCGAGGGTAAGTTTTGTATTTGTTGATGTTTTGTCCGATTGTTTTCCAGAAATCGTTGAATACGCCTGTAGAACCTGTAAAGTGAATTCCTGCAAAGTCTGCTGAATCTAAAATTGTATCTGTTACCATTGCCGAATCTCCATATACCACATTGATTACTCCGTCTGGCAATCCTGCTTTTTTGAAGATTTCTACGATTACATTTGCCGAATAGATTTGCGTAGCTGCTGGTTTCCAAACTACTACATTCCCCATCATGGCTACACACGAAGGTAAATTACCTGAGATAGCTGTAAAGTTGAACGGAGTAATGGCATATACAAATCCTTCCAAAGGTCTTTGTTCTACGCGGTTCCAAATTCCTTTTGCTGAAATAGGTTGTTGTTTGTAGATTTCGGTCATGTACTGCACATTGAAACGCAAAAAGTCAATCAATTCACACGCTGAGTCTATTTCTGCTTGGTGTACCGTTTTTGCTTGAGCAATCATCGTAGCTGCGTTGATTTTTGCACGGTAAGGACCTGCTATCAATTCAGCGGCTTTCAAGAAGATAGACGCTCTGTGTTCCCACGACATTTGCGACCATTTTTTACGAGCTTCCAAAGCCGAAGCAATTGCTTTTTCTACCAATGCTTTGTCGGCAGTGTGGTACACACCCAAGTGGTGTTGGTGGTCAAATGGGGGGAATAAGTTTTTGGTATTACCTGTTCTGATTTCTTCGCCTCCGATATACAAAGGAATATCTACAGTAGTAGTATATAGTTCTTTAAACGCTTTCAAAACCTCTTCACGCTCTGGAGTACCTGGAGCATAAGATTTTACTGGCTCGTTTACAGCCACTGGTACATTGAAAAATCCTGTTGCCATATTTTATTTTCTATATTTGATTAAAAAAATATCCTCACAAAGATAAGGATATTTTTTGGAATTTTACTTTTTGAATTCTATAATTCGCAAACCAGTTGTTGGATACAAATCTTCAAATATAACTGGCTCACCATTCAACCACAATTGATTATAATAAGTAGCACTTTCAAATTTTATAAAATGCGCTTTCAACTCATACTGAATCCCATCACCAAAATCGATATAAGTATAAGCTGGATTACTTTTTTGAAAAGAAGGCATATTCAAAAACAATCTTATTAAATACCTATCAACTATATGCCCTTTAGGTTCTATTATATAAAAACTATTTGATTGACTCTGTAGTTTCTTATTACCTTTTCCATCTAAATAATAAACTTTTATATTACTTACATCAAGTGCATTTGCATTTTGAGGATTTAACAAATCTTCTCCTAAATCATTAATTACACTTATTTCTACATCCGCATCAATGAATACACTATTTGATTCGTCTGTTTTACAGCTAAAAATAAATAACATTATAAAAACTATACAACTTCTCATCACCTTTAAACATTATTTTCTAACATTATAAATCATACTATTTTTATATGTAAAATCATCTCTATTAACTCTAAAAGTAGAAAACCATCCATTATATTTACCATTCCACCCCCAATTCATTCTATAAAGACAACTCCTTTTAGTCATTTCAACATAACCATGTAAATTTACAACTCTTTCAATTGTAACTTCATTTTCTCTATATCCATCGCAAACCTATGCATATCCATTTCTATAAACAGGAAAAATTAACCATACATATTGTTTTTCTCCTCTAGTTAAAATTACTGGATGATTACTAATTATTTCATTTTTCAATATAGTTGGGAAAAACCTCCTAAAGTAGCAGGTCTATAATTAAATTTATTTTTTAACGCATTAGATATTTTAGAATAATAAGTGGAAGAAGCTCCACATCCCCAATCCATATCAACTGAAACAACTGCTTCAAATAATAAAAATGATGCTTCATTTGTACCATAAGCATTTAGCATTTCCTTCCAATTATAATGAACTGGATGTTGATAATATTTGATAAGTTGCCCCATTGCAACTGCTACACAACCTGCAAGAGTCCTACCATTTGAAGTGCTAGCACATTCATAATAAGGAGCATAATTATTATAATCTATTTTTTGTCCCCATTTTGTTTCAGTCAAAAGTCCCTTACTAAAAATCTCTTCGACTGAAACTACTATCACATTATTGTTATATGTTGTATTAGAAGTATTATTATTAATTGGGTTTAAATAATTTTCAATTTTAGAAATTTCCCATTGTAAACTAAAATCATATGTACTCACTTCTTTATTTCTTAGTTCATCAATATATTCATCTGTAGATTTCATCCAATCAACTAATCCTTCAGGATAGAAGTCTTCTTTTACACTAAAATATTCATTCTTTGAAAACGCTAAAACAGGTAAAGTTCTTTTATCTGCAGAAAATAATATAAAACCACCATTAATATAATTTACAATATAAAAAGATGGTTTATTTAAAACACTACCTATTGGTATTATTTCTTTAACTTCTCTTGAACCATTATCTGTAAAAAAACTATCCTTTTTCCTTTTAAAAATTTCAGTTGCAATATACTTTATTTCATCTTCATTTACAAAAAACTATCTCTTTCTTTATGTTTAACAGATTTTTTTTCGTCAGATTTTAATTCCATAACAGCATCATTGTTACAAGAAACAAAGGTAAAAGCAGCACTTAAAATTAATAATATTTTTCTCATCTTTTATGATTTATAAATTATTATGTAAATTTAACATATTTTCAAAATATTAACAAAAAAATATCACCATAAAAAAAGTTGCCTTGATAAAGACAACTTTTTAGATAAACATTTTTTTTGATTTTACCCTATTTGAAAAATCTTCAACAACGCATTTACAATATATTGAATACCGATTGCCAATACTAAAAATCCGATGATTCTCGAAATAGCTACTATCCCCGACACTCCTAACAACTTTGACAAGTAATTTGAACTTTTCAAGGTTAAATACACAGTAACGCATACACTCAACACGGCTAATACAATAAATACCTTGTCCATTATCAATGGATAGTCTTGGTACATGGCGATCAACAACGACATTGATCCTGGACCAGCCATCATTGGGATTGCTAAAGGTGTCAATGCTATGTCGCTGCGGTGTTGTGCATCATTAGCTACTTTTTTGTTTACTCCTCGTTTTTTGCTAAATGTTCCTGAAAGCAATCCAAATCCTGAGGAACAAATTACGATACCTCCGGCTATTCTCAATACATCAATGTCTATTCCAAAAAAGTTGAGTATGTACTGCCCTATTAAAAAGGAAACCGTCAATATTATAAACACATTGATAGCTACCCACATAGCCGTGCGTTCTTTCCATTCTTTACTATCCTCTTGTGTTAATGCTAAAAAAATAGGTACTGATCCCAATGGATTGATCAACGAAAACAAAGCAGTAAAAGCAATTAAAAACACATCCATTTTTTTAATTTTAAAATTATTTATGCAATAATAAACATTTCTCGCAAAAAGTAGATTAACTCAATGTTATTTTATCATTTTTTGATAAAAATCCCAAATCAAAATACCTCCACTTACAGAAACATTTAAGGAATGTTTACTACCCAATTGAGGGATTTCAATGACTACATCACTGGTATTTACAACAGATTGCGAAACTCCTTTTACTTCGTTTCCAAATACCAAGGCATATTTCTTACCTTTTTCTACTTCAAAATCGTTGAGCATCACCGAACCTTCTACTTGTTCTACCGAAACGACTGTAATTTTTTCCTCTTTGAGTTTTGTAATCAATTCGTCGATTTCTTTTACATATTCCCAATCAACGGTTTCAGTAGCACCCAATGCCGTTTTGTGAATTTCCTTATTTGGAGGAGTTGCCGTGATGCCGCATAAATAGATTTTTTCAATCAAAAAAGCATCAGCAGTACGGAAAAAAGCTCCAATGTTGTGCATACTTCGTATATTGTCCAATACGATGATCATCGGAGTTTTTTCGGCTTCTTTAAATTCTTGAACCGATTTTCTGTTTAGTTCGTCTAATATGAGTTTTTTCATTTTTGTTATTTTATGCAAATTTACTTTAGTTTTTTTTCTTTAGTAGAATAAAAAGAGTTTGATTTATCTAAAAAATATTAGGTAAATAGAAAGTACAATAAAAACGCAGTCGGAAAAAACTGCGTTTTATATTTTACGAACTAACCCTCACATCCTTTATTTCCAATTGTTTTCTGGTTTCGCCATTCCAGTGATTTTCGGAAATGGAATATACAATATCGATAGGGATGCCTTTTTCGATAGATTCGTACCATTGGTGTCCGCCAAAGAAAATTGCTTCGACCAATCCGTTGTTGGTTTCAGTTTTTTCAAACAATTGAACATAAAATTTCAAATGGGTTTTATCACTTCCTAATAATTTTGGAAACACTGCTTTTATGTTTTTTGTCAAAAAGACTGGAGTCATATTTTCTGGGCCACAAGGCTCCATACGATTGAGCAAATTCAACAATCGTTGGTTGTTTAATTCCGAAAAATTTACTTCGACATCAATGAGAATTTGAGGTTCTTTGCATTCTTCAGGTAGCGTTTTGCTCACGAAATTTTCAAACGCATCTTTGAATTTCTGATAATTTTCAGGAGCCAAAGTCATACCTGCGGCGTATTTATGTCCACCAAACTGAATCAAATGTTCCTTACAAGCATCTAAGGCTTTGTAAATATCGTATCCCTTTATCGAACGAGCCGAAGCAGCCAATACCTCGCCACTTTTTGTAAAAACAATGGTAGGTCGGTAATAGGTTTCAATCAATCGAGAAGCTACAATTCCAATCACGCCTTTGTGCCAGTTTTCGTTATAAACCACGGTAGTCGCTCGGTTGTATTCGTTCAATTCGTCGATTTGTTCCAAGGCTTCTTGGGTAATATTTTTATCTAAATCTCTTCGCTGACTGTTGAAATTTTCAATCAAATAATGCTTTTCAACTACCTCATTTTCGTTTTGAGATGTGAGCAATTGCACAGCGGATATTCCTTGTTCGATACGACCTGCCGCATTGATTTTTGGAGCAATTTTAAAGACCACATCCGCAATGGTAAATTTCCCCTCAGTTTTGATAAAATGCTTCAAACCCAAACGAGGAAAGTTATTCAGTACTTCCAATCCTTTCATTGCCAAAATGCGATTTTCGCCTGTAATAGGCACAATATCAGCTGCAATTGAAGTTGCTAATAAATCCAAACTTTGCCATAAATCCTCAACTTTGCCACTTCTTTTTTCATGCAAGGCTTGTATCAATTTAAACCCAACACCACAGCCCGACAATTCTTTGTAGGGGTAATTACAATCTTTTTGCTTAGGATCGAGTACAGCAATCGCATCTGGGATTTCATCTCCAGGCAAGTGGTGGTCGCAAATGATAAAATCAACACCTTTTTCTTTGGCATACTGTACTTTATCAACTGAGCGAATTCCACAATCGAGGGCGATAATCAAAGAAAAATCATTGTCTGCTGCAAAGTCAATACCCTGTGTAGAAATACCATAACCCTCTTTGTATCGGTCGGGAATATAGGTTGCTACATTGGGATAAATCGTTGAAAGATAAGTATAAACCAAAGAAACAGCTGTGGTTCCGTCCACATCATAATCGCCATATACGAGGATATTTTCGTTTTGTTGCATGGCATATTCGATACGTTTCACGGCATTTCGCATATCCTTCATCAAATATGGGTCGTGCAAATCTTGGAGCGTAGGTTTAAAAAACAAATGACAATCTTCTAAAGTTTGCACTCCTCGCTGAGCCAAAAGCGTAGCGATTAGCTTGGGCAGGTTGCAGGTTTGTTGCAAATAAGCAACGGTTGTATCAGCGGGTTTGTTTTTTAAAATCCATTTCATAGTTTTTTCTTTTTCAACCACATAGGAAATACCATTTGTACTTTAATATACGACAATATAATTCCTCTGTTTGTCATGCTGTAAAGTATCTCAACACAGATTAATTTCTTTTTTTACCACTCAGAATCAGAGTTTTTTTTTCTATAAATTAGAGACTGATGCGTTAAACAAATTACCCACACTGCTTGTTCTGTAAAACATCTCAAATTCACTTGTCAAACAAAATAGAGGCTCTTACAGAGTGACAAATTTTGTGTGTAATCTTCCTAATGACTGTTTTTTTTCTTAATGATTTTCACAAAATTAAAAAAATCTGTGTATATCTGAGAAATATTCGAGAAAACGATTAGACACAAAAAAACCACCTTTTTATAAGGTGGTTGATATTATGCTACAGTTTCAGTTTTGTCAACTAAAACTTGACCTCTGTAGTACAATTTTCCTTCGTGCCAGTAAGCTCTGTGCATTATGTGAGCTTCACCAGTTACCGCACATTTAGTGATTGCAGGAGCAACAGCTTTGTAGTGCGTTCTTCTCTTATCTCTTCTTGTTTTCGAGGTTTTTCTCTTAGGATGTGCCATTTTTCGTTATTATTTATCTGTTAATAATTTTTTTAATTCTTCCCACCTTGGGTCGATTTCTGTATTGTTTTCGTTTATTTCTTCTGTGTCGTCGTCAAAATCATCAAATTCGTCTTCTTCTCCGGATAAAAAATCAAATTCATCTTCGTCGAAATCGTCTTCTTCTTGATAGTCTGGATGAACGCGTTTTTGTGGAACCGACAATACAATACTTTCGTAAATATATTGTGCAATATTGAATTGATATTCACCGTGCGGCAAAATGAGCAATTCTTCGTTTTCGTTGTTGAATTCTTCTCCAAATTTCACGATAAAATCGAGAAAACCTTCAATTGGCAAATCAAAATATTCGCCCGAAACATCACAAGGTACATACACCGTTCCACTGTGAGTAAGATGTACTTCCATCAAAGTTTCCTTTTTTACAAGGACTACTTTTACCTCTACCGAAATACCCTCATACTCTTGATAATCAAATAGCTCGAAAAAATCATTTTCAATGAGGTATTCGTATTCGTGGGTTCCAATCTTCAGTCCAGAAAACTGAACGTTAAACTCTTTTTCTTTTCTCATACCTACTAATTCTATTTGAGTGGGCAAAATTATACATTTGTTTTTTTATTTCAAAATATTTTTGTGGATAATTTTTCTGTTTTTGTGAAAAACTTTTTTCAACTTACTGATTTATTGCGTCAATCTCGAAAATCTTCGGTTACTTTCCGGAAAATCAATACCATAGGCAAACAATACCATACATCCATAAAGAATGGAATATAGGACTAAATTTCCGTCAAAACGCCCTGAGGGAAAAGACGGTGATTCTACACAGGTCAAAAAGATTCCCAACAAAATGGAAGCCATTGCCAAGCATTGATAGACACGCATTCCCATAAAATAGGGTGTTTGTGGTTCGCCTCGCAAAGATTCTTCTACAAATCGGAAACTTCCGTTCAAAATCAAATACATTCCTGCGACAAACGACATAGGCATAGCCAAACTTACCAATCGAAAGAGAAAGAAAAATGTGAGAAAATTGGTGGCTATGGAATAAAACTGCGTTGGATATAGATTTTTTCCTGTCCAACCTGCCAGTTTGTGAACCCTCGATTTGGGATGGTGAAAACAGATTCCTTTCACTTGGTCGGTGGGTTTTCCGTGACAACACCCTTGAACCAAACAACGAAATCGTCCAAAAAACTGTATGGAACTCGCCGCCAATGCAGAAACACCTATCAACGTCCACAAATCAAGTTCGGTAAATATGGAGACACCAACAATCGTCAAACCAACTCCAATGACACTGCCGTAATAACCATACGGTCGTAACAAAGCCGGTGATCCCTCAACAAATTGAGCCCATAATCCTGCTCCGACAAATCCCGAAATTCCGATGAGATACACCACAAATAAATAATCGGGTAAAAAATATCCAATAATCAAAAATCCAGATACGCCACCCATCGCTGCATAAAATCCGTGGTTGATGATGCGAATTTTCCCTATTCGCCATTCTTTCCAAGAATTGGAAATGTTTTCGCAGAATTTCAACAGATTAGTATATAGTTTATTTCGATTATCTACTAAAATGAATGTAATTATTCCAAAAACCACATCCAAAATCGTATGATTGTAAGTGGTTAAACAACTGATTACAATCAACCATGCAATAATAGTTCCTAAAATTTTCAGCTTAGGAAATCGCAAACCGAAATATTTTGCAAAAATCAATGCCCAAAACACATGAAACGAGGGCAAGGCAGCTGTTTGACCGTCTACTTCTCTTCCTACAATTATCCAATAAGTAAAAATTGATTGATTTTCAATAGTTTCATAAGGCACAACAAACGGAAAAACCAAATAGGTATAAAATCCGATGCACATTCCCACTATGGCATCAAACACAAAAGTTCGTATTTGCTGTTTAGTTTGGAGAAAAAAGGGCAATAGAATCACCAAAGGATAAAGCAACACATAAAATAGAACGCTAAAATCAAGAAAGGGAATCCAATCGTCAAAAAATAGTTTGGTAGATATAGCATCTATTGGGGTTTTGAAATAAATAAAACTCTCATAGAGCAACAACCAAGGCAAAAACACCCATACAAAAATTAATACTTTGTCTTTTAAGGATGCTTTTTCGATTGTATTTCCTGGAAAATCGAAAAAGGTTTGATGCTTTTGGCTGTCGAAATTCTTTGCAATCAATTCGTTTTCAAAACCTTGCACATACGACAAAATCAACAAAATCAACACAGGCGTTATCAACCAAAATCCCGATGCCGACTGAAAATATAGACTCAATCCCGCTGAAAGCAACACGGCTCCCACATAAATTGGGTGATGAAAAAAGTAATACCACCCTTTTCTTACATAAAATTTTGGTGGAAAAGCGTTCATCGGCAAGCCTTTGCCCTGAAACCATAAATTGCTCATACCTCCGAGTATCATCAATAATCCCAATGCAGACAAAATTATGTCTATCCAAGGAAGATTAGGCACAGGCAAATAGACCATTGTTTCGGTTTGATTTGCCCAAAAAACGAGTAAAGCAGGTAAAATAATACAAAAAATAGCTCCGAATACGATTTTTTGAAAAGCGATTTTTATTTTTCCCATAACACAGTTTCATAAAGAGAGAATCCAGATTCTGATTGATTATCAATAGTAAAAACCGATTTACTTTTGAATTTCATCTCTCTGGATTGTAAAAATTTTTTACTAAAAAACAATTTTAAAAACGGATATTTATCAGCAATCGAAAGCAATTTTTCATTTTTAATAGAAATAGGATTTTCAAATGTCAGTTGAGCATTTTTATCATAAAAAACGATGCCTTTATCCGAAATTTCAACATTTTCCACCAAATTTCCGTTCCAATATACTTTTTTCAACGGATGAGTTCCTTGCCATTCTATCCAAACAATCGTATGATTTTCCGACAAAAAGCGTCCCCATTTCAAAGTGGAAATCGGCAATTTCCAAGGCGAAAAATTCATCATAAGGAGTTCACTGTATCCCAATCCTTCAAATGATTTTTCGTTGA
The DNA here is from genome assembly GCF_041530365.1 of Capnocytophaga sp. ARDL2. NCBI lineage: Bacteria > Pseudomonadati > Bacteroidota > Flavobacteriia > Flavobacteriales > Flavobacteriaceae > Capnocytophaga > Capnocytophaga sp. ARDL2. Next base: position 238,392 of record NZ_CP168034.1, read on the forward strand.
TTGAAACTTGAAATCGAGCTTTTGGTACACGACAATCCCAATGTAATTTCCCAATCGCATAGTCCAATAAAACTTCCGAAAAACCCTCGTCAATTTGTTGCCATTTTCCAAAAATTTTCAATTTTTCATTTTGGAAAGAGCTGTTGCCTTGTCCAATCTCAGACCTCAACAAAACACTTTTTTCGACAAACTCACCATTTTCCGAAAGCATATAAGACGAATAGGGAATCGAAAATCCAAAAATTTTCAATCGGGCTTCATATAAAATAAAACTATTCCCCTGATTGTGAATTCCGTCAAAGTAATATTTTTTAATAGAAATCATTTTTTATACGATAAGTAGAACAAAAATAAAAAAAACAAGCCAATTATCTAAAACTGACTTGTTTTCCTTTTTAAAAACTTTTAAAATTCTAGTATTATAAACACTTATTTTTTAATGATATTTTTCGAACTACCACCGATTCTCAAAATGTAATTTCCTTTTTCCAATGATGAAACATCTATTTGAGTAGATTGCTTGTTGTCAATTGCTCCAGACGTTACCAATCTTCCTACAATGTCATAAATCGCATAATCTTTTTGAATTGGCTCATTGAAGGTGATTGTCAACACATTTTCTACTGGGTTTGGATATATGTTAAACGTCACTTTTTCGTAGTCTTTTACAGATAATGGATTCGGTGTAAAACGATAAACAGTGTTGGCTACAACAGGTGTAGTCAGACCATTTGGATCATCTACAGCTTCATTAATCTCAGCATAAGTAGGTGCTGATGCTGTTCCGAAAAGATGTCCTGCAGCACCCTCTTCCATTTCATCATTAAACACCCCAAAAATCGGCACCCAAAAATGTGTTTCTGAATTAAATAAATTGGTTGGTTGTACCAACACGTTTCCATAGCGATATTCTATCGATCCATCTGATTCGTAATACCATACTTGACTGTTGATGTATTGATTACTTGGTTGAGGAGTGTCTGTTTGCATAGAAAAAACACCAATATTGCTAAACTGTACTTTCCAAATACGATTTCCTTGTGTTCCGTCTACTCTATAAGCAATCGGTGATTGTGTTTGTGTTGATCCCCCTCCTCTATCATAACCCGTAATAAAATTTGGAACTATTATTCCTTCAGACGTATTGTTTTCAAACGTCAACATTCCTTCGGTAAAATAAAAAGTATTGAAACTTTGCCCAAATAGATTGATGGTAAATGGAGTTGCAATTGGCCCTATTTCATCTACTGTATTCCAATTTTGACCATTGTTTATAGAAATTGCTCCTGTCAATTCTTGATATGGTTCTGTTGTTTGAGAAAATGTATAAGCATTTTGTTGTGCTATGGCACTAAATGAAGCTATCATTCCGAAAGCTAAAGAAACTATTTTTTTCATAATTTACTTTTATTAATTCTTTACAAAGTTACATTATTACAGCAAAAAACAAGCCAATTATCTAAAACTGACTTGTTTTCCTTTTTAAAAACTTTTAAAATTCTAGTATTATAAACACTTATTTTTTAATGATATTTTTCGAACTACCGCCAATTCTCAAAATGTAATTTCCTTTTTCCAATGATGAAACATCTATTTGAGCAATTTGTTCATTGTTAATTATTCCAAACGTTACCAATTTTCCTACTATATCATAGATTGCATACTCTTTTTGAATTGGCTCATTGAAGGTGATTGTCAACACATTTTCTACTGGGTTTGGATATATGTTAAACGTCACTTTTTCGTAGTCTTTTACTGAAAGTGAAATTGGTTCAAATCGAAATACGGTGTTTGCTGGAATCACATTCGAAACTCCTGTTGTATTAAAATTAAAACCTACCCCTTCGCTGTAATTAAAGCCTGAGGTTGTATTTCCATAAATTGAAGATTTACGAGTACCCGCAGACAAAAGTGGTATCCATGAGCTCATCAACTCTTGTATCTCACCATCAACTATGTTGGTATTTCCATAACGATATTCAATACTTTCATCAGCCTCATAAAACCAAATCTGATAGTTGATAAACTTCGTCAAACTATTGTCTGCTTCAATACCTGCATTTTTTAATTCCAATTTCAATATTCTAGCTCCTTCATTTCCATCAATCTTGTAAGAAATCGAAGATAACGAATAGCTTGTATCAGCACTCAAGTCTCTATAAAAACCACCCGAAACTGGATCTGTTAACACAATAGCATCATTAGTGCTACGAAATTCAAAATAATCATCACTAAATCGAAATGAATTACAGCTTTCTCCTAAAACTTTCACAGGGAAAGGCAAAGATACTAACGGAAAATGGTTCGATACCCAATGAGTCCCTTGATTAATCGAGATAGCCTCTGTCAATTCCTGATAAGGTTCTGTTGCCGTTGAAAAATTGTAATAATTTGTCTGTGCATTTGATTGAAGTAAGGTTAATAATGCCCCCATTAAGAATACTTTTTTCTTCATGTTCTAATTTATTTATTTAAGAAATCAAACAATTCGTTTTAAAAGAAATAATTTTATTTTCTTTAAAAATAATTTATTAAAAATCAAATTCCTGAATCGTTGTAGTTGTTGTATTGTTGTTTGGACTACTCGATTGTACTGGTGGTGACAACGAATCTCGTTTTGCATTTGACGAGCCTCCTTCTTCTCCGATGTACGAGCGTCGATATTTACTACAATCGGTTTCTATTTGTGAAAATGACGGTTGCTCAAAATCGTCGGTTGACACATATAGTGATTTGTCTGCATAACATTTTTTCATAAATATACCCCAGATTGGCAATGCCATTGTAGCTCCCTGACCGTACAAAGTAGATTTGAAATGAGCTCCGCGGTCTTCGTTTCCTACCCATACTCCGGCTGCAAGATTTGGCACCATACCGATAAACCAACCGTCAGAGTTGTTTTGCGTTGTTCCTGTTTTTCCTGCAATCGGATTTTTGAATCCATACGGATAGCCCGTTACTCTGTTGTATCCAGCCCCACCGCTTCCTGTGTATCTCAATCGTCCTCCCGAACCATATTCTGTAACCCCTTCAAGCAATTTGATAACGGCATACGCCACATCTTTGTTCATTACTTCTCGAGATTCCATTTTAGATTCATAAAGTACCACTCCGTTTCTATCTGTGATTTTTGAAATGATTCTCGGTTTTACATACACTCCTTGGTTGGCAAAGGTAGAATAGGCCGCCACCATATCGCTTACGGTAATTTCTACTGCCCCCAATGCAATCGCTGGCGATGCTGGTATGTCTGATTTGATTCCGAGGTTTCTACACAAATCGATTACTGATTTTGGCCCTACTTTTTCCATCAATCTTGCAGAAACAGAATTGAGTGACTGTGCCAGAGCGTTTTTCATCGATACCGAACCATAGTATTTCCCTCCTGAGTTTTTCGGAGACCAATCCTGTGCAATTCCATACGTTCCTCTACGCATTGTATAAGGCCCATCATACACATAGTCGCAAGGTGTCATCTGCAATTGTTCGATAGCTGTAGCATACACAAATGGTTTGAATGTAGATCCTACCTGTCTCGCTCCTTGTGCTACGTGGTCGTATTGAAAATGCTTGTAATCAATACCTCCAACCCACGCTTTTACATTTCCAGACATTGGCTCCATAGCCATCATACCCGTCTGTAAAAAGTGTTTGTAATACAAAATCGAGTCTTTTGGTGTCATGATGGTATCGCGATCTCCCTTCCAGGTAAACACAGTCATCTTTGTTTTCACATCAAAAGATTTGATAATTTCATCTTCAGATTTTCCTTGCTCTGCCATTTGTCTCCAACGTTCTGAGCTTCTCATTGCACGCTTGATGATAGCATTGCGTTCTTGAGTATTCAATTGAATAAAAGGAGCGTTTTTATTTCCCTTTTGCTGAATAAAAAACTCTTTTTGCAAGTTGCTCAAGTGCATTACAACTGCCTCTTCGGCATATTGTTGCATACGCGAATCAATGGTTGTGTAGATACGCAATCCATCTCTATAAATATCGTATGTACCACCGTCTTTTTTGGGATTTTCTTTCACCCATTTTCTCATATAATCACGCAAATACTCTCTAAAATATGTACCTGTTCCTTTGGTATGCGTTTCTGGAGTATAGTTGATAACCATAGGTTTACCTTGCAAAGTGATTTTTTCAGCCTCTGAAATATATCCATTTTTTGCCATTTGTCCCAAAACGATATTTCTACGATTGGTCGAACGCTCTGGATGAAATCTTGGATTGTATCTCGATGGTGCTTGTAACATCCCCACCAAAGTAGCCGCCTCTTCTATTGTAAGATTTTTTGGTTCTTTACCAAAATAAATATTCGAAGCCGAACGAATACCATACGCATTACTCACAAAGTCCACTGTATTTAAATAATGGGCAATGATTTCTTGCTTGGTATATTGTCTTTCCAATTTTACGGCAATAATCCATTCCTTGATTTTTTGTACCAGGCGAAACAGTTTATTAGTCGAACCCGAACTACCATGAAAAAGGTTTTTTGCCAACTGCTGAGAAATGGTACTTGCTCCTCCTCTCGAACCCCCTTTGAAAACGGCTCTCATAGTACCTTTTCCATCAATCCCCGAGTGAGAATAAAAACGTTCGTCCTCTGTTGCGACCAAAGCATCTACCAAGTGTTGAGGCAAATCTTCGTATTTTACAGGAACGCGATTTTCGAGGTAAAATTTCCCAATAGTTTTTCCATCGCTAGAAATAATTTCGGTAGCGGTACTCGAACTCGGATTTTCCAATTCGTCAAAAGTAGGCATAGAGCCAAACACTCCAAAGTTTGCCAATAGAAAAATGAAAACAGTAAACCCTATTCCTCCTGCAAAAACATTCCAAAAGAGGCGTTGATAACCTTTGAAAGATTGCTTTGCATTTTTCTTATTTGTCTTCTTTACTTCCATGATTATATCGCTTTCTCAATACGCAATCCTACATCAGATACCCCAGGTAATTTTTCATCTCCTTTTTCTGATTTTGCATTTCGCATTGCGTGTTCTATTTCTATTTTATACAATCCTTTATTTGAAAAATTGTAGTTGGATTTAAACCACAATTGACTTTCTTTCAAATCTGTAAGTCCATTACCCAATAGCTCACCAGAGGGGGTCGCCATAGGGTATTGCAAGGTGTCCACCCATGATTTTCCATTGGGACTATGCATTTTTACAATCAGATAAATGTTGCTATACGGATATTGATAGTCTGCACGTAGATTGATAAACAGATTGTATTTCTGCAAACTATCTTCGGCTGTAAATTCAAAAATTTTTACATCTTTTCTATCCCACTCATTTCCGGTAGAAAGGTAGGTATCCATCACAGCGGTATCTTTGCAAGAAAAAAACATCAATACCATTGCCAGCATCCAAAATTTATTGTGGTTTTGCTTCATGATTTGAAGATGAATTGTTGTTTCGGTTTTTTCCTTTATAATTTGGATTTCTTTTCTTTTTATGCACTGCTCTTCTGTCGTCTTCCCCTGTTTTTTGCACTTCATTTGATTTTTGAGTTGGACGTTCAGTAGACTTTTGCATCGGTCGATCACCTGTCTTATTTACAGGTTTTTCATTTGTCTTGCTCGATGATCTATCAGCAAATTTATTTGAAACTTTTTGATTTGTTCTTGCCGTTTTCCCCTCTTCGTTTCTCGGTTGTGTTTTACCGTTCTTATTTCTATTTCCACCTTTTTTCGCAGGGCGTTTCTTTCTCTTTTCATTGTCAAAACGAGAAAGGTTGTCCTCGTCAAATGTAATTGTTTTTTCATTTGACTGTTGATTTTCTGAAACAAAATCTTCAATATTTTCGATTTTTTCCCCTGTCTGATTGGCTGTAATTATATCTTTTACTTTTTCTACACTGATTTTGTACCAATTAGCAGAATTTTCTGGATAAGCAAACCACATCACTCTTTTGAAAATATCAATTTTCTGACAGTGCATGATACCTTTTTCGGTTTGCAATTTAGTGTCCATATCTGGCAAATCTTTCAATGCGTCGAGATAAGTGTCCAATTCATAATTGAGACAGCATTTCAATTTTCCACATTGTCCTGCTAATTTTTGAGGATTTAAAGACAATTGTTGATATCTCGCTGCCGATGTATTTACACTTCGAAAATCGGTAAGCCATGTAGAACAGCACAATTCTCTACCGCACGAACCAATCCCTCCCAATCGAGTAGCCTCTTGTCTAAAACCAATTTGCTTCATCTCGATACGGATACTAAATTCCTTTGCGTAATCTTTGATCAACTGACGGAAATCTACACGGTCATTGGCAGTATAATAAAAAGTAGCTTTGGAAGCATCTCCTTGAAACTCCACATCCGAAATTTTCATTTCCAAACGGTGAAAAATTGCCAATTCACGAGCTCTCACACGCACTGCTTCTTCCTTGCTTCTTGCCTCTTGCCATACATCGATATCTTTTTGATTGGCTTTGCGATAGATACGTAAAGCTACATTATCGTAGTCCGTTTTTTTCTTTTTCATCTGTACACGTACCAACTCACCTGTGAGGGTGATGATACCAATATCATGACCTGGCAAAGCCTCAGTAGCTACCACATCGCCAATTTGTAATGCCAGTTTTTCTGTATTTTTATAAAAGTCTTTTCTACCGTTTTTAAACCTTACTTCTACTACATCAAACGCCTCAAAACCTGGAGGATAATGCATATTTGACAACCAGTCAAACACATTGAGTTTGTTGCAACTATCCGTTCCACAAGAGCCGTTACTTCCACAGCCTTTTGGAATTGACGATGATGTATCTGTTGAACAATTTGTACAAGCCATATTTATACTGAGAAAATGTTTTTGAAAGAATATAAAAACAAAACAACTAACTGAAAACCAACGTGTTTATTTTATATTTTTACTATTTTTCAATGGTAAAAAATGATTCTTTCATACATTCTATTGTATTAGTTAGTATTATTTCAATTGGTAAAGATAGTAAGAAAGTGTGAAATAATTGATTTTAAAAGTGAATATTTTTTTTCATAGGATAAATATCTAAATAATTTAGTTGACACCTTGTACTTTTTTATTATTTTTGTATTTGTTTACTAAAGTAAAATTAAAAAATGGCTAAATTCGGAGAAATCATCAATACCCCAACGCCTGTGTTGATTCAGTTTACAATGGATTATAATACAGAATGCGAACAAATGAGTGACCTTTTGTATCAAGTAGCTCAAGAAATGGGTAGCAAATTGACCATTGTAAAAATCGACATTCACAAAAACAAAGAACTTTGTGAAGCATTGAGAGTAAAAACCGCTCCTACATCGATGGTTTACAAAAATGGCTCAATGACTTGGAAACACGAAGGTGTTGTGGACAAACAATCTTTGTTGATGGTCGCTAAGGCTTATAATTAATCTATTTTGAAATATATTTTTTCCATACTATCCATTATTATCCTATTGTTTTCCAATATGGGAATGCAGCTCAACTTGCACTATTGTGGTGGCGAGTTGGACAATGTTTCTATGGATTTTGTTGAAAAAAACGTCGAAAATCATTCAGATGATTGTTGCTACGATATCGAATACGACGACTCGTGTTGTGTAGATGAAATACTCAAACAATCTACCGACTACACCATTGTATATCAACTAAATATACAAATCCCTTATTTTATAGAACAATCCTTTTCCGATTGGAAACCTGCTCTTTTTATGGAATCTCAATTGCAGATTCCCAACACTTATTTTGCTTACAGTATCTGGAGCAATGCTCCACCTCTGTATAAATTGTATCATCAATATTTGCTTTACGCTTAATTTTTCTCTCGCAGATTACACAGATTTTCACAGAAAAAAAATATTTTTTTGCCAGATAGAGACATAGTTTTTTTACCATTATAAAACAGAAACACTTCGCTTTAGGAGTTCAGCCTGTTGAATGATTTCATATTCTACAGGAAAAACATAGACTGTTGTGAGTAAGAAAACTATTTGTTCGTGATAAAATCACTTTTTTATTCTTTACACAAAGAAAAAAGCTGTTCGAAAAGTAAGATTTCTGTCATTCTGACGAAGGAAGAATCTTTTTATCTTGTTGATTTTGAGTTTTTTTTCCTTTCGTAAAAATGACAAATTATTTAAAAAATTGACTTTTTGGACAGCCTCGTTGAAATACTCGTGTAGTTTTGCAACAAACAAAAAAATCTACTCCGTCCGTTAGGCGATAAAACAAAAAATCAAACGTAATAATTTTAATAAAAAAGAATGAACACATATACAAAGCAACTATTGACATTAGCACTTACTGCTTCATCGGCAGTATATGCACAAGAAAAAAACAATTTTACGGGTCGCGTACTCGACGCATTCAATCAACCTGTTGCTAGAGCAATCATCAGCTATTCTGAATATGATATTGATACAGAAACTGATGAGTCAGGTAACTTTTCTATCGAATTTATCAAAAACCAAGAATTGAGCATCTATTCCGAAGGGTATGAAACTTATGTTTTTCAAATCGAAAATCCTTCGTTTGCTGTTTATAAATTGACTCCAACAGAGGATTTAGCTACTATTTTTATCAATAAAGAAAGAAAATCCACTCACAGGAGCAGCAAAGACGCTCACAATACGCACACGATGACTTCAAAAGAGTTGTTGAAAGCTGCTTGTTGTAATCTAGCGGAATCTTTTGAAACCAACCCTTCGATTGATGTGAACTTCTCTGATGCGGTTTCTGGCAATAAACAAATCCGTATGTTGGGGCTTACAAGTCCGTACATTCTGATTGCTGAGGAAAACATTCCTGCGGTGCGTGGTGCTTCTCAAGCCTATGGTTTGTCTTTTATACCTGGCACATGGGTAGAAAGTATTCAGGTAACCAAGGGGGCAGGGAGTGTAACCAATGGTTTCGAGTCTATTTCTGGACAAATTAATTACGAATTATTAAAACCGTCCAATGATGACCCTTTTTTTCTAAATCTTTATGGTTCTACCGACAGTCGTTATGAATTAAATGCTCATATCAATGAAAGGTTTTCTCCCAAATGGAGTACTTCTCTTTTTACTCACGGAAATATGCGTGTAAAGAAAAACGATATGAACAAAGACGGTTTTCTTGACAATCCATTAGGTTCGCAAGTAAATATTATGAACCGTTGGCAATATACCAATAACGATAAAGGATTCGTTGGTTTTCTTTCTGTTCGAGGACTTATTGACGAAAAACAAACAGGAGATCTAAGCTACGACCCAAAAAATCCTGCGGGACTTTGGGGTGCAGAAATCAATACCAAAAAGTTTGATACCTCATCAAAAATTGGATATGTTTTTCCAGATATGCCGTTTCAATCAATCGGATGGCAAAATTCATTTAGTTTTCATCAGCAAAATTCGTATTTCGGAAACAATTTGTTTGACATAACCCATCGTTCGGTGTATTCAAATTTGGTATTTCAGTCGATTATCCAAAACACTAAAAACAAGTTTTCAACAGGACTTTCGTTTATGTATGACGATTATTCAGAAAATTTGTTCAATTATTCCAACCACAATTTCGACCGTACCGACCGCTCGATTGGTGGATATTTTGAATATACTTACGACAATTTAGATAATTTTTCATTAATAGCAGGTTTACGAGCAGATTATTCCAACCAATTGGACTTTTTTGTAACGCCTCGTTTGCATGCAAGATACAATCCTTGGAAAGATGCTACTATCAAAGCATCGGCAGGAAGAGGAAAGCGAATTGCTAATATCATAGCCGAAAACCAGCATTTATTGGCAAGTAGTCGTACGGTACACATTCATTCTTCTGAAAACAAACCGTATGGATTAAACCCTGAAATTGCATGGAACTACGGAGCTAGTTTTTCTCAAAAATTTTACATCTCAGACAAAGAAGGACAGCTAGTAATAGACTACTATAAAACAAATTTTATAAACCAAGTTGTAGTAGATCTCGACCAATCGGCAAGAAACATTCACTTCTATAATTTAAACGGAAAATCGTATGCCAATTCATTGCAAATCGAGTGGAATCAAAACATCATTCCTCACCTAAATTTACGCACAGCATACAAACACTTTGAAGTAAAAACAAACTATAAAACAGGCTTGATGCAAAAACCATTACAAGCACAACAGCGCTTTTTTGCCAATTTGGAATATCAAACCCATGAAACCGAAACAGGAGGAAGTTGGAAATTTGATATTACCTACAATCGCACAGGCAGACAGCGATTGCCATACACTGGTGATAATTCTGTAGCCAATCAATTGGGGGCGTATGCAGACGCGTTTACAACAATAAATGCACAAATAACGAAGATATTCAACAACCGATTTGAGGTGTATCTTGGAGTAGAAAACCTAACCGACACACACCAGCACCGTGTATTGCTAGGAGCAGACAATCCATTTGGAAACGAATTTGATAGCTCCATTGTTTATAAACCAATCTTTGGTCGTATGTTTTACACAGGACTGAGATTTAGAGTGAAATAAGGAAAGAGGCGAAAGCCTCTTTTGTTATTTTTCCCATTCTAACAATTTCTTTTTCACATCCGTTCCCCACAGAAAACCACCCAATTTTCCAGAAGATTGTATTACGCGATGACAGGGAATGATAATACTTACAGGATTGCTACCTATGGCAGTACCTACAGCTCTGAAAGCTTTGGAACCATTGATGCCAGCAGCGATTTTGCCGTAAGTCGAGACCTGCCCAAAAGGAATTTTCAATAGACTTTCCCATACTTTTAGTTGAAAATCTGTACCTTTTATGTGAAGTTGTATTGACTCAATCGCTTTTGATTTTATTTGAAAAATCTCCAATGCTTTTTGTTGAAATTCATCTGTTTTTAGGATAAAAGTTGCCTTTGAAAAAAGTTTTTTCAATTCATCAAACGCTTGATTATTTTCGTTTTCAATTCCCAAAAAACACACACCTTTATCGGTTGAAGCAATTAAAATTTGTCCGAACTCACTTTTGGTATAGTGGTAATAAATCGTTACAATTTTATACTCATCAACGGTCATAGGGATTATTTGTACAAATAAGTTGTGGATTATTAGATCTGTTGTTTTCATCCTTCAAAAAGAGATTTTGAATGTAAAGATAAAAAGTTTGTCTAAAATGAGTTTTATTGACCGCAAATATGCGACGAATAAAGGATTTAATCAACACATGTTGCAAAAATTTACTTCAAAGCCACATACTAAAAAATTTAGGTTGCCTCACGGCAACCTAAATATACACCTAAATTACAAAAATTCTTTCCTGTTAAATATTATTGTTTTATAATACTCATTTGGTCTACTACCGAGCCATTGGCAATCAGTGAAACGGTATAGATACCTGCTGGATAAGAACTCATGTCTATCGTAATATTATTTTGATTGATATCTAAAATATAATTATTAGCTACATTACTTCCATATACTCCGGTAATTGATAAATATGCATTCGTTGCATTGTTTATCTTGTATGAAATATTAGCATGTGTAGCTAAAGGATTTGGATAAACTGTAACGATATGGTCTGATTTCAAAGAAACCTCTACATCTTTGTAATCTTTGTATCCATCTATTGTTGCAATAATCTCTAATTTGTACGTTTTAGCTATATCTACAGAAGTTTCAAAGTTTGCTCCTTCGTGTACCAAGTTCCCCTCGCTATCGTACCAATTATAAATAGCAGTTTCGTTGATATCCTCAGCAGATAAAACAACTGTTTCGTTTTTGTTTACTTCTTTATCATCTGCTTGTGCGTAAAACAAATCTCTCGGACTACGAGAAATATTGAATGTTTCTCCACCCACTATTTTATCGTTTTCATCCGTTTGTTTTACTAGAAGTGTATAAGATTCTTGACTTACTGCTTGTGTAAGGAAGTGAATATTTACTGCTATAGCCCCCACTTTATTTGGAGCAAATTGAAGATTTTTGAGCTTTGCATTTTCAGACATTAGCACTATGGTTTTAGGTTTTCTACCTAAGCGAACGTCTTCACTTTGGAACCCACCATTTTTCCATGCATTAAAAACAACATCACTCAATTCTATGTGTACTTCTGCTTCGTCTGATAGGTATTTGTCGTTTGTTTTTATGCTTTTGAATACAAGATTGAATGTTCTTGAAATATTGAAGTGATTACCTACAGCAATCGCACCACCATAAAGGAAATTTGAAAACTGGCTAACAGTTACATTTTTCTGAGCAATGTTGTTATTATTTCTCACATTAGTAGCCAAATCTGTAGTTTCTGTAGTGTACATAGGATCGTTATCAGCTTCTATACGAGCCAATAAGCAGAAATGCCAACGATCGTTTTGATTATTCGTCTCTGGAATATAAACATAAGGATTTGGCACTACCCATGGAACGGTAAGGATTGTTTCTTCGTTTGGTTGTAAAATAGGGATGTAAATAGAATCTAACGGACTACCCATTAGTGCATTTAGGTTGGTATTTCCTTCTTGATAGATACCACCATGCCAAGGGTTAGGGTAAGACAGTGCCGTTGACGCCTTTGCCCAATAGATTTTTAGTTTTTCATATCCGGTAGAAGCAACACCTCCATTGTTTTTTACACGAACTTTGATAAAGTTTGGAAGATTGTTTGATTTGTAGATGGGATTCTGATGTTCATTGCTACTATCATTGTAGTTTCTTATCCAAATGTCAGGGCTTTCCCAAAAGTATTGCACATCATTGGGTTCAGCACCTGTATCGGTTGAGTTGTCTTTGATTACAAGGTCAGATGGACAATTTAATGATTCTCCATTAGTATATAGGAGATTGGTATTATTCGGATCTAACCAATCCTTCAGTCTTCTTGAGGATGAATTTCCTGAACTCCATGAAACACTAAATTTTCCATAATCACCATTATCCTGAGAAGGATTTACACAATTAATATGATTACCACCGTATAGCTGTCCTATAATTCTTTTATTGTTATTTAAAAGAGGAGAGCCTGATGAGCCACCTTCTGTAACACTATGCCCATTCTGTGTTTGAGACCAGTATATTCTATGGAAATTGTTATTGTTAACACTTTGAGGTATAATGTTATATGTAGAAATTTTTTTGACATCTCCTGCGGGGTGATGGATACCAACCCCTCCAACAGTAGGGTTTTGTCTATCCCAACCTAAATAATAAATCTTACAAGTTTTATCAGCAGGATCTTCGTCTAATTCCAGCAAAGCAAAATCGGTTAAATTATTGTTAGCTAAAACTTTGGCACCTGATGTATGTATATAGTTTGATATAGAATTAGTGTTTTGGCATGTAGGAGACTCATAATTCCACCAAAAAGTCCAATAATCTAGAATATTATTACTTTGAGCATCATATTTAACATTATTAGCCCATCCTCCTAAACAATGATCTGCTGTTAAAAATAACTTTCTATTGTTTCCTAAACTTTTTATTAAAGCACCTGTACAGTATCTATGCCCATTTACAATAATCATTGCAATTGCATTTTTTTCTTGTTGCCAATTATTTCCTTCTGGACAGTTGATATTAACTTGACAGTCTCCCGATGAATTGAAATGTTCGCTATAAAGTTGCTCTATATATCGGTAACCTTGTACAATATATTTTATTGATAAATTTGGAGTTAATGTTCCTTTAGGTTTATAATACTCAAGATAAATAGATTTACCATAAATAATATCAGACGCATTTCCTCTACGAGAAAATTGTAGCCCTTTATTATTCGAAAAATTCATTAAACTAACTTTAGATCTATCTTCATTGTATATATATAGTTCTCCCCCATCAGGAATCCAAAAATTATCAAATAGGAGATTTATAGACAAAATATTCTCACCTGTTATTTTTAAAATCCATATTTTATCACCATTATTTAAATCAATCCATTTACCATTATTTTCTATGGATAAATTAACTTCTTGTTTGTATCCAAATCTCGGGGGGAAATTATGAACTTTATCTAATTCATCTTCTTCATTAATTTTTACCATATCTAAAGCAGATAATTTATAAGTAGGTACCCCCTTTTGAATATCAAACAATTGAAATTTATTTGACGGAATATTATTAATTTGTTGTGCATATGTGGCTAAACAAACAAGACTAAAGATTAAAGATAACACCTTTTTCATAGTTGTATCACATTAAATACTAAACAATGGTCTGAAGTAAACAATTTTAATTGGTTATTTGAAATTTCATAGGAAGATGTGTTTTCTATTGAATTTTGAAAAAAATAAGAGTCACTTTCTGAAGGATCTAAAACCTCAGAAATTCTATTAATTTCAAAATTTATAGAATTATTATTTTTAGAGTAAACACCTTCAAATGTATTTGCCATTGTTTTACCTTTAAAAGAAGAAGGCGAAATAAAATGAATTTGATAGAGATCACTTTCTTCTTCTTCACCGCTTGAGTTTTTAGGAAATCTACTCTGATTGTTCTCTAAATTTACAATAGTGTTTAATCTCCAATTTCCATTTAAAACTTCATTTTCAAGGACTTCTTCACTACCACACGCTATCATTCCGATAGTTGCGATAAAAAACAGTAAGATTTTTTTCATCTGTTTAGTAATTTTAAGTTAAACAATTTAGTAAACAAACATGAGTAAAATATTGTAATTTGGTGTGTTTGAAGTTAGTTACATTCCTTTCTCATAAGCATTTTTTTTTAATATGTTAGGTAAAATTATAAAAAAGTATATTATAAACAAAATATTTTATTAAAATTTCTACTTAAAAAACTGTCTGTGTATTGATTTTCATATCTCAAATTTTTAAAGTTCAATGTATTTCGTCAATTGTAATAAATCTGTAACTAATATCCCTAGTAGGACAAGCAGGTACTCTGATTTTTTCAAAATGATAAGAGATTTGTATAGTATTATTTAAAATTTGATACTCTTCTGGTAAATTTGTCACAGCAAAACTTTTTAATGTATGGTCTTCGGTTTCAGCATCTATTAATTCAATCACAGGAAAATCTGAACAATAATGTAAAGCAATTATTTTTACATTTGCAGTAAATGTCTCAAACGCTACAGTCTGTTCTTCAACAGAAGAGTTGTTATCACTACCACACGCTATCATTCCGATAGTTGCGATAAAAAACAGTAAGATTTTTTTCATCTGTTTAGTAATTTTAAGTTAAACTATTTAGTAAACAAACATGAGTAAAATATTGTAATTTGGTGTGTTTGAAGTTAGTTACATTCCTTTCTCATAAGCATTTTTTTTTAATATGTTAGGTAAAATTATAAAAAAGTATATTATAAACAAAATATTTTATTAAAATTTCTACTTAAAAAACTGTCTTGTATTTCTTATTTCACATACTTACATACAATGGCTTTGTTGGTTTTAGGATTTTTTATTACTGTATAAGGTCTTACATTTATATTTAAACCTCCTCCTTCATTCTGTTGTTCTGACTTTACTTTTATTTCAATTCTATTGCTAAATTCTACAACAGAAACAGTTTTTAATTTATATGTCGTATGAGGTTTTTCCGTGTCAATAACATAAATAAGGTCTTCGGTTTCAAAATCAACAGGAGTTATAGTGATTCCTGACCGTGTGTTTTCGAAATTAGCCATTTGTTCTAAATCCTCCTGGGATTTAATGTGAAACGATTGTAACTTTTCCGAAGGTCCATATACATTATAGTAATCCTCATAAGAAGAAAACTCTATATTTTACTCGTTGTCATCATCACTACGACACGCTATCATCCCGATAACTGCGATAAAAAACAGTAAGATTTTTTTCATCTGTTTAGTAATTATTAGTATTGTTGTAAAATCACAACAAATATGTTTAACTCTCACTCCACTTCCCAGTACCCTATTTCGCCCAAATCAATGTATTCCATTTGATGTTTGTCTAAAAATGTTTTCCACTGCTCTACTTTCCAAGTTGGATTATTACTCGAAATAATGATTTTCTTGGGTTGAAGGTTGTTTTTTAGCAACTCTTCCAAATGAATTTTTGGTTGTTGATGCAATAGGATATAATCTACTTTTGTGTTTTTTGGAATCACTGAAAGACTGTCAATAATGAGATATTTATCCTGATAATCAACATAGTTTTTTATTGGAAAGTAGTCAACAGTTTTATTTTTCCAATAAGGATAATGAGGAATATTTTTTCCTGTATAAAACGAAACAATCGATTTTTGGGTTGAATATACGATTTCCAACTGTTGTGCTCTATTTAAGATATAAGTAGTACTGCGTTCGTTTAACCTGTAATAAACCGAAAGAAACCCAAATAAAACGATCAACAAAAGCGAACTATAAAAATATATTTCCTCCCTATATTTCACATACGAAATCACTAAAAACAATCCGATGAATAATGCAATCAATTCCCATATTTCAATATAAATATCTTTGGACAATCCCCATTCATCTTTTGTCAAAAATTGCAAAAATTGATGATTGACATCAATCAAAATTCGTGTAATTTTTCCCATATATTCTGGTATAATTCCTCCGAAAAAATTGAATGGTATCTGTACAATAGAAACTATCAAAACCAACATAGATATCGGCACTATCACAATATTCCCTATGAGAAACAACCATGAAAATTGATGAAAATAATACATGCTCAACGGTGCTACTCCCAATTGTACAACCAACGAAATTCCAATCAATCCATAAAAATAATTCAGCACTACATTTTTACTATAAAAATATTGTTTAACCATAGGATAGACATACAAAATAGACAGCAGAGCGAGATAACTCAACTGAAAGCCTATATTGTACAAATAATCGGTAGAAAACCACAAAATCAAAAAAGCAGATGTAAAAAGCACATTCATACTTTGGGCTTGTCGCTGCCACAACATCGCCCACAAATAGAGCAAACACATCAACACCGCTCGAACGACCGAACCACTCAGCCCCGAAAGAAAGGCAAATAGCAACAACAAAACGGAACTAATAACAAACAAAATTTTGCGATTACGTGTAACCCAACCGACCGTACGATAAATCAATCCAAAAACGACCAAAACATGCAAACCAGAAACCGCCAAAACGTGCATTACTCCTGCGTTTTTGTATTGATCGGCAAGTAAGGTAGAAAGGTGTTTCCGCTGACCAAACAGCAAACTCTGAATCAATCGTTTTTGTTCGTCGTGTTGTAAAAACGGACTAAAACTTTCTACAATTTGGTTTCGCAAACAAGAGACGGTACTATGCCATGATTTTTGGACACCGATTTTGGTTGGAGCTTTGGAAAGATACGCTTGGGCAAATACATCTTGCTTATGCAAATAAAATGCATAATCAAAACCATAGGGTTCTCGTGCTTTGGGAAGTGTATTCCAACGAAAAAAACTCATACACACATCGCCATCTTCTAAAGTCGGTTCGTCTTTAGGGATATTCAATAAAAAACCGTGAGATAGTTGATGCTGTTCTTTCAATAAATGTGCGTAATATCTATGATACCGAGCGGTTGGTTTAATAACTTCTGTGATTACAAATTGAGACTGAACAGGGTATTCTTTATGTGAGATTACTTGAGGTTTTTCGTTTTCACGATGAACCAATCCCAATCCGAAAAAAGTCACTAAAACACTAACAAGGGTAAAAAAAGCCTTGAGTGAATACAATTTGTAAGATGACGAGCGAGTGTAAATCCAAAGAGAAAACAAGATGAGAGGTGCTAATAAAGAACCGTAAAAAGGAAAGGGAATTGAAATAAATTCCGAACACACCACTCCTGCAATATAGGCAAGAGTCAATAAATAGATTGGATGTTTGACAATCTTTCTCATAAGCCTAAATTTTGCTTATGACTAAGGTATAAAAAAATCCCATTACTTTGGTTTGTAATGGGATTTTTATTTGAAAAAATTATTTTACCAAACTTGCTTTTAAGTATTCTCTGTTCATACGAGCGATGTTTTCCAAAGAAATTCCTTTCGGACATTCTACTTCACATGCTCCGGTATTTGTACAGTTACCAAAACCTTCGTTGTCCATAGCTTCTACCATATTCAATACACGCTCTACCGCTTCTACTTGACCTTGTGGCAACAAAGCAAATTGGGAAACTTTTGCAGATACGAACAACATAGCTGATGAGTTTTTACAAGTAGCTACACACGCACCACATCCGATACAAGTAGCTGCATCAAACGCCTTGTCTGCGTTTTCTTTACGGATAGGCAAGTTGTTTGCGTCTTGTGTATTTCCAGAAGTGTTTACCGAGATAAATCCTCCTGCGTGTTGGATACGGTCGAAAGACGAACGATCTACTACCAAGTCTTTGATTACAGGGAAAGCCTTTGCACGAAATGGCTCGATATAAATCGTGTCTCCGTCTTTAAACTTACGCATGTGCAACTGACAAGTAGTGATCCCTCTGTCTGGTCCGTGAGCTTCGCCGTTGATAAACAACGAACACATACCACAGATACCTTCACGACAGTCGTGGTCAAATGCAACTGGGTCGTCTCCTTTTTCGATTAATTCATTGTTTAATACATCGAGCATTTCCAAGAACGACATATCTGGTTCGATTCCGCTGATTTTGTAATCAACCATCTGACCTTTATCTTTTGCGTTTTTTTGACGCCAAATTTTTAATGTAAGATTCATGTTTTTTCTAGTTTTAGCTAAAAGTCATTGATTTTTTATCCTTCTAATGACTTTATAAAAGCGTTCAACAATTTACCAATTATCATTCC
Source organism: Capnocytophaga sp. ARDL2 (assembly GCF_041530365.1). Classification (NCBI taxonomy): domain Bacteria; kingdom Pseudomonadati; phylum Bacteroidota; class Flavobacteriia; order Flavobacteriales; family Flavobacteriaceae; genus Capnocytophaga; species Capnocytophaga sp. ARDL2. The sequence continues at coordinate 257,092 of NZ_CP168034.1, forward strand.
TATATTTCATTCAAAACAAGTGAGTTTCGATAGCTATCGAAAAGAACGAAGTGAAGAATCTATTTAAAAAAAAGATTCCTCCTTCTTCGGAATGACAAAATGGCACTATTTATAACTACGAGTTACCATTTTGATGTTTTCGTACTCAAGAGCTTCTTTGTGAAGAATCGATTCACGAGGATTTCCTGTGTATTCCCAAGCTGCTACATACGAGAAGTTTTCGTCGTCGCGTTTTGCTTCTCCTTCTTCAGTTTGGTGTTCTTCGCGGAAGTGTCCACCACATGATTCTTCACGGTGCAATGCATCTTTTGCAAACAATTCTCCTAATTCTAAGAAGTCTGCCAAACGCAATGCTTTTTCCAACTCTTGGTTGAAAGATTCTGCTACTCCAGATACTTTCACATCTTTGTAGAATTCGGCTCTCAATGCAGCGATTTCGTCCATGGCCTCAGTAAGACCTTTTGCGTTTCTCGCCATACCCACTTTGTTCCACATGATTTTCCCTAATTTTTTGTGGAAGTAATCTACAGAATGCGTACCCTTGTTGTTCATCAAGTGGTCGATCATTTTGCGTACATTGTTTTCAGCTTCTTCAAACTCTGGTAAATCTGTAGAAATCGCTCCTGTACGGATGTCATCTGCCAAATAATCACCAATAGTGTATGGCAATACGAAATATCCATCAGCCAAACCTTGCATCAACGCCGAAGCTCCCAAACGGTTAGCTCCGTGGTCTGAGAAGTTGGCCTCTCCAATACAGTAACATCCCTCTACGGTAGTCATCAAGTTGTAATCTACCCATACACCACCCATTGTATAGTGTACCGCCGGATAAATCATCATTGGTGTAACATACGGATCTTCGTCAACGATTTTCTCATACATTTGGAAAAGGTTTCCGTATTTATTTTCTACGATTTTCTTACCTAAATCGTACACCAATTTTTTATCGTTTTCGTTTAGGTGTAAAATTCTCGCTTGTTCTTTACCGTATCTTTCGATAGCCGAAGCAAAATCCAAATATACAGCCTCACCTGTAGCATTTACACCAAAACCAGCATCACATCTTTCTTTTGCTGCACGAGACGCCACATCACGAGGCACCAAGTTTCCAAACGAAGGATAACGACGCTCTAAGTAATAATCTCTATCTTCTTCTGCAATTTGTGTTGGTTTCAATCTACCCTCACGGATTGCTTGAGCATCTTCCAATTTTTTAGGCACCCAAATACGACCGTCGTTTCTCAAAGATTCTGACATCAAAGTCAATTTTGATTGATGGTCTCCCGTAACAGGGATACAAGTTGGGTGAATTTGTGTATAACATGGGTTGGCAAAGTATGCACCTCTTTTGTGAGCTTTCCAAGCTGCAGTTACATTCGATCCCATCGCATTTGTAGAAAGGAAGAATACATTTCCGTATCCACCCGATGCGATGACTACTGCGTGAGCAGAGTGTCTTTCAATTTCACCAGTTACCAAGTTACGAGCGATGATACCACGAGCTTTACCGTTTACGATTACTAAATCAAGCATTTCGTGACGGTTGTACATTTTGATTTTTCCACGCCCAATTTGACGGTTCATTGCAGAGTAAGCTCCCAACAACAACTGTTGTCCTGTTTGACCTTTTGCGTAGAAAGTACGAGATACTTGCGTACCACCAAACGAACGATTGTCAAGCAAACCACCATATTCTCTTGCCAATGGCACCCCTTGAGCCACACATTGGTCGATAATGTTTACAGAAACTTCAGCCAAGCGGTGAACATTTGCCTCACGAGCTCTATAATCCCCTCCTTTTACTGTATCGTAAAACAAACGGTAGATAGAGTCGCCATCACCTTGGTAGTTTTTTGCGGCGTTGATACCCCCTTGAGCTGCAATAGAGTGTGCTCTACGAGGAGAATCTTGGTAGCAGAAAGCCTTTACATTATAGCCCAACTCTGCCAAAGTAGCAGCAGCCGAACCACCAGCCAATCCTGTACCTACGATGATTACATCGATATTTCTCTTATTGGCAGGGTTTACCAATTTGATATGATTTTTATAATCAGTCCATTTTGAATGAATAGGACCTTGTGGTATTTTATTATCTAAACTCATGATACTGTCTTCTTTAGATTATTTTACAAAATGGATATATACAGGAATAATTGCAAACAACAAAGGTACGATGATTGCGAAAGCAGTACCTGCACATTTGATGATTCCGTTGTATTTCGTATGGTTCAATCCCAAAGATTGGAAGGCACTTTTAAATCCGTGCAACAAGTGAAAACTCAACACAGCCATAGAAAGCACATACAAAATAGTAGCAATCAATCCCATGTTGTTTACAGGATTTTTGAAAAAATCTACTGTGATTTTGTACAAATCTTTGTACCCTTCAGCAAATTTCAAATCAGAATTTGGAATGTAAAATTCTTTCCCATTTTTCAATTCCAAACCTCCCATTTCTACTTGTTGTTTTTCAATAAAACTTCCAGAAGTAGTGTTGTACATTTCTACATCCCCCATAGGAGTAGCCAATACTTGCGTTTGCAAAGGCATTTCAGAAAAATGCATTTTTGCCCAGAAATTTGTCATGTGTGTAACGATAAACACCAACAACAAAGTCCCTAAAACCGCCATGTTTCTCGATTGCCAAGTACTGTTTGCAGCAGCATTGTTTTTAGCATAACCAACAGGGCGAGCTTTTTTGTTTTGGATGGTCAATAAAATACCATCAACTGCGTGGAATAAAATAGAAAAATAAGTCAAATAAGACAATACTTTTACCGCAGGATTCGTAGTCATGAAATGAGCGTACTGATTGAACTGCAAGTCTGAAGCGTAAATCAATTGTAGGTTTCCTACCAAGTGACCTATCAAAAACACGCATAAAAATAAACCTGTAAGCGCCATCCAGTATTTCTTACCGATAGACGACTTTAATAGTGCAGATTTTGCCATAGTGAAATGTTAATAGTTTCTTTAAAAATCATACAAAATTAAATGTTATTACTACTATTTTCAACATACATATTCGATTTATAAGCAATTTATATTTATTTTAAACTAAAAGAACAAACCTACACAATTTATTCATTTATTTATCAACAACTTACAACAATAAATAAAAAAATTTTATTTAAAAAAGGTGGAGATTTTTATTTTTCTCTTGCATCTTTCAATTTATTAAAATATTTTAAAAAGTATGATATTACGTTAAAATTGAAACTATGGTTAAAACACAAAAACGAGATGTATTTCAGTAGCATACACCTCGTTTTTTTATTTCTTTGCTTTTATTCTCTTTATCATTGCCTCATCCCATTGATAAGGGTCTGAAATACTTTTCAACTGATTGTTTTCTACAATCGTTGTAAAATACGTCTGATAGATTTTTACTTTTTTACTCAATGAAATATGTTTGGTCTTTTCTGATTCGACGATTTCTATCATATCGTCTTTTGATATTTTTTTATTTTCAGTATTAAATATGTACGTTGCCAAATCAAAAGGATGTTCAACGCGTACACAACCCGAACTCAACGTTCTATTGTCATTGGCAAACAACGAACGATTGTTGGTATCATGCAAGTACACCATATGATTGTTGGGAAAATTAAACTTTATCGTTCCCAGTGCATTGCTTTTACCTGGTTCTTGTACATATCTATAAGATTTGTACCTTTCTGGATTCCAATCTTCTGGCTCTACTTCATTTCCCTTTGAATCTAAGATTTTTATTCTTCTATTTGCAAAATAGCTTCGATTATTGGTAGCTGCTGGCAAGACATCATTTTTTAAAATCGTCGGCGGTACTGTCCAAGTGGGATTGAGTACTATACTGTTGAATGCCGAATTCAACACAGGAGTTTTTCTATCTGTTTTTCCAATGATGGTACGATGAGTATATAAAACTTCTCCTTTTTCTATCCATCTCAGTTTCATTTCAGGAATATTTACCCAAACATAATATTCGCCCAAATCATCGGGTATCCAACGAGCTCTTTCCATATTTAGCAATAACTTGTCCAATGGATTTTTTGATTGCTCCCATTGTGATTGCAATTCTTGGTAAAATTTATTTTTAGGTATTTGCGAAAGTAACGCTTCTTTGACTGAATGATTTTTTAATGCATCAAAGGGCAATTGATAATCTATAGTTCGCTTTTTATCAATTTCCCAATCTGAAATGATTTTTTTAGGATGTACACGACCGTGATTTAGATAAAATGTTGCTTTTAAAAATATAGTAGTAAAATCAAAATCAGCGGCGACTCTCTGTGAGGGTATGTATTGTTGATATTTTTGATGATGACCGATTAATTTGTCATACAAAAAATCTGAACGTTTAAACCCATGTTTTTCAATATCATTAGTCAAAAAATCGAGTAATTCTTCTCTATTTTGAAAAGAATTCCAAAAAGTATGTTGACCAAAAGTATCGTAAAACTTTTTGGTTGCACCTGCCGTTTGAAGTATTTGACAAGGTACAAAATAAACAATTTCTGGATGTTTTACCTCATCAGCCGACGGGCGAAAACAATTTACCCCTATCAATAGAAAACATATCAAGGGGTATAATTTTTTATTCATCTTTTGTAATAAATTTAAACATAATTCGATGTGAACCAATATGAGGAATCAACACTTCTTGTATTTTGAGCGAAAAACCTAGTTTTACGTAAAATTTGACAGCAAAATCTCTTGCAAAACACCATATAAACGCTGCTTTATTTGCTGTTACTTTACGTAAGCTCGTTTCTACCAATTCCCTTCCGATTCCTTTTCCTTGGTGCGATTTTACAATTGCCAAACCTGTCAATCGATAGACATCGTTTACCTTATAATTGTTTGTATCTTTTTTGTGATACGACACTACGCCTATCAATTTTCCGTCTTCAAAAGCTCCAAAATGCTTGGTTTCCTTTTCATAATCGCCTTCAAACACACTCTCCTCTCGGGGCATATCATTTCTCAACACGAGATGCCTCAAATCGATGGTTTCATCTGCTGAAATTTCTTTTATTTCTATCATGTTTCCTTCTTTAAATTTATTGAATAGTAGCAGCACATAAAACTGCTTTCCAAGCCTGATCTACTTGCCCTTTCTTGATACATTCTTTCGCAAACATACAAATTTCTTTTGTGTTTTTGTCATTTAACCATTGCTGAATCGTATCATTTGACAATTTGTAGTCTTCTACTTCTTCTTGTGTTGGAATTATTTCAATGTTTCCTAAAATCCCCAACTCATTTCCTGTAAAAAATCCTTGTGCAACTACCGACTGAGGCAAGGCATCTACCCCCACCCCCAACGTTACCAATGGTTTTTCTACTTCAAACATTCCGTCAATCGCTCGAGTGTACCAGTTACCTCCCATACGAGCTACTAAATCGATTTTTTTGGTATCAATTACTCCGTTTTCGTCTAAAATATCTTCGTTGATATGAAACTTTACTACTTCACAAATCACCAAATTTCCTGCTCCTCCTTGATCGCCCAATGCTACTACATCTTTCACGATACATTCCAATTGCACAGGGCTTTCTTTTACTCGCATTGGTCGAATGTTTTCTGAGGCAACTTTTGTAAATCCTGCTTTTACAAACTCATCTACTCCGTCTCCATATTCTGTAGATGACAAAGAGGTTTGCTGTACAATATCATAATTTACCACATTGATTACCACTTCTTTGATTTCTTTTACATTTTCTAAAGTATGCTTTGTGGTACTGTTTCTCACTCTACGTGCTGGAGAGAAAATCAACACAGGTGGATTGGAACTAAAAATATTAAAAAAGCTAAACGGTGATAAATTGTGATTGCCATTTGCATCGATTGTACTTGCTAATGCGATGGGTCTTGGCCCTATGGCAGATTGCAAATAGTTTTGCACTTGCATTGGGTTTAATTCTTTTGGGTCAAATGTCTTCATATTATATATCAAATAAATTTTGTTGTTCGTATCCTTCGTCTATCAATAAGTTTTCTTGTTTGGACGCATTTACTGCAAGAAAATCACAGCGTTCGTTCAACGGATGATTGTTGTGTCCCTTGATCCACTGAAATTGAACCTTATGTTTGCGATACACCTGTAAAAAGCGCTGCCATAAATCGGGATTTTTCACTCCTTTAAATCCTTTTTTTTGCCAACCTACAATCCAATGCTGATTGATGGCATCTACTACATACTTAGAATCAGAAACTACCAAAACATCACAATTCTCTATTTTCAAAGCTTCCAAACCTACAATTACCGCCAATAATTCCATGCGATTGTTGGTCGTGTATCGATAGCCCTGTGCGATTTCCTTTTGACGCTGGGTTCCTACCTGTTGTAAAACCACACCAAATCCACCCGGACCTGGATTGCCGCGTGACGAACCGTCTGTATGTATGATGATTTGGGGCATGGGGTATCTTTTAACTGTAAATTGTATTGTTGTAGATTGTATAATGTTCTTCTTTTTTGTATTTGAACGATTTATTATAGAATTTAGTTTATCATTCCAAATAATTATTTTTTTAGTATAATATTAAATTGTTGTAAAAAAACATTATACATTTTTTCAATTTACATTATACAAAATTTAATCTCCCACCCTCACCGTTTCATTCAATTCCCAATTAGCTCTTGCGTCCCAAATGACTGGGAGATTGACGATGGTTTCGGATTGGCGTTTTTCTAAATAATTTCCTGAATCCCACTTGCCATTGACGTTGGCATCGATGATTACTCGAGCTTGGTATTTTCCTGGTTCTAATCGTTGGAAAACCAATTGCTTGTTTTCGGGAACGATTTGTTTTTGTACGACTTTGTTTTTATCGTTGAGCAATTCAAATATCAAAGGGACTTCTTCAGTATGCTCGACTGTTACTGTAAGATTGGCATAATCTGCATACGAAGTTGTCTTTCCTTCCCAACGCAACGAATCGTTTGACTTTTGAAACAAATCGGTTACTGCTCCAGGATAAAGTTGCAATTTGTAAGAAGTATTTTCTTTTTTGTCAAAAATCAAATACAAAATGTTCTTCAATTTATCTTGAACAATATCGAAAATTGTTTCGTTTTCTTTATCGTCTGTCAGTTGGATTTTTTCCTTGTCAAATTGCACAATGGGTGTGGTACTGCTTATTTGCAAACTATCCCTAAAATGCAATACACTTCCTGTTCTGAAAGAAACATTTAGCGTATCGATAGTCTTTACATTTCGAGGTTTTAGCACATATTCTTTTGTATAATCGCCATTGGTAAACGAAAATTTCAACGAATCTTTCGCTATTTCTGGCATAAATACATGCAACGAATCTTTATCTGCTACTTTGTAAAAAGCCGACGGTATTTTCTTTTCAAAATCAGAAACCTCAATGGTAATATTTTTATATTCTCCCTCAAACGGCACCAACCATTTGTTTTTTGACAACATCGACGGACGAGAAATGTTGTTTTGTGGTTGCTCTTTGAAAAGCGTTAGTACAAAAATAGAATCTGTTGGTACGCTAATCGAATGAGACAAAAATGCTATTTTTTCCAATTTGGGTTGAAAAGTATAGTTGTTATTATCGTCTGTCAGTGCAAAAAGCACATATTCACCTGCTTTGATATTTTCTAAAGTTGCCGAAGTTTGTCCTTTGGCTGCGTGAGCTACATAATACGGCTTTTTCTTGAAAATCAACGAATCTTTAAAATTTTCGGCTTCGTACAACATCACTTTTACCCCCTGATTGAGCGTAGGTTCGAAAGCATCTCGCAATTGTACATTTACTTGCAAAGAATCGATAAATTTGCCTGTAGAAAACACATATTTAAACGCTTCAAAAGCATTGCCTTCATTGTTGTCCACGATGCTATTTCCAAAGTTAAAAGAATAGGTGGTATTGGATTTCAGACTGTCTTTCAACTTGATCGTTACCGTTTTATTTGCCAATCCCATAGGGGAAAGTTCGGGCATTTGCTCCATTGGAGGCGAAATAATCAATTGTTGATTGACATTGTTTAGTTTTACATATTCATCAAACGACAATTTGATTGTTTTTTCGTTGAATTGAGTTGAAAAATTTTCAGGAATAGCTTTCAATAATACGGGTGGCAGGGTGTCTTGAGGTCCACCTGTGATATAACCGCGTTTTGCACAGCTGAAAAATAGGCTGATGCAAATAATAACAAGGAATAAAAGTTGTCTGAGGTTTTTCATAGTTTAAATTTAATTAGCCACGAATTTCACGAATTTTCAAAATTATATAATTTGAGTTAATTCGTGTAATTAGTGGCTAACATACAAACACCAAAGGTGTATTATTTCATTTTCTGTAACCAATTTCTCATAGAAACCTCATCGTTGATAATGTTTCTCAAATCTGAAATCGCTACTCTTTCTTGTTGCATCGTATCTCTGTGGCGGATGGTTACCGTTTTGTCTTCCAAAGTTTGGTGATCTACCGTGATACAGAATGGAGTACCCAATGCATCTTGACGACGGTAACGACGACCTACAGCATCTTTTTCGTCATAAGCCACATTGAAATCCCATTTCAAATCTTCGATGATTTCTCTGGCTACTTCTGGCAATCCGTCTTTTTTTACCAATGGCAATACCGCTGCTTTGGTTGGTGCCAAAACCGATGGCAATTTCAAAACGGTGCGTGTAGAACCGTCTTCCAAAGTCTCTTCTTGCAAGGCTTTTGAAAATACTGCCAAAAACATACGATCCAATCCTACCGAAGTTTCAACAACATACGGCACATAAGAGGAATTGGTTTCGTTGTCAAAGAATTGTAATTTTTTACCCGAATGTTGCTCGTGTGCTTTCAAATCGAAATCGGTACGCGAGTGGATTCCTTCCAATTCTTTGAATCCGAATGGGAAGTTGAACTCAATATCGGCTGCTGCATTGGCATAGTGAGCCAATTTTTCGTGGTCGTGGAAACGGTAGTTTTCTCTACCCATTCCCAAAGAAAGATGCCATTTTAGACGCGTTTCTTTCCAGTAGTCGTACCACTTCATTTCTTCGCCTGGTTTTACAAAAAATTGCATTTCCATTTGTTCAAACTCACGCATACGGAAGATAAATTGTCTTGCAACAATCTCATTTCTAAACGCTTTTCCTGTTTGAGCAATTCCAAACGGTATTTTCATTCTTCCTGTTTTTTGTACATTTAGGAAGTTTACAAAAATTCCTTGAGCGGTTTCAGGACGCAAATACAAATCCATCGCTGTATCGGCAGACGCTCCGAGTTTTGTAGCAAACATAAGGTTGAACTGACGCACATCTGTCCAGTTTTTAGAACCTGTTTCTGGGTCGGCAATGCCCAACTCTTCGATGAGTAATTTTACATCGGCAAGGTCGCCACTGTCCAAACCTTTTGCCATACGTTCGAGGATTTCTTTCTTTTTTGAAAGATATTCCACCACACGAGGATTGGTCGACACAAATTGCTCTTCGTCAAAGGCTTCTCCAAAACGATTTCTCGCTTTTTCGATTTCCTTTTGAGCTTTTTGATACAATTTTTCGCAATAATCCTCAATCAACACATCGGCTCTGTATCGTTTTTTAGAATCTTTGTTGTCAATCAATGGGTCGTTGAACGCATCGATATGCCCCGATGCTTTCCAAGTGGTGGGATGCATAAAAATTGCAGCGTCTATACCCACAATGTTTTCGTGCATTTGCACCATTGATTTCCACCAATATTCACGAATGTTTTTCTTTAGCTCTACTCCGTTTTGAGCGTAGTCATATACGGCACTGAGTCCGTCGTAAATTTCGCTTGATGGGAAAATATATCCATACTCTTTTGCATGCGAAATTACATTTTTAAAAATATCTTCTTGTTTTGCCATGGTGCAAAATTAGTAAAAGTTTTATTGTTATATAGTGAAATAGTTTTTCCTAATATTATTGAAACAACTCGCTATTTGGGTTCATTTCCATTTGTTTTTGCAGCTCTTCCATCACAGGTCTTACGGTATCTTCTGGCAAATCGTCTATGCGAATGTACATAAGACCATCAATAGCATTGTTAAACAACGGATCGACATTAAACCCTATCACACGAGCGTTTTGCTTGATGTATTTTTTTATCAAAACTGGCAATCGCAATCCTCCTGGTTCTACCTCTTCGATGAGCTTGTCAAATTTATTCAAATCTGCCTCGGCTACATTAAACACAAAGTCTTTGTCTGCATCTTTGAGTTTTACTTTGTATTCTTTTTTCGCTTTTACAAATTGTGCCACAAATGGGTCGTAAAAATGCGATTTCATAAACTCAATCATCAACGATTTACTAAAATCGGTAAACTGATTGCTGATACTCACTCCGCCAATCAAATATTTGTGTTCTGGATACCTCAGCGTCGTGTGTACGATTCCTTTCCAAAGCAAGAACAAAGGCATCAGCTTTTGCTGGTATTCGCCTACGATAAAGGCACGCCCCATCTCGATAGAATGTTCGAGCATAGTATAGACCTCTGGGTCGAATGTAAACAACTCAGTGAGGTAAAACCCTTGTATTCCATGTTTTGGATAAATTCGTTTACCCAATCCCATACGATAGGCACCGGCGATACATTTGGCATCGTCGTCCCAAAGAAACATATGATGATAATGTTCATCATATTTGTCCAAGTCGATAGAATTGTTGGTACCCTCGCCCACAGCACGGAAAGTAATTTCTCTCAATCGACCGATTTCTTTCATGATATGAGGAATTTGAGAAGACTCTGCCAAAAACACCTCGTAATTTTTACTTTGTAAGAGGCGTTCATTGCCTTTTCGCAACTGCTCGATTTCCTGCAAAATCAGATTTTCATGCACAGGACTTTCGATTTCTGCTGGTGGTCGTTGAGACAATTTCAACGAAGGGATTTTGATATAAGTTTTTTTGTCGTCCGCGGTAGTATTTGCCAAAAGATAGGTTTTTTGACGCAAAAAATTGCCGAAATCTTCGATAGATTCGATTTCTTTTTGTTCTTTTACCGAAATAGGCTTACCGATACGCACACGGATTACTCTTCCTTTTTGGCTAAACAATTCCGAAGGTAGTTTTGCCGTTTGAAGCGTAGGGCTCAACTTTGCCAATGCGTAAAACAATTTGCTATTTTGAGCATGAAAATAAATCGGAACCACAGGCACTTCTGCTTTCTTAATCACCTTAATAGCACCTTCTTCCCACGGTTTGTCCACGATTTTACCGTCTTCTTCGCAGTTAGACACCTCACCCGCAGGGAAAATTCCCAAGGGAAAACCGTCTTTCAGATGTTGCAGAGTTTGTTTGATACCCAACACACTCGATTTTGCATCTTTGTGATTTTCAAAAGGATTTACAGGCATAATATAAGGTCTCAACGGCTCGATTCTATGCAAGAGAAAATTGGCGATAATTTTGTAATTTGGATTGATTTCTCGCATCAATTTTAGCAATAAAATCCCGTCGATTCCACCCAAAGGATGGTTGGAAATGGTAATATACGCACCATTGGAAGGCAATCTTTTCAATTCCTCCAAATCGATTTCAAATTCTACTTTAAATTCGTTTAAAATTGCATCCAGAAACTCCAAATCACTCAGATGTTTGTTTCTATCATACACTTTATTCACTTTAGAAATCTGCAAAGCCTGCATCATACACCAACTGGTGAATGTACCAACAAAACCTAACTTGTCTATTTTCAACGCTTTAGAAATTTCTTTTGCCGAAACCAATCCCATGTTTAATTTTTTTGCAAAAGCAAATATAATAAAAATAGCGTTTTATAAGATTGTTTTAAATAAACTTTCAAATAAAAGCAATCTACAATTATCTATTGTGCATTTTAAATTATACTTGCTTTAATTTTATTTATTTCCTTTTTTAATACAAATTTGTTAATGTATTGAATTAAGGTTAAAGCAGTTATTTTACTGATAATTCGTGTTTTAAAACCGCTAAACGATTTTGAATAATTTCTTCTACAGAACAGATAATGTGTAATTTATACCCAAAATAATGGATTTATATGATAAAAAAATTCTATTTTCTTTTGTTGTAAACACTCCTTTCTATTTTGTTTCTCAAAGAATTAGGTGGTTTTCTAAACAGCTACATTTCACTATCAATACTTAAATATTCAGCCGTTAAATTCAAACTCACAAGTTCTAAATCACTCATTTTTGGCTTTCGCCTTTGATGAGGGAAAACCTGATGAGGAAAAAACTTTTTTAAAACTTCTAAAATTCTTTCGTATATTTAACTTCGTTGAATCTTCGATTTATCCTAAGATGTTCATTTTTGATTTGTTTTAGCGAACTAAATATACTAATTTTCAGCTAAATAAACAACTTTTTTATTTATTTCATAATGCACAACGGATTATTTCTATGTTTCTACTGTGTGTTATGTGGTAAAAAACTCTTACCTTAGATTAAAAACACAAATTGTTTCTTAATTATATTGGTAAAACCATAAAAAATTAATGTAAATTTGCCTTTCATAGAAATTTTCCTTTAAAATGTTAGACAGTCACCCTTCACAAAAAACATCAATAGAACAAATAGGCAGTGTATCACTTGCACAACAGATTCAAAATAGTTTTCCGGTGCAAAACAAATCTACCTTAGTAGCTCAAGGAGATGATGCATCGATTCTCGATTATAAAACAAAAAAAACAGTTACTTCTGGATTGCTTTGGGTAGAAGGTGTACATTTTGATTTGTCGTACGCACCTTTGAAACACTTGGGCTACAAAACCGTTGTAGCGAGTATCTCAAACATCAGTGCTATGCACGCCGTTCCTGCTCAAATTTCTATTCAATTGGCTCTTTCTAACCGCTTTTCTTTAGAGGCTATCGAAGAGTTTTACGAAGGAGTACGTTTGGCAAGTTCGTTTTACAAAATAGACTTAATTTACAACCAATTGACATCAAGTCAAAAGGGATTGATTATTTCTTCAAGCGTTTTTGGAGAGGTAAAAAAAGATGCGTTTGTAGGGAGAAATACTGCCAAAGAAAATCAATTACTCGTGCTTTCTGGCGACATCGGTGCTGCCTATATGGGGCTACAAGTTTTGGAACGTGAGAAGCAAGTGTATTTGGTCAATCCGAACAATCAACCCGATTTAGACAATTATAATTACATCATCGAACGTCAGTTGAAACCAGAGGCTCGTACTGACATCAAAGATATTTTAGACAAATTAGAGGTAAAACCTACCGCAATGACGTTGGTCAACGATGGTTTGGCAGCAGCGATTATGCATCTGAGTATGCGATCGTCTGTTGGTTGTACGCTGTACGAAGAAAAACTGCCTATCGACCCACAAGTTTATAATGTATGCGAGGAATTTAATCTCAACACTACTACCATTGCCATCAACGGTGGCGAAGATTACGAATTGCTATTTACCATCGCAATGGAAGACTACGACAAAATAAAGGGAAATCCCAACCTATCAGTAATCGGACATACAGTTGCTGTCTCAGAAGGCAATCATTTAATAACAAGAGATGCTACAAAAATCCCTCTAAAAGCAAGAGGATTTTAATACAAACAAAAAAACGGTTGATTTATTGAAAATCAACCGTTTTTTTTAATCCATAGCATTGTTTTTCATCTAAAAAAAAACAACTACTATTTTTTATTTTTTAAATTTTCCAACATAGCCTGTGTCATACTGTCCAAATCGTATTCGTGTTGCCACCCCCAGTCTGCTCTTGCTACGCTATCATCGATGCTACTCGGCCAAGAATTGGCAATATCTTGTCTAAAATCGGGTGCATAGTCTATGATAAAATCCGGAATGTACTTTTGAATGCTCTGAGCAATTTCTGCCGGTGTAAACGACATCGCACTCAAGTTGTACGACGAACGCACTTTGATAGATTCTTTTGGTGCTTGCATAATTCCAATCGTCGCTTTGATAGCATCGTCCATATACATCATTGGCAACTCTGTAGCCTCGTTCAAGAAGCAAGTATAAGCACCATTTTCCAATGCTTTATAGTAGATATCCACAGCATAATCTGTAGTACCACCACCTGGCAATGTTTTCCAAGAAATCAACCCTGGGTAACGAATCGAACGAACGTCCACTCCAAACTTGTTGAAGTAATACTCACACCAACGCTCTCCCGCTTGTTTTGAAATTCCATACACCGTTGATGGTTCCATTACCGTATATTGAGGCGTTCCTTGTTTTGGAGTTGTAGGTCCAAAAACGGCAATACTTGATGGCCAAAAGATTTTTTTGATTACGCCCTCTTTGGCTAAATTCAATACGTGAAACAAAGAATTCATGTTTAATTCCCATCCCAAAGACGGATTTTTTTCTGCTGTAGCCGAAAGCAATGCAGCCATCAAATACACCTCTTCGATTTGGAATTTTTTTACCACATTAGAAACTTGATCAAAGTTCATCGCATCAATAACCTCAAAAGGACCTGACTGAAAAACCTCGTGTTCGCTCTTTTTAATATCAGAAGCAACCACATTGTCTGTACCGTAAATTTCTCTCAATTTTTGTGTCAATTCTGTACCAATTTGACCACAAGCTCCAATTATTAAAATTCTTGTATTCATCGTATCTTTAAATTTGACTGCGAAGGTATAAAATTGTACGCATTTTACTACTATCAAACCCAACAAAACTGTTTTTTACCCTTTATTTTTTATCATATTTTTTGATTTGCTACCATTTGTTTATGGATTTTTTATATTTCTTACTATTAAAACATAATAAAGTTACAATACCTATCATTTTTTTGCAAAAAGTGATTTTACACAAGCCTTACGATTTTTATAAAAAGAGCTGTCCATTAAATTTAGGACAACTAGTTTCTTTATTATTCTACACGTTTATAGCACCTTCCATTTTCATATAAAATATATTAAATGCGATAATCTTTACTGTAAACTAATTGTGAAGTTTGATTGGTAAATGAGTTTTTTCCATTGATTAAAATAGAATTCTCAAATTGCATATTATTAATAGATACTATCAAAATCAGCTAAATATAAATTTTTCACTTCAAAATTATCAATATCATTATTTTGAGTATTGTTAATCTTAGATAAATATAATCTGATTAAACCCTCTTATGATTTTACAAACAAAACATTTACATTAAAATTTTCAAACATTAAACGCATTGAATAATCATAAAAGATAATTTCATCACATCTTGTTAATCTATAATAACCCGTTGTGCATTTTAAATTATACTTGCTTTAATTTTATTTATTTCCTTTTTTAATACAAATTTGTTAATGTATTGAATTAAGGTTAAAGCAGTTATTTTACTGATAATTCGTGTTTTAAAACCGTTGAATGATTTAGCATAATTCCTTTTAATCATAAATTGATCACAAAGTTGAGAAAATAGAGTTTCGATTCTTTTTCTCTTCTTTTTGAATAAATAAAATTGAGGTTTGTAATCTTTTTGATTTATTCTTTTAGGTGTATCTAACTGAATAGTAGCAGTGTTAAACAAATCTAATTGATATTGTGACGATATATAACCTCTATCACCAATCAAAACGCAATTTTGAATTTGAGAACTAACATCTTTTAAATAATGAACATCGTGAACAGATGCTGGAGTCATATCTAAACTTTGTACAATACCTTCTATTGAACAGATTATGTGTAATTTATATCCAAAATAATGTAACTTCTGACTAGCACAAAAACCATAATCAGGATATGAAAAACTTTCGTCTCTACAAATTTTACTTCTCATTGCTCTAGCATTTTCACATATTTTCAAAGGCATACTATCAATTACAAAATAACTCTCCTCTCTATTAAAACACATTGCAAGTTTTTCCCTAATCTGATTTATATAATAAAAAAGATTTCGTTTTCTTTTGTTATAAACACTTCTTTCTATTTTGTTTTTCAAAGAATTAGGTATTTTTCTAAAGAGTTGTAATTCACTATCAATACTTAAATATTCTGCTGTTAAATTTAAACTCACCAATTCTAAATCACTCATTTTTGGCTTTCTCCTTTGATAAGGTAAAAGTTGATGAGGAAAAAAATCTTCTAAAACTTCTAAAATTCTTTCGTATATTTGCTCTAAGTTGTTCATTTTTTATTTGTTTTAGCGAACTAAATATACTGAATTTCAGTTAAATGAACAACTTTTTTTATTTTATTTCATAATGCACAACAGGTTATAATAATCTTTAGACTTTTTAATATCTAATATATTGCCACTTAAAATTTCATTATTGTGATTTTCGCATTTTACAGATGGAATATCAATGAATCTAAAATATTGTAAATCTTCATTACTAAAATCAATAACTCTTGTATCACCATTATTACAAATACACGAGAATAAAATCAAAGAACTAAAAAATACTAATATATTTCTCATAATTAAAACCAATTATTAAACAGCTCTTCTAAATAAATACGTGTAGGGTTAATGCCAGAAGTTTCTCTCGGCAAGTGTTTTTTCAACGTTTTGTTGATTTTCAAAATAAGATTCATCTTTGGAACATCCAAAAAGAATAGTAATTGAAAAAAGAAACTGTAATATTAAGCTTTTTTTCATTATAAAAAATTATTATTAAGCGACAAAGGTAGTCTAATATTAATGTAAAAAAACACTTTGTGAAATGTTTAGCACAATAAAAAAATAAAACTTAAAAAGTTAGATTTAACTTTATAAACCAGCTTTTTAATTTATTAAATAATATTATTCTCTTTACCCTCTATAACACAACCTCAAGATAGAACATTTTTAAATAAACAACATATAAATCAAGCTATCTCCTTTTTATTATCGCTTAATTTTTTATTTTTTTAATGATTTTTAGATTTTTTTGATGTGAATTTAAATAAATTTAACAACCTTAAATATGAAAAAAGCAATAAAAACCTTCGGATTTAGTATTCTAATTTTCGGAATACTTTTTTACTTAAAATACTGCTGAATAGAACATTACGACGGCGACACACGTACCATTGTAGAGGGGAGAGCAACGAAAAACCAACAACCGATTGCTCATGCCAGAGTAGAAATAGTATATAAACATTCCTCAAATAGTACCACCGTCAAAGATATTTACGACGAAATCTACGGTTTGGAACATTATCCTGTTTCAAAAGCAAAACCGACCAAAATGGAACATTCAAAATGGGATTTCCGCTCAATGAAAAAGATGTCGAATATTACATCGCCATTTATCATCTAAACAAAACCAAATACGTCGGACCTTACAAAGCAGGCGAAATTGTAAATTATCATATAAACATAGGAACTATAAATTTTTAATCACATGAAAAAAAAGATTACACTATTCCTATTGTTTTCGTCTTTTTGTGGGTTTTCACAAGAAAAAAAATTTTGGGATTACATAGGTTTTAGAGGCGTTTCGTTTGGATTGGGTGCTACCAATCTCGCTGGAAACAACATGATGGGTACAGCACACAAACCAGGAAGAAGTGGTTATTTGAAAATAGGCTTTTTGTCTATCGAAAATTTTACATTAGGAATACAGGCAACGACTTCTTATATGGAAGTAAAAACGGAGAGTTTTATGGAAATTTTTATAGTACGAGAAATTTCACAGAGAGTTATTACCTTTCGTACGCTTTCAAATTTGACGAAGGTAATCAGATTATAGAGCCCACTGTAGAATGGAACAAAAATCATATAAAATCTACAGGGCCGTATTCTCGTATGAAAAACCAATCTAATGAAACGACTTTAGGGGCAGATTATCATATGAGATTTGACCATAATTTTTACGGCACTTTGGGAGTGAGGTATCATTTTTCAAAGGAAAACATCGAAACACGCCCCAACTTTTCAGATTTTATCAATCGTCATAATTATATTTCTATGAAAATAGGTGTGAGCTTTATGAAATTTTGATTGTCTTTGGAGAAAAAAAAATTAAACGCGAGAGGTACATTATTTACTAAAATCACAAAAAAAACGACTTTTTTACCTAAAAATCGCTCAAATGTTGTAAAAAAGTCGTAATTTTCGCCCCTAAAATATTTTGTTCAAAAATACATACATAATAAATTATGAATAAAATCACCGCGGCAATTACTGGTGTAGGAAAATATCTTCCTGATTATGTGCTAAACAACAAAGAGTTGGAAGCATTAGTTGACACAAATGACGAATGGATTACCACTCGCACAGGTATCAAAGAACGCAGGATTTTGAAAGAACCCAACGCTGGTACTTCGTATATGGCTATCAGAGCAGCTCAAGATGTGTTGGCAAAAACCAATACAGACCCAAAAGACATCGACCTAATCATCATGTCCACAGCTACTCCCGATATGCCTGTAGCCTCTACAGGAGTATATGTAGCATCTCAAATCGGAGCTACCAATGCCTTTGCTTTCGACCTTCAAGCGGCTTGTTCGAGCTTTCTTTTCGGAATGTCTTCGGCAGCTTCGTACATCGAATCGGGGCGTTATAAAAAAGTACTTTTGATAGGTGCAGACAAAATGTCTTCAATCATCAGCTATAAAGACCGTGCGACTTGCATTATCTTTGGAGACGGTGCAGGGGCAGTACTTTTCGAACCAAACAACGAAGGTTTGGGATACCAAGACGCAATTTTGAAAAGCGATGGAATTGGTAGAGAGTTCTTGAAAATCGAAGCTGGAGGTTCTATCTTACCAGCCAACGAAGAAACGGTAGCCAACGGACAGCATTTTGTATTCCAAGATGGAAAAACAGTGTTTAAATACGCAGTATCGGGTATGGCAGATGTTTCAGAACAATTGTTGAAGAAAAACAATCTGACCAACGAAGATGTAAACTGGTTGGTACCTCATCAAGCCAATAAACGAATCATTGATGCAACGGCTCAACGAATCAATTTGGCAGAGGAAAAAGTAATGATCAACATCGAAAAATACGGAAATACCACATCGGCAACTTTGCCCTTGTTGCTCAACGATTACGAAAAACAATTGAAAAAAGGAGACAATTTGGTATTTGCAGCTTTCGGAGGAGGATTTACTTGGGGAGCTATTTATCTAAAATGGGCTTATAATTCATAAATTAAAAAGCGTACACCCACGCTAATAACTATAACAATAAAACGCATTAGAAATGGACATTAAAGAAATTCAAAATTTAATCAAATTCGTAGCAAAATCAGGTGCTACGGAAGTAAAATTGGAAATGGATGATTTCAAAATCACTATCAAAACTACAGCCGAGGCTGCAACAATAGAGAACGGTGGATTTGTACAACACATTCCAGTAGCTGTACCTCAAGCTCCTGTGGCTCCAGCTCCAGTAGCTGAAACTCCAGCAGCTCCTGTGGCTCCAGCGGCAAGCGAGGACGACTCTAAATACATTACAGTAAAATCTCCAATCATTGGTACTTTCTACCGTAAACCTGCTCCAGACAAAGCTCCGTTTGTAGAGGTAGGTTCTACGATCAAAACAGGAGATGTATTGTGTGTAATCGAGGCAATGAAATTGTTCAACGAAATCGAATCTGAGATTTCTGGTAAAATCGTAAAAGTATTGGTGGACGACGCTTCTCCAGTAGAGTTTGACCAACCTTTGTTTTTAGTTGAACCAGCTTAGTGAGATTTCTCAAAAAAGTTTAATTGACATTGGCAATATTGTGAAAAGATAAAATTTACAAATAACTATCTATGTTATCTATGTAAAGCATAGCGTCTTTAATTACTCACAAAGAAACATCTATGTTACCTATGTTTCTATGTGTTTAAAAAATAAAAATCAATGTCGTTTAATTCATTAAAAAAAACATGTTTAATAAAATCCTTATAGCAAACAGAGGCGAAATTGCATTGAGAATTATCAGAACTTGTCGTGAGATGGGAATCAAAACCGTAGCGGTTTATTCTACAGCCGACAGAGATAGTTTGCATGTGCGTTTTGCAGACGAGGCGGTGTGTATTGGTCCTGCACCAAGTGCACAATCGTATTTGAAAATGTCGCACATCATTGCGGCAGCAGAAGTAACCAATGCCGATGCAATCCACCCTGGATATGGTTTCTTGTCTGAAAATGCAAAATTCTCGGCTCTTTGTGAAAAACACGGAATAAAATTCATCGGTGCTTCTCCAGAAATGATCGAACGCATGGGAGACAAGGCTACTGCAAAAGAAACAATGAAAAAAGCAGGTGTGCCTACAGTACCAGGTTCTGACGGATTACTCGAATCTTTGGAACACGCCAAAAAAGTGGCTGCGGAAATTGGGTACCCTGTGATGATGAAAGCTACTGCCGGTGGTGGTGGTCGTGGTATGCGTGAAATCTGGAAAGAAGAAGACCTTGACAAAGCTTGGGAATCTGCTCGTCAGGAAGCAGCAGCTGCCTTTGGAAACGACGGTATGTATATGGAAAAACTCATCGTAGATCCTCGCCATATCGAAATCCAAGTAGTTGGAGATTCGTACGGAAAGGCGTGCCACTTGTCTGAAAGAGACTGTTCTATCCAGCGTCGTCACCAAAAATTGACAGAAGAAACTCCTTCGCCTTTCATGACTGACGAATTGAGAGAAAAAATGGGTGAAGCTGCGGTAAAAGCGGCTGAATACATCAAATATGAAGGTGCAGGTACTATCGAGTTTTTGGTGGACAGAGACCGCAATTTCTACTTTATGGAGATGAATACGCGTATCCAAGTAGAGCATCCAATTACAGAGCAAGTAATTGATTACGATTTGATTAGAGAACAAATATTGGTAGCAGCAGGTATTCCAATTTCTGGAAAAAACTATACGCCACAATTGCACTCTATCGAATGTCGTATCAACGCCGAAGATCCATTCAACGATTTCCGTCCGTCGCCAGGTAGAATTACTACTTTGCACGCACCAGGAGGACACGGAGTACGCCTCGATACGCATGTGTATTCGGGCTATGTGATTCCGCCAAACTACGACTCTATGATTGCCAAGTTGATTACTACGGCTCAAACCAGAGAAGAAGCCATCAACAAAATGAAACGCGCATTAGACGAGTTTGTAATCGAAGGAATTAAAACGACGATTCCGTTCCACAGACAATTGATGGACAATCCAGATTATATTGCAGGAAACTATACCACTGCATTTATGGAAACTTTCGAATTGCAAAAACCAGAATAAAACAACAAAACCGCACCAATTTGGAGCGGTTTGTTTGTTTTTAAAGTAAATTTAACGCTCATTAAGAAAACTATTTATTTAGAAAAGTAAATAGTATATCAAAATAATAAAACAAACCCGTTGTGCATTTTAAATTATACTTGCTTTAATTTTATTTATTTCCTTTTTTAATACAAATTTGTTAATGTATCGAATTAAGGTTAAAGCAGTTATTTTACTGATAATTCGTGTTTTAAAACCGCTGAATGATTTTGCATAATTCCTTTTAATCATAAATTGATTACATAATTGCGAAATCGAAGATTCGACGAAGTCAAAATAATGTTTCGATTCTTTTCCTCTTTTTCTTGAATAAGTAAAGTTTTTCCCTAATCTGATTTATATGATAAAAAAGATTTCGTTTTCTTTTGTTGTAAACACTCCTTTTATGTTGGTTTTTAAAGAATTAGGTAGTTTTATAAACAGTTGCATTTCACTATCAATACTTAAATATTCAAAAGTTAAATTCAAACTCACAAGTTCTAAATCACTCATTTTTGGCTTTCTCCTTTGATAAGGGAAAAACTGATGAGGGAAAAACTTTTTTAAAACTTCTAAAATTTTTTCGTATATTTAACTTTATTGAATCTTCGATTTGTCCTAAGTTGTTCATTTTTGATTTGTTTTATCGAATCAAATATGCTGATTTTCAGTTAAATGAATAACTTTTTTTTATTTCATAATGCACAACGGGTTAATTATTATCATAATGATACTATTCAAACTACATTACAGCCAAATGAAAAAATTCATGTTGTTGAGTATTATTTTCATATATTTCAAGAATACAACCATTTAATGAAATACTTCAAGATAACTTATTTAGATAATAACAAAGGATATATCTGTGGAAATTACGAACATCCGGAAATAGACAATTCAAAATGTTTTACCCATAGATATAGCCCTATTACATCACCTCTAACATCTGATTTTCTTCAAGAAGGTGATAATTATTATTTCAAAATCACCAACGAAGATTACGAAAACACTCATGATTTGAGTGAATAAAAAAAGAGGCGAGTACCTCTTTTTTTATTCATTTTTCAGATCAAAAATTTGTAATCGTAAGCATACTCCCCGATTGAGAAACATGATAAGGTTTTAATCCGTAAGTACTATTGATTCCATTGTCTATCGGCTGTCCGTTGATCAACAAATACTCTCGCTGACAGTGTGTGCATTCGGCAACTTGTCCATTGAGTACCAAGACAGATTGATTGTTGATGACGTGATTGCTACACGTAGCCTCATAGGCTGCAAATCCTACACCTGTGTTATGTACAATCACTCCATTATAGCCTTGTGAGGTCTCAATTATCGACTGGTTGGCATAATTCAATGGTGCATAAGAGGGTAAATTGAGATTAACCAACAGATGTACCGTCATTTCAGGTAAATACGGATTGAAATAAGAAATCCTTTCGTTTTCACACGAAAACGAAAAGATCGTCAACAATAAGGCAAAAAACATTTTTTTCATACGAGTATTGTTTGAAAAACAAATATAATTAATTACCTTTGCATCAGAAAATAATATTCAAAATATAAATTGTCAAACAGGAAGAAATCCTCCGCTTGGGGATTTTTTTGTATTTTAATAAAACAATGAGTAAAGTATCCTATTATACAGCAGAAGGTCTTAAAAAATTAAGAGACGAAATCGAACATTTAAAAAGTGTAGAACGCCCTAAAGCATCTCAAGCAATTGCTGACGCGAGAGACAAAGGAGATTTATCAGAAAACGCAGAATACGACGCTGCAAAAGAGGCTCAAGGACTTTTGGAATTGAAAATCGCTAAGTTGGAAGAAGTGTTGGCAAACGCTCGTTTGATCGACGAATCTCAATTAGACGTTTCGAAAGTATTGGTGTTGTCAACGGTAAAAATCAAAAACACTACCAACAATATGATCATCACCTATACTTTGGTAGCCGAAAGCGAAGCGGATTTAAAATCTGGAAAAATCTCTGTAACCTCTCCTATCGGAAAAGGATTGCTTGGAAAATCTGTGGGAGAAATCGCAGAAATCAAAGTTCCGAATGGTACATTGAAATTTGAAATTTTAGAAATCACAAGAGACTAATCACATGGCTAGTATTTTTACGAAAATAATCAACGGAGAAATCCCTTGCTATAAAGTAGCCGAGGACGAAAAACATTTGGCTTTTCTCGATATCAATCCCAACGCAAAGGGACATACTTTGTGCATTCCAAAACAAGAAATCGACAAGATTTTTGATATGGACAAAGAAAGTTATTTAGAATTGATGGCGTTTTCGTATAAAGTGGCTCAAGCATTAGAAAAAGTGATTCCGTGCAAGCGTATCGGAATGTCTGTCATCGGCTTGGAAGTACCTCATACTCACGTTCACTTGATTCCGTTGCAAGAAATGAACGACATTCGTTTTGAAAAGAAAACGCAACTGACTGCAGAAGAATTTAAAGAAACTGCAGAAAAAATAGCTTCGCTTTTATAATAAAACACAAAAGGTTTTCTCATATTCAGAAAACCTTTTTTATATCAAAATACCACGTTTAATCACTCTCATTTTCCTCTTCCTTTCATCCTGAGCGATATCGAAGTGTAGAAAAGGGAAGTATCCGAGTATATGGAGAAGAGTATATAAGAAAGAGGAGATAGATTTTCTATCGCAAAAAAAAAATTATCTAAAAACACTAATTTTCAAAACTTAAAAAAAATCAGTTAAAAAACTCCGCCTAAGTTATAACCGTTGTGGAAAAAACTTTAGCGAAGTTGAAAATCTTTTTTAGTTTTCAATCAACTCAAACATTTTAATTGGATCTTGACGATTATCCCAAAAACCCACAATCTCTATATTATTTTTTATTAAATACCACAAAGAGAAATGCCAAAGTACAATCATTATTCTATACTTATAGATTTTACCCTCTTTTTTGTATTGCTTTTCTTCATTTATTAGAGGATTTATTGACAGTATTTCTTATGCCTCTTCTACGGCATCAATGATTTTTACAGAATAAGTGGTTGTTTGATTTTTAATCCCAATGCCTCTATAGCCTTTACAGCCATTTCGTATTGTGCTGTTGAAATATTACCTTCTAATTGTATTGTTGTTATCAAAGTTTTTCATTTTTTTTATATAAAGATACATATAATCTTCTCAACGCATCACTTACTCCCTATACTTAGACGCTCGATAAATTTTCAATTCTTCCCACGAATATTTTTCTCCTGCAATGGCACGAATTTCTGTAAGCGTACTTTCCGTAGTGGTTTTACTAAATATTTTCTCCAATTCTTTCAATTTTGATTTGGCTATTACTTCGTGAATTTCGATTTTTCCTTCTACAATCAATTGTGCCAAATGCTGATAAATCGTTTTTTCGGACAATTTTCGTTCGTTGGCTATAAAACTCACCGACGGTTTTTTTACCCAAAGCAAAAAGGTTTTGTCTGTGGTAGAATTTTTTGAAATCGTTTTTGGTGCATTTTCCTTTACTTCTTCTTCAAACTGCAATGCCTGTTCTCTGATGAGTAGCTCGATTTTTACCGACAAATTGGTTCGGTAAACATTGATGTCTGAATCGATTTCTTTTTTGTCTAATTCTTTGTCAAAAATAAACTGTCGCACGATTTTTCTCGCTTTGATGAGTTGCAATGCCATTTGCAAATGTTCGTATTCAAAGGGTATCAATTCTTCGTGAAACAGCAACATTCCCTTTTGTGTTTTGGATTGTTGATAGACAAATAAAGTATCAAACGCCAATTCGTCCAACAAAGGATGAAAATAGTGGCATGCCTTGTCAAATCGTTCCCAAAAATGTTGCATTCTAAAAGGCTCTTCACAAAACAAAGCGTATAGTTCCGACAAAAATCCATTGCCTATTTTGGTCAATTTTTGCAAAGATGCCAACTGGATTTCTGCCCATTTTTTATACACATTTCTACTCGATTTTTCGGTGTTGTACAGCCAACCGTTTAACCAATTTATAAAATTATTGGTGTTTTTTTGCCAACTAAAAGTATCAAGCAACAGTTGCCATATATATTCTTTTTTTGCCTGAAACAAAGCATCTGTAGTCGCAAAATGATTGTTTTTTGTTGCAGAAAACGATACGAGGTTTTGATCTACCTCCATAGGTCGTACTTGCACACTGCGAGTAAGAATCAGTCCATCAAGGCTTTTCAAACGCGACAATGCCACATACGCCTGTCCCGATTGAAACACATCGTTGATGTCGAGTATGGCTTTTTCAAAGGTCAACCCTTGCGATTTGTGTACAGTAATTGCCCAAGCCAATTTTAGTGGATATTGTGTAAAAGTACCCAATACCTCCTCCTCTATCTCTTTGGTATCCTGATTCATCGTATAGCGGATGTTTTCCCATACATATTTTTCAACTTGTATGGTTTTCTTTTCCTCTGGAAAAAACACCCTGATTTCCTCCGAATTTATATGCGTAATTACGCCAATTTTCCCATTGAAATAGCGTTTTTCTGGGGTCAAATCGTTTTTTACAAACATGACCTGAGCTCCTTTTTTCAGCACCAATTCCTCTTCCAATGGGTAGAGTTTTTTAGGAAAATCATCTACAATTTCTGGGGTAAACACAAATTCTTTTTCATCAATCGATTGCAAGGCGTCCCAATTGATTTCGTCAGCTTTATAATTATGAGTAGTGAGCGTAATTCGTCCTTTTTTGTCTTTTTCTGTCAGCGGAAATTTTACATATTTTTCCAGATTGACTACATCATCTTCCGTAACCATTTGATTTCTAAATCGATTGAGAATATCCAAAAACACAGGATCGCTCTGACGATAAATTTTGTCCAACTCTATGTACAAGGGTAAATGTTGCTCCAATACTTTGGAATTGAAAAAGTAAATCCCTTTGTAATAATTTTTCAACACATCCCATTCTTCCGATTTTACCACTGGGGGCAACTGCCACAAATCGCCAATAAACAGTACTTGTACACCGCCAAAAGGTCGTTTGTCTTTGCGTACAAATTGCAAAATCACATCTATCGAATCGAGTACATCGGCACGGAGCATACTCACCTCGTCTATGATGAGCAATTGCAACGATTTGAAGAGATTTTGTTTGGTTTTATTCATTCGCAAATGACGACGAATGGTAATGGGATTTTCAAACACTATTCCGTGTTCGTTGGCGTCAATAAAGTCTTCCTTAGGCACAAAGGCACTGAAAGGCAACTGAAAAAACGAGTGAATAGTAACACCACCTGCATTGAGAGCGGCAATCCCCGTAGGAGCTACAACGATGGTGTTTTTGTAGGTGGTTTCGAGTATTTTTTTTAGCAAAGTAGTTTTACCTGTACCCGCTTTTCCGGTCAGGAATATGTTTCGTTGGGTGTATTGTATGTATTGTAAAACTAATTCTGCTTTTGTACTCATATACCAAAAGTACAATATTTTTTTGAAAATTGAAAAAGGAAAGTTTTTTAACACATCGTTTATTTTACCCTTAGTAAAATCTATATAGTCCTTATTTCCTATTGTGTTTAAAATAAAATAATATGCAAAAAATTATGAACTCTAAAAAACTATTTACCATTTGCTGTTTATTTAAATAAAAAAGTAAACTCTACAGCTAAACGTTTTTAAGAAAATTTTCGTTTTTTTTGTAGCTTTACAATTATTAATCAATAATATAAGAAAAATTAAAAAAATAATTTAAACATTATTTACATTTTCAAAGATAGATGTATGTAAAAAAGACGACGAATTGACAACCGTTTATGTAAAAGTACAATAATATATAGAAGACAAGTTTAAGAAGTACTACAAAAAAAGCCTTCGCACATTGCAAAGGCTTTTTTTTATTTCAGCAATAAAAAAACCTCGACATCTGTCGAGGTTTAGTACCCGGAGTGGGAATCGAACCCACACTCCTAGGAACACGAGTTTGAGTCGTGCGCGTCTACCAATTCCGCCATCCGGGCGTTGTTCTGAGTGTTTGTTGTTTCAAACTTTCGAGTGCAAATATACAACCCTTTTTCAAACTTGCAAACATTTCTGCAAGTTTTTTTTTATTTTTTTTCAATTATTTTTTACAACTACTGAATATCTGACAATTACAAACTAAATATTTTTCCAGGCAATGCATGAATATCTCCATTCAACTCCATCATCATCAATAAATGATTGAGTTTTGACATCGGAAAAGTGGTTTTTCTCGACAATTCGTCGATGTGATGAGTGTCTTCTTGGAGCAATTCTACGATTTTTCTTTCGTCTTCTGTAAACTTTGACAAATCTAATGTCTTTTTTTCTACTTCTTTTTTCTTTGCTACCGTTTGTTTGTCCCAGTTCAAATCTGAAATCACATCTTTTACCGAAAGCACCAGCTGAGCTCGTTGGGTTTGTATCAACCACATAGCTCCTTCGTTGAGTGCATCTCCTATTCTTCCTGGTACGGCATATACCTCTCTCGAATAACCCACTGCATACAACGCCGTACTCAATGCACCACCTTTTGTTGCACTTTGCACGACAATAACGCCATCTGACAATCCTGCAATGATGCGATTTCGACGAATAAACAACTCTGGAACACTTTTCATCCAGGTAGGATATTCTGTGAGTATCACTCCATTGTTTTGTATCAAATAATCTACATATTTGATATGTTGCTTAGGATAAATAGTCGAAAAACTAGTTCCCATTACTGCCACCGTAGGACAATCATTTTCTACGGCATACAAATGTGCCTGTATGTCTATCCCAAAAGCAAAACCGCTGACAATCGTAGGGCGATGGTCTTTCAACTGTAATACAAATTCTTTGGTGACGTTTAGCCCATAAGCACTTGCTTTGCGAGTACCCACGATACCTATGCATGAATTTTCTACCAATTCGATGTTTCCTTTGTAAAATAATACAATTGGAGCGTCTTCGCACAACTTCAATTTTGATGGATAGTTTTCATTTTTTATTCCTACATACAAAATTGATTGTTCTTGCATAAACTGCATTTCTTTAAAAATAACCGTTTCGTCTTCTTCGGACAAATGTGTAATTTTTTTTATTAAGGAAACCTGATTGCCAAAAAATTCTTTTATTTTTTCACATGCATCACTCTCGAAAATTTGCTCAACCGAATCAAAATGATTCAACAGCAATCTCGCCGACCTCACCCCTATCCCTTTGATTTTTAACAATCTTAAATATGAAAACAATTCTTTATTCATAGTCAAAAGATTTTGATTACTCAAATATAAACATTTTTCAACATAAATCCCTGACTAAAATTGTTGATAACATTTGTTAATATTTTTTTTCATAAGATATTGTTTTATTAATTTTGCAGTATGAAAATAGGACAATACATATCAGAATTACTATACAGACATCAATGTGTGATTGTGCCAAATTTGGGTGCCTTTATCACTGAGAAAACGTCTGCAAAAATAAACGACCTTACCGGTATTATCATTCCGCCTAAGAAAAACATTATTTTCAATTCACTGCTTACTCAAAACGATGGTCTTTTGGTCAATCATATAGCGATTGCCCTTTCGATTTCTTTTGAAGAAGCTTTGACTTTGGTTGAAAACGAAATCAAAAACTGGCATCAATCACTCAACGAACGTCAAACGATTTACCTAAAAAACATAGGTGAATTGACTTTGAACGAAGCTCAAAAAATTTCTTTCGAACCTATAGGAGCTACCAATTATTTGACTTCGTCTTTTGGATTGTCGCCTATCATTGCAAAACCTATTTCGCAAGTTCAAAATACGACACCATCTCGTGTTCCAAAACCAAGTTTGGAAAAATCAAAATCGTTTAAAATGCCTAAATGGATGGGCTATGCAGCCGCATCTGTTATAGGATTGACCGTTTTAGGCTCTGTATGGAAATATCATATGGATTACAGCGAATATTTGACCCAATCATTGGAAATAGAAAAAGAAGTTCAAAAAGGTGTTGAAAAAGAAATACAACAAGCTACTTTTTATATTGAAGTTCCGAAAATCATCGAAAAAACTCAAGAAAAGATAGAAGAAATCACTGTTCAAAAAAACGAAAAAGCCTACCATGTAGTTGCAGGTGCTTTTAGAACAGAAGCTCGATCGTCTATTTTGGTCGATGAATTAAAAAATAAAGGCTATGAAAACGCTCGCTTTATACAAAAAGAAGGTTCGGCTATGAAAAACGTTATTTACAATAGTTTTTTGACTTACCAAGAGGCTCAAGTATTTTTGCAAGAAGTGATTAAAAACGAAAATCCAAATGCATGGATATTAGTTGTGAACTAATCTAATGCTATTTTTCTTATATTTTCTCATTAAAAGGAGAGGTTGCCCATTTTGGACAACCTCTCTTTTTTTATAATTTATTTAAATCCTGTGCGTTTACCACAGCTACCGCCGTCATATTGACTATTTCTTCTACAGTAGCTCCCATTTGTACCACATGTACTGCATGATTCAAGCCCATAATCATCGGACCAATAGATGTAACCCCATTGAGTTCTTTCAACATTTTATAGGTAACATTGGCAGTATCCAGATTAGGGAAAATCAAGGTGTTTACCTTTTTATTTACCAATTTAGAAAAAGGAAATTTCTCTTTCAACAATTCTTGATTCAAGGCAAAGTCCACTTGAATTTCTCCATCTACTACAATATCTGGAAAGTTTTGATGTAAATATTTTACAGCATTCGCCACTTTTCTTGGAGATTCTTGTTTTGCAGAACCGTAATTTGCATACGAAATCATTGCCATAACAGGTTGCATTCCAAACATTTTTACTGTTTTATGTGTCATCAATGCGATTTTTGCCAACTCATCTGCCGTTGGATTTGGGTTGATAGAAGTATCTGACAAAAAGATAGTTCCTCGTTTAGTAAGCATCAAATTGGTTGCCGCTACTTTGTCCACCCCTTGCATACGAGGAAATAGTTCCAACACAGGTTTCAGCGAGCTTGCATAACTTTTTGAATATCCTGACAACATAGCATCTGCTTCGCCTTCTAAAACCAACATCGACGCAAAATATATACGATCTCTCATCAACTTTTGAGCGTCGAGTAAGGTTACACCTCTTCGCTGTCTGTTTTGCCAATATTTCAAGGCAAATTCATCTCTTCGTTGAGCTTCTTCTTTGGTTTTAGGGTCGATTATAGTTACTTCGGCATCAAAACCTATTTCTTGTTTCAATTCTAAAATAATTTCTTTATTTCCTAACAAAATAGGTTGCGCAATACCTTCGTCAAAAGCGATTTGTGCTGCTTTCAATACATTCAATTGATCTGCATCGGTATAAACCACTTTTTTCGGGTTGGTTTTGGCTCTATTCATCAATAGGCGAACCAATTTGTTGTCGTTACCCATTCGCTCTTGCAAACTTTCTTTGTATTTGTCCCAATCGGTAATAGGGTCTGTAGCAACTCCCGATTCCATAGCTGCTTTAGCAACTGCGGGTGGTACTTCGGAAATCAATCGTGGGTCGAATGGTTTAGGTAAAATATAATCTCTACCAAAAACCAATTTTCTTTCTCCATAAGCAATGTTTACCTGTTCTGGCACGCTTTCTTTTGCCAATTGAGCCAAGGCATACACAGCAGCCAATTTCATTTCCTCGTTGATTTTGGTAGCTTTTACATCCAATGCTCCCCTAAAGATAAATGGGAATCCCAACACATTGTTTACTTGGTTTGGAAAGTCTGAGCGTCCTGTCGCCATAATGATATCCTTACGAGTGTTTATCGCTAATTGATAGTCGATCTCTGGAGTAGGATTTGCCATTGCAAAAACGATAGGATTTTCGTTCATCGTCAATAACATTTCTGGCGTAACGACATTTCCTTTTGACAATCCGATAAAGACATCAGAACCTTTCATTGCTTGTTCGAGTGTATGAAAATCTTTATCAGTTGCAAATTCTGCTTTTTGTTCCGTAAGATTTGGACTGTCTTTGCGGATAACTCCTTTGCTATCACACATTACGATATTTTTTGGATCGGCACCTAATGATAAATACAAACGCGTACACGAAATAGCCGCAGCTCCTGCTCCGTTTACCACGATTTTTACTTCACGAATATCTTTCCCAGCCAGTTCCAAAGCATTAAGAAGTCCTGCTGCCGAAATGATGGCTGTACCGTGCTGATCGTCATGCATTACAGGAATATCGAGTTCTTCTTTCAAGCGTCTTTCAATCTCAAAAGCTTCAGGTGCCTTGATGTCTTCTAAATTTATCCCTCCAAATGTAGGAGCAATGGCTTTGACTGTTTCTACAAATTTATCAATATCGGTAGCATCTACTTCAATATCAAACACATCAATGTCGGCAAAAATTTTGAACAACAGCCCTTTTCCTTCCATTACAGGTTTTGAGGCTTCGGGACCGATATCTCCCAATCCTAAAACGGCTGTACCGTTGGAAATCACAGCTACTAAATTTCCTTTGGCTGTGTATTTATATACATTGTTTTTGTCTTTTTCAATTTCTAAACAAGGTTCTGCCACCCCAGGAGAATATGCCAGGGACAAATCTCTTTGCGAATTGTATGCTTTGGTAGGAACAATCGCAATTTTTCCAGGTTGAGGCTTTGCGTGATACAACAATGCTTCTCTTCTCTTTGAATCTTTGTGCATAGTTTTCGTTTTTATTAATGTAGGAAGCAAAAATACGAATATTGCTATGGTAAATAGGTGTTTTTAGAAAAAAATTAAGAGTATAAAATAGAGTTTTCCTATCAAAAAAACCCCCTCGTATGAGGGGGTTTTTCTTTATCACATATTGTATGATGATTACATACTAATGATGATGAACTCTGATCTACGGTTTGCTTGGTGTTCTTCTTCCGTACATGGTACACCGTCCGAACATCTGTTAGTCAACTCGTATTCTCCATATCCTTTGGCTGTCAAACGTGATGGAGCAATCCCTTTGCTAATCAACCACTCTCGTGTCGATTTCGCTCTTCGGTCTGATAATCGCTCGTTGTATTTAAACGAAGCTCTACTATCCGTATGCGAACGGATATCGATAACCATCGTCGGATATTCCTCCATTACTGCCAATACTTTTGCCAACTCTAACGCTGCGTCAGGACGAATAAAGTGCTTGTCTAAGTCAAAGTATATCGGATTTAAGTTCAACACCTTAAACAAATCGTCCCCTTCCTTGAACGGTATCTTTACTGGCTCTAACTCGATCACTACCTTCGTCTCGCCGCTCTTTGCTGGTAAATACGCTACTGTCTCTGCAGCATTGTAACCCGCTTTCTCTGCTTTTACTCGGTAGCTCTCTTTACACCCAAAGTCCTTCTCAAATCTATACGCACCATAGTTGTAAGTCGCTCCTCTCTTTTCTACATTGTAAACCAAATCGTACAATGTCAATGAAGCATCCTTGATCTCTTCTTTGGTATTTCTATCTACTACCACTACAGTCAAGTTTTGTAAACAATCTAATTGTAATGGGCGTACTTCTAAGAAACTATAAATGTCATCATTCCCTTTTCCTCCCTCGCGGTTAGATGACACAAATCCTTGTTTGGTTTGATAATCGATGTAATAAGCAAAATCATCTGCGTTGGTGTTGATCGGTGCTCCTAAGTTTTGAACCTCTCCAAAGCTTCTGTCTGCATACGTTTTTACGCCAAATACATCCAATCCTCCCAAACCTACACGACCGTCTGTTGAAAAGTACAACTCGTCATTGCTGGTGATAAATGGAAAGGTATCTCTAAACTCTGTATTGATCGCCGGCCTAAATTCTCAGGCCCTCCAAACGTTCCATTGTCGTGAATCGATACTCTCCACAAATCCGATCCTCCATATCCTCCTGGACGATCCGAAGCAAAGTACAACAACTTCTCATCATTGCTCAACGCTGGGTGTGCCGTGTTGAATTCGTTGCTGTTGAATGGCAATTCCTCAACTTCTTTCCATTGTCCGTCCACCAATTTTGCTCGGTAAATTTTCAACAATGTACTCTTCTCTCCGTCGTATTTTCTAACGCCATCAATGATATTGTTGCGTGTAAAATACATCGTTTGTCCGTCTTTGGTAATTACTCCTGTTGACTCGTTTAAGATACTTTTTACCTCTCCCTTGATGCGTTTTACTGCTGGCTTGTTGTCATTTCTTGTCTCCAAGTCGTGACGATACAAACTTGTAAAGGTCGCATCTGTCCACGTATGTACTTTCTTTGATAAACTTCCTGTATCACGTGCACTGGTAAAGTACAACTGATTGTCATAAACATAACTTCCGTAGTCTGCATAAGGCGTATTGATTGACAAGTTTTCCAATCCTTGGTAACGGTTTGAGTTGGCTTTGATTTGATCTCGCAACTCTCGCTCCGATGCTCTGAATTTGGCTACTTGCTTCTCACTCCCTACTTTTTGTACAAAGATATCGTAGTATTTCTTTGACAAAGCATTCTCTCCTATATGCTCCAAGGTTTGTGCATAGCGGTAGTAATACTCCTCTGAAATCCCTTCTGATCCGTACTCTGCAAACAACTGACCATAGTATTTATTTGCTTCGGCATACAAAGCATTAAAATAATATGAATTCCCTAATTTCTCCAAAAGATCTTGACTCGAGTAACCTCTCTTCAATACTTTCTCGTAAATCTTTGCCGACTCAATGTATGCCCATCGGTCATACTCTTTGTTCGACTTCTTTAATCCTGACTGAGCGTTTCCTTCTACGCTTCCTATCAAAAATAAGCTCGCTAAGGATAGTACTATTTTCTTTCTGTCCATAATCTGTATTTTTTAGAAGAAACGTGGCGAATTTACGCGACGATACTTTTTAAACAATTCATATCGCAAGAACACCTCATGTGAGCCGCTGTTGTAGGTATGCAATTTCGTCGTCTCCGAGTCATACGCATATCCTATAAACAACTCGTCTGTCAAATGAAAACCTGCTAATGCACTCCAGGCTGCACTCCATCTGTAACCCGCTCCTAATACCAACTTGTCGTGGATCAAGAAATTTCCTGTTACATCGGCTTGCAACGGTGCTCCTTCTACTGCTTTTAACAAAAAGGCAGGCTTGAATTTCAACATCGGGTTTACTTCAAAAACATGCCCTCCCGTTAGGAAAAAGTGCATGCGTTGGTTCATCGAACTATAAACCCCTTCGTCAAATCGATTGTTCTCCAAAAAGTTCGGAACTGACAATCCTAAATACGTATTGTCGTTGTGCCAGTAAACTCCGGCTCCGATATTTGGTGTAAATTGATTCTCAATATTTGCTGCCAAATACGGATCGTTTGGATGTGCTGCTTTCAAACGGCTATATTCTACGTTTAAAAAGTTCGCTGTTCCTTTGATACCAAAACTCAATTTACTTCCTCTTTGGTTTAAATCCACAGTATATGAAACATCGATACTAGCTGTGTTTTCCTCTGTAACCCCCAAACGGTCATTTACAAAACTCAAGCCAATACCCAATTTTGACCCCTCTATCGGAGTGTGAATTGAAAATGCATTGGTTGTAGGGGCACCATCCAATCCTACCCATTGGGTACGATGTAACCCAAATACACTCAACACGCCTCTATTTCCCGCATATGCTGGGTTGATATTTACCGTGTTGTACATGTAATTTGTGTATTGAGGATCTTGTTGGGAGTGTGCTTGTGCACACCCCAACAAGATTACTCCCAATAGCATCTTGTTTATTTTACTTGATACTTTCATTATAATCTAGCTATTATTATTTGGTTTCTAAGTGGATGAATCCTGCTTGGTCTATGTTATAAACCTCACCGTTACCCAAGTCTAACGCGTATTTAACTACATAGTAGTAAGTACCTGTTGGTAACATTGAGCCTTGTGATATCGTAACTCGTCCGTTTGAGTATCCCTCGAATACATTTCCTTTTGAGTTATAGTTATCTGTCTCATATACCAATACTCCCCATCTGTTGTAGATCTCTACTCGGTTGCCTGGATAACACTCTATACCATCCAATACCAAATAGTCGTTCAATTTGTCTCCATTTGGCGTTACCACATTGGTAATCTCTACTGGACATGACAAGTTGATTGTCTGAGTATAGCTCATAGAGTTTCCACACTCGTCTGTAGCTGTCCATGTACGTAATATCGCGTATTTCGTTACACATTCTCCTGGTACTACTTCGTCGTTGATTGAGTATGTAACATCTCCACAGTTGTCCTTAGCTTCTAATTTCTCAGCTTCTTTCAAATCTTCACATCTGATAAAGATCTCTTTCGCTGGTAAGGTAGAAACAAACTCCGGTGCGGTAGTATCTTGTACTATTACTACCTGTGTATGTACTGCTTGGTTACCACATGCATCAGTAGCTGTCCATGTTCTTCTCAATGTGTAATTGCTTGCACAATTTCCATCTTTACGAACTTCTTCAAACACTACTTCTACATCTGAACAATCTTCTACAGTCAATACTGGAACCGATGGTACTGCATCACACTCTACTGTTACGTCTTGTGGCAATGCTTCTACAAACGTTGGTGCTACTGTATCTACAACTGTAATCTCTTGAGTTACTTGACGCTCGTTTCCACAGCTGTCAACCACTGTCCATGTTCTGTAAATAGATTTACCTGTACAGTTCTCCTTATCTTCAACAACTACATCTTCGTAAGTAATCGTCGATACGTCGATTCTACATGGTGCGTTGTCTGCATCTCCAAATTCTGCCGCATCTGTTGGATAGTCTTCACCACATTCGATGGTTACATCTGCCGGTGCTAAATCTACCACCACATAAGCCACAGCCGACGAACAGTTGCTTACCGGTGCTGTATTCGTACAGATTGTATACGGATACGCATAAACTCCTGCTGCTACCGTAGGATCAATTGTAATGATTCCTGTATCTGGATCCATCGTAATCTTACCTGGTACTGGCGATTCTCCTGGAGTCAATACTACCATTGGTTGTCCTGCTGCTCCAAACTCAATCGCTTCTCCATTTAACAAGTCGTTGTTGTTTACTACATTAATTTCTGTAACCCCTCCTATACGACCGTCAAATGAAATATACCAATCATCTTTCGCTTCAATTGTAAACGGACTCACTGTAATATACACTGTTGCTGTATCACATGCTTGTGGTGTTCCGTTATCACAGATTGTATACTCAAACTGATCTGGTCCTGCAAATCCATTGTTTGGTGTGTATGTAAATGTTCCGTCTGGATTCATTACTACAACTCCATTTGATGGTTGTGTATTTCCTGTTACTGTTTGAGCGTGTCCTTCTGGATCTGTATCGTTAGCCAATACATTTCCTGTGATCACATTATTTTGTGGCCCATTGTACGCATCGTCGTTTGCGATTGTTACATTCACGCCCGCTGGTACATCTTTTACTTCTACTGTTACTGTAGCTGTATCACATGCCTGAGGTGTGCCGTTATCACAAATTTCATATA
Source organism: Capnocytophaga sp. ARDL2 (assembly GCF_041530365.1). Classification (NCBI taxonomy): domain Bacteria; kingdom Pseudomonadati; phylum Bacteroidota; class Flavobacteriia; order Flavobacteriales; family Flavobacteriaceae; genus Capnocytophaga; species Capnocytophaga sp. ARDL2. The sequence goes on from NZ_CP168034.1 coordinate 293,622, forward strand.
CAAACGAATCTGTTCCTACAAAACCTGCTGAAGGTGTATAAGTAATCGTTCCATTTTGGTTTACTACTACTGTTCCGTTCGTAGGTTGTGTAGTTACCTCAGTTACTGTGAATGTATTTCCTTCTTGATCGAAGTCGTTCGCCTTAACATTTACTGTTACTGCCACATCTTTCGTCGTAACTGCTGTATCATCGTTTGCTACTACTGTGTTTACTCCTGCTACTGGCAATGGCAATACTTCGATTGTTAATGTCGCTGTATCACATGCCGGTACTGGTGTTACATCATCACATACTTTGTACTCGTAAACTACTGTTCCTGTAAAGTTGTTTGCAGGTGTAAAGGTATATGTTCCGTCTACATTGAATACTAAATTGTGTCCTCCTTGTGTTGGTGAAGTCAACAATTCAAAGCTTGACAACTCATCTCCTTGTGGATCTTCGTCGTTTGTTGAAACATTACCGCTTACTGCTGTGTTTACAAATGTATTATTGATGTCATTCTTAGCATCTACTGTGTTTGGACTTACCACAATGTATACTGTTGCTGTATCACATGCTTGTGGTGTTCCGTTATCACATTTAACATACGTAAACTGATCTGGTCCTACAAATCCATTGTTTGGTGTGTATGTAAATGTTCCGTCTGGATTCATTACTACAACTCCATTTGATGGTTGTGTATTTCCTGTTACTGTTTGAGCGTGTCCTTCTGGATCTGTATCATTTGTCAATACATTTCCTGTGATCACATTATTTTGTGGTCCGTTGAACACATCATCGTTAGCGATTGTTACATTCACTCCCGCTGGTACATCTTTTACTTCTACTGTTACTGTAGCTGTATCACATGCCTGAGGTGTGCCGTTATCACAAATTTTATATACAAACGAATCTGTTCCTACAAAACCTGCTGAAGGTGTATAAGTAATCGTTCCATTTTGGTTTACTACTACTGTTCCGTTCGTAGGTTGTGTAGTTACCTCAGTTACTGTGAATGTATTTCCTTCTTGATCGAAGTCGTTTGCCTTAACATTTACTGTTACTGCTACATCTTTCGTCGTAACTGCTGTATCATCGTTTGCTACTACTGTGTTTACTCCTGCTACTGGCAACGGCAATACTTCGATTGTTAATGTCGCTGTATCACATGCCGGTACTGGTGTTACATCATCACATACTTTGTACTCGTAAACTACTGTTCCTGTAAAGTTGTTTGCAGGTGTAAAGGTATATGTTCCGTCTACATTGAATACTAAATTGTGTCCTCCTTGTGTTGGTGAAGTCAACAATTCAAAGCTTGACAACTCATCTCCTTGTGGATCTTCGTCGTTTGTTGAAACATTACCGCTTACTGCTGTGTTTACAAATGTATTATTGATGTCATTCTTAGCATCTACTGTGTTTGGACTTACCACAATGTATACTGTTGCTGTATCACATGCTTGTGGTGTTCCGTTATCACATTTAACATACGTAAACTGATCTGGTCCTACAAATCCATTGTTTGGTGTGTATGTAAATGTTCCGTCTGGATTCATTACTACAACTCCATTTGATGGTTGTGTATTTCCTGTTACTGTTTGAGCGTGTCCTTCTGGATCTGTATCGTTTGTCAATACATTTCCTGTTATCACATTATTTTGTGGTCCGTTGAACACATCATCGTTAGCGATTGTTACATTCACTCCCGCTGGTACATCTTTTACTTCTACTGTTACTGTAGCTGTATCACATGCTTGTGGTGTTCCGTTATCACAAATTTCATATACAAACGAATCTGTTCCTACAAAACCTGCTGAAGGTGTATAAGTAATCGTTCCATTTTGGTTTACTACTACTGTTCCGTTCGTAGGTTGTGTAGTTACCTCAGTTACTGTGAATGTATTTCCTTCTTGATCGAAGTCGTTTGCCTTAACATTTACTGTTACTGCTACATCTTTCGTCGTAACTGCTGTATCATCGTTTGCTACTACTGTGTTTACTCCTGCTACTGGCAATGGCAATACTTCGATTGTTAATGTCGCTGTATCACATGCCGGTACTGTTGCATTATCACATACTTTATATTCGTAAACTACTGTTCCTGTAAAGTTGTTTGCAGGTGTAAAGGTATATGTTCCGTCTACATCGAATACTAAATTGTGTCCTCCTTGTGTTGATGAAGTCAACAATTCAAAGCTTGACAACTCATCTCCTTGTGGATCTTCGTCGTTTGTTGAAACATTACCGCTTACTGCTGTGTTTACAAATGTATTATTGATGTCATTCTTAGCATCTACTGTGTTTGGTGCTACTGGCACAGTTACAGTTGCTGTATCACAAATACTCGTACTTGGTACACAGATTTTATAGGTTATCGTATAGTTACCTGCTGGTGTTCCTGCTGGTACACTTACCTCTCCTGTTGATGGATCTAATGTAGGTACTGATCCTCCATTGATTGGCGTCGCTTCTGTTACTACTGTAAGCGTTACCTCTGATGGATTGGTAATTGATCCTCCGTTTTTAGTATCGTTAGTCAATACATTAATAACGTTCGTTGCTCCATTTCCACTATGTACCGGTGTAGGTACTACATCGTCTTGAGCATCTATTGTATTTACCAATACTGTTACAGTTGCTGTATCACAGTTTGATGGATTTAACTGCTCACAGATTTTATAATCTATAGTATAAGTTCCTGCTGGTGTTCCTGCTGGTACGCTTACCTCTCCTGTTGATGGATTCAACTCTGGAACGCTAGCTCCTGATGTAGCTGGCGTAGCTCCTGTTACCACCGTGATAGCTACCTTATCTATAGTCGCCGTTGCTCCATTCAAAGTATCGTTGGTCAATACATTTCCTAATGTAGCTCCGTTTGCTCCATTTACTGGTGTACTTGTATAATCGTCGTTTACAGCGTTGATCTCTGCCGCTTTTACTGGTACAGTTACTGTTGCTGTATCACAAATACTCGTACTTGGTACACAGATTTTATAGGTTATCGTATAGTTACCTGCTGGTGTTCCTGCTGGTACACTTACCTCTCCTGTTGATGGATCTAATGTAGGTACTGATCCTCCATTGATTGGCGTCGCTTCTGTTACTACTGTAAGCGTTACCTCTGATGGATCAGTAATTGAACCTCCGTCTTTCGTATCATTGGTCAATACATTCACAACATTCGTTGCTCCATCTGCTCCGTTTACCGGTGTAGGTACTACATCGTCTTGAGCATCTATTGTATTTACCAATACTGTTACAGTTGCTGTATCACAGTTTGATGGATTCAACTGCTCACAAATTTTATAATCTATAGTATAAGTTCCTGCTGGTGTTCCTGCTGGTACGCTTACCTCTCCTGTTGATGGATTCAACTCTGGAACGCTAGCTCCTGATGTAGCTGGCGTAGCTCCTGTTACCACCGTAATAGCTACCTTATCTATAGTCGCCGTTGCTCCATTCAAAGTATCGTTGGTCAATACATTTCCTAATGTAGCTCCGTTTACTCCATTTACTGGTGTACTTGTATAATCGTCGTTTACAGCGTTGATCTCTGCCGCTCTTACTGGCACAGTTACAGTTGCTGTATCACAAATACTCGTACTTGGTACACAGATTTTATAGGTTATCGTATAGTTACCTGCTGGTGTTCCTGCTGGTACACTTACCTCTCCTGTTGATGGATTTAACGTAGGTACTGGTCCTCCATTGATTGGTGTCGCTTCTGTTACTACTGTAAGCGTTACCTCTGATGGATCGGCAATTGAACCTCCGTCTTTCGTATCATTGGTCAATACATTCACAACATTCGTTGCTCCATCTGCTCCGTTTACCGGTGTAGGTACTACATCGTCTTGAGCATCTATTGTATTTACCAATACTGTTACAGTTGCTGTATCACAGTTTGATGGATTCAACTGCTCACAAATTTTATAATCTATAGTATAAGTTCCTGCTGGTGTTCCTGCTGGTACGCTTACCTCTCCTGTTGATGGATTCAACTCTGGAACGCTAGCTCCTGATGTAGCTGGCGTAGCTCCTGTTACCACCGTGATAGCTACCTTATCTATAGTCGCCGTTGCTCCATTCAAAGTATCGTTGGTCAATACATTTCCTAATGTAGCTCCGTTTGCTCCATTTACTGGTGTACTTGTATAATCGTCGTTTACAGCGTTGATCTCTGCCGCTTTTACTGGTACAGTTACTGTTGCTGTATCACAAATACTCGTACTTGGTACACAGATTTTATAGGTTATCGTATAGTTACCTGCTGGTGTTCCTGCTGGTACACTTACCTCTCCTGTTGATGGATCTAATGTAGGTACTGATCCTCCATTGATTGGCGTCGCTTCTGTTACTACTGTAAGCGTTACCTCTGATGGATCAGTAATTGAACCTCCGTCTTTCGTATCATTGGTCAATACATTCACAACATTCGTTGCTCCATCTGCTCCGTTTACCGGTGTAGGTACTACATCGTCTTGAGCATCTATTGTATTTACCAATACTGTTACAGTTGCTGTATCACAGTTTGATGGATTCAACTGCTCACAAATTTTATAATCTATAGTATAAGTTCCTGCTGGTGTTCCTGCTGGTACGCTTACCTCTCCTGTTGATGGATTCAACTCTGGAACGCTAGCTCCTGATGTAGCTGGCGTAGCTCCTGTTACCACCGTGATAGCTACCTTATCTATAGTCGCCGTTGCTCCATTCAAAGTATCGTTGGTCAATACATTTCCTAATGTAGCTCCGTTTGCTCCATTTACTGGTGTACTTGTATAATCGTCGTTTACAGCGTTGATCTCTGCCGCTCTTACTGGCACAGTTACAGTTGCTGTATCACAAATACTCGTACTTGGTACACAGATTTTATAGGTTATCGTATAGTTACCTGCTGGTGTTCCTGCTGGTACCGATACTTCTCCTGTTGTAGGATTCAATGAAGGTACAGAACCTCCGTTGATAGGTGTCGCTTCTGTTACTACTGTAAGCGTTACTTCTGATGGATTAGTAATTGGTGTTCCATTCTTCGTATCGTTTGTCAATACATTTACAACACCTGTTGCTCCATTGGCTCCGTTTACTGGATTCTGAACAATATCATCTTCTGCATTGATACTTCCTGTAGATTTTATTTCTACCGTATCAAAAGCTGTACAAGGCATTGCATTTGTTACAGTCCATTTCAATTCTGCAGTAGCCCCTACTGGAATCGTTACTTGCGTATTGTATAAAGTAGCATCTGCAATCTGTACCTCCGTAGTTGCTAAAGTTCCTCCATTTACATCCGTTACACTTACTACCGACCACTGACCGTTTTCGCCTGCTGCTGGTTGATTTGCCGCCATTGTAAACGAAGTAACTGTAGAAGCTTGGTCTACTCCTGCATTGGCTACTACTGTTTTTACATCAGCCGTTACCTGTGCTCTTTGTGACTCACATCCGTTAAACGTTTCTGCTACATAATAAACTGTTCCATTTGTCAAAGCAGTTGTTGCTACCAATGGTGTAGTATCTGTAGTATTTGCATACCAATTAAGAGTCGCTCCTACTTGATTTGCTGTTGCTGTCAAATCTGCCACTGTAGCTCCTGAACAGAATGTCTGTGTAGCATCTGCTACTGGTGCTACTGGTCTCACGATATTTACCGTAATAGCTTTCTTCTCAGATTCACAACCGTCTATTGTTTGAGTAGCATAATAAGTACCTGAAACAAGTGGTGTTGTACCTGTTACCTCTTGTCCTTGTGCATTATACCATTTTATAGCTGTTCCTGTAGCCTGCAATTGTGCTACTGTAGCCGAACAGTTGAATGTTTGTGTAGTTTGTGCTACTGGTTGAGCTGTTGTTTTAAGGCTAATAGTTATCGCTTTTCTTTCAGACTCACAACCCAATAAAGCGTCTTTCCAAGCTGCATAGTATTTTATTGCTTGCAAAGGTGTATTTTCATCCAAAGCAGTTCCTCCTGTAGGAGAAGTATACCATTTTACGATTCTGTTGGTATTCAACAAAGCCGTTAGATCTGAAACTTTTGGATGATCTGTACTACAATATTCTTTTGTTGCTTGCAGATTCATTTCTGGGAATGTAAGAACAAACGGAGTATCTTCTTGCAACACCAAGTGTTTGATAGTACAATTTACTGTTGAAGTACACGAAGAACTTGGTATTTGGAATTCAGAATACACCGAATAACCCAGACCTTTCAAATCAACACATTCTATCTGATTGTTTACATGATCGTAAGTTAAACCTGCTTCTTGAATAAGCAACGATTGTCCTTGTATAAGATCTCCTATAAATTTATACACATAAGTATTCGATCCTTGATCATGTGATTCGTACTGAACCTTATCAGCATTTGCCCCTGTAAAAACCGTTTGAGGCGTATCAAACGACCAACCTGTAGGCAATTTGATTGCAATTCTATAAGCACTTGTCAATGGATAATAAACTGCGTTTTGCACTGTATTAGTAAATTGGAAAGTATATTTTCCTTTAACTTGGCCACCTACGGTTTCTGCATAAAGAACTTTTGCTACCTCTTGATTTACTTGTAAAATAGGTTCGTCCGAAGGTGCTCCTTCGATTACCACACGATTGCTAATAGCTCCTGTAATGGCAACTATATCACTACCGCAATAGTTTTTACCTTTTGGATAGAATCCGATTCTTTGTCCTGAACGGAACGAACAATCGTCTTTCAATGACAAAGAAACTTTCACTCGTACCTTTTGTGCTGAATTTAGCTGAACAGTAGCTGGTAAAGTAATCAATATATCCGAAGCTGTAACAGCTACATTTGCATCTGAAATCTGTTGATCTGAAGTTTGTACTCCTGTAGAAAACACTGCTGAATGATAAGCAGATCCAGCAACAAAGTCTAATCCTTCGGCATTTCCTAAAGGAATTCGTACTTTGATATCTTTTGCTAAACCTTGTCCTGAGTTGTTTATTTCTACCTCAAAAGTCAATTGATCACAAAGTTTTGCTCTATTTGCAGCATCGGGTTGCATAACAAAAGACGTTTGCAAACCAGCCGTAGTTTTTGTAAAAGTTACCGGTATTTTCACTGCTTTACACGCTGTTTCAGAAACTGCAGTAGGGTATTCTTCACAAGTATTTCCTACAATTATATTTGCATTTCCGTCTTCACATTGTGTATTGGTTGCTTTTACCAAATAGTACTTGTTTACATTGGTACCAATATCTCCTATTTGATACACTCCATTTACTTTTGTCAACTCAGCACCTATAGTAGCTGATCCTACTGTTGGTCCGTTTATCTCTTGTACCGAAGTAATATTCAAGTCTTGAGAACCTAACCAAACTTTGTTGAAAGTGTGGAATTGCGAAACATTTTGTATGCGTACCACCCATTTCAACTCTTCTGTATTTGATACAGCATCAGCATCTACAACATTACTTGTAAATTTATCCACATCCAACAAATACTTAATCTTCACCTCTTTATTGGTGATTTGATCCTCTACTTCGTAATATGCCTTATTACCAAAATTCGTTTCTGTAGCTGTACCCGACCAAATAAGATTTAATTTAATTTCTTCTTCTGGTTGACTATTACAATTTTTGCGAATCTCAGGAACCAAATACATAGAGACCCCTTCATCTATATTGAGCGAAGGCACATTGAACTTTTCTTTCAATATCTCTTGTAAATCAAAGTCATAATCTTGACCACTCACTGGAGTAGGTAAGGTTACCACCGATTGAGGTAACTGAGCATGAGTAATTGAACTCGTTCCTTGATTTGATACTGCCATACGCATACCTGTCATAGTCAATCCTTCTGGTACCGAAACCCTCAATTTTTTGAACTGTACAAATTGACGGTTTTCGTTGTTAAAGGCTGCATTCATATTCCCATTTCCATTCAATATAATATGAGCTGCAACACCTGGCGAATTGATGGCATTATCTCCAGTACCTCCTGGTTTTCCATTCAGCACACGACAATCAATTAACTTGCTTCCTGCCGATGTATAATTATAAACATTAAAAGTAACACGAGATATTACATACACTCCATTTACTTTTTGTTTTGCTCCACATTGATATTTCTCTCCGTCTTGCTCATGTAAGAAATAAAATTCTGGATTAAACGTACGAGTAGTTGGTACAGTAACATTCATATTTCTTGGCTTGATTACCAACGAAGCTCTCAGCTCGTCATCGGCCAAGAAATGTGTAATTGTACCATTATTTAAACCTAAAGTAGTTGCGTCAAAATCCAAACTCACTTTATTGCCTGTGATCGTCAAAGGTAAATTTTCTACCACATAGGTTTGTCCGCCTCGTTTCAACTCAAACTTACCACTATTTTCCAAAACAATAGTAGAAATATCTGTACTAGACCCTTCTGTCAGATTATCAGGCATATCGAATTCGAAACGACCTTTTTTCCATTCAGTAGTAGGCGAATCTGAACCATAAACAACTTTTCCTTTATGACTGATTTCTACTCTATCTAACACATGGAAAATATTTCCGTTGATATCATCTACTGCTGGATCTACCGTCTGTAAAGGATAAACTGGCTTTCCGCTATCGTCTGGAGTTGGTGATTTATATCCTAAATCCAAACGCATCGCTTTGGCTTCGCCCAACTGAATCCCTCCTTTTTCACAAGTAGTAGAACATCCTGTAGGAATCAGATTGACTGTTGTACAAGGTGACTTGAAAAGATTTGGATTTGAGTCTTCACAACCATAACTTCTCTTTATCTCGGTATGCACCTTGTACCAAGCTTCTTCAGAGCAGGTATAAGTAGTTTTGAATTGGAAAACACCTCCTCGAGCGTCCAACTCTCCGGCATAAGGAATTTTATAACGCCATATTTTTGAGCCATTTGTTCCAGTTTCAGGACCACTCATTGTAGTATTTGCAAACACACCTCCATTAGACTTTGTAAGAAGCATACTACCTGTAGTAATGTCTAAAGATGGTGAGGTTTCTACCACTATTTCAAAATAGTCGCCTGCTTTTGAATTTCCTGGACTATGATAAATATTCGAACGTAATTTTACAGGAATTTCCTGACCATGAACAGCCGAAAACGACGACTCATGTGTCAGACCATAATAATTATTTACGGCTGACTGCGTCGTTCTATTTCCTCCATCATATGTTATAGCTGCCCCACAAGTATTGGCACTTTGATAGGTTGCTACTCTTTGTACGTAACCAAGATTGAATATATTTGGTTTGTTTTCACATGCAACAGTTGACAAATAATTGTTGTTACGCAACTTAAATCTCAAATAATAGATTTTACCAGGCTCTATCGTAGGAATCGTGACAACCATCGATCTAACTTTTCCGTTAGCACCTGTCAAGCTTGCATTTTGTTGCGTATGGTACTCTTTCTGTGCATCAGTCTGAATAGTAGCCCCTGAGAAATTCTCATTTTCAGACAATTCGTACTGATCATAGAAGAAAGTAGAAAAACTTGCATTATCGCCTATCGTCCAAATCGTAAATTTATAATTCAGAGCAGTAGCCTGTCCTTCATTTTCGATTTTAAAAATTCGATAATAATCTGTATCTAAACAATACCTATTAGCAGGTCTTGAACCATTAGCTTCCGACTCTGACCAATTATTATGTATCACCACCTTAGGTCTTACCGTGGTATCGATAGAGTTTTGGACATTTACCTTTGCGTTGTTTTGCCCTTGATAAGTACACTCTTGATACACAGTACCACAACCATAAACAGCCTCATAGCTTTCTGTAAGGTTTTCACAAGAATTGATTTTTACTTTTCTTGTAAAAGACACCTCTTGACCTGGGGCTAAAGATGTTGCACCTTGGGCAGCAAAGGTATATTCATTATTTGAATACGTTACCGTCCAACCTGAAACTGTAGGAGTAGCTGTAGAAATCAATTGTAGGCCGCTCCTAAAGTAGCTTTTACTTTAAAGTTTTTTAAAGTCCCATTTCCAGTGTTTCTTACCTTGATGGTACGCTCGATCTCTGCTCCTACTGGTTTTACAGAAGTAGCAGGAGTAACCGTAGTTTGCAAAACTGCAAAATTTACATTGATTGCCTGACCAAAACCAGACTGATTTTGAGTAGCTCCTCCAGCACAACTATCCAAAAGCAACTGATAGGTCATCTTTGGCTTTTGGTCTGGTGCGACTGATGCGGTTGCAATCGTTTCGCAGTTTGCCTTTGCCTTAAACGACACCTTAAAGTTTTGAGCTCCTACTGTAGAAGTTGCTTGCGGTATGTTTAAAGCAATTGTAAGCTCTTGCCCTGTATATGATTCGTAAGTAGCCGTAGCTCCGATAGTGTTTTGAGAAACACTTACAGAATTTGGCTCATAAACAAACCCTCCTGGCAAGATTACTTTCAGCTTAGCAGACGAACAAGCCGTACCTCCGTTTCGCACTGTAACTGTATAGGTGTCTGGATCTCCACAAGCACTTGGCGTAGGAGAGTTGTCCTCATTTACCAACAAAGTAGGCCACGCTCCATAAGAACCTCCACTGGGTGGTGGCGTTCCTGGGCCGCCTATTGTTCCTCCGTTTTGCCCAAAAGAAAATGCAGACATACAGAAAAAGAGCACTATGGCGTACAACCATCTAAACTGCCTTTTCAAAAATAATTTTTCTTTTTGCATAAAAAAAATTTAGTTAAACAATTAATTAAAATAAAAAGACTCTACTGATTGTCTTTACTTGGGAGCCCCTCACAAGAAAACCTCTTGCCTTACTCACAATCGGCAATTACGCTCTCATAACACACTCCTTTAGTAAAGAAAAACAACTTCATCTTTTATATCGAATAGTCATCTTATCACGAAGATAACCTTTTATTTTATATTTATCACACTTTAGTAAACTTTTTATATTTTGGTTGTTTTCTACATCTGCACGCCTTCTATACAAAAAACTCATACAACAATCTCTTGATTTACCCCACAACCGCCGCAAGACCTATCAATAATTTTGCCATTTTTTTTAATACTATTGTCTCTACGACTTCTTATTTATCAATCCGTTTGCATTATGAAATAAATAAAAGTTGTTCATTTAACAGAAAATCAGTGTATTTATTTCGCTAAAACAAATCAAAAACGAACAACTTAGGACAAATATACGAAAGAATTTTAGAAGTTTTAAAAAAGTTTTTTCCCTCATCAGCTTTGAAAACCAAAATAGAAAGGAGTGTTTACAACAAAAGAAAACAAAATCTTTTTTATCATATAAATCAGATAAGGGGAAAACTTTACTTATTTAAGAAAAAGAGGAAAAGAATCGAAACATTATTTTGACTTGGTCGAAACTTCTATTTTGCAATTATGTAATCAATTTATGATTAAAAGGAATTATGCAAAATCATTCAGCGGTTTTAAAACACAAATTATCAGCAAAATAACTGCTTTAACCTTAATTCAATACATTAACAAATTTGTATTGAAAAAGGAAATAAGTAAAAGCAAGTATAATTTAAAATGCCCAATGGGTGTTTATATGGTATTTATTTATCACACTTCTAAATTAAATAAAAAAGTTGCTACTCAAAAAAGAGTAACAACCTTTAAAAATAATAATATATTCTATCACATAGAAGCTATGTGAGAAAGACCTTAAAAATTAGTTGTAATATTTAAAGTAAATCCGGCAGACTCTGGTACCATTCTACACACACCACCTACACAGATCATTCCACCTCTTTGGCGGCCATAAGTAGCTGCGATACGAGTAGCACCTTTGGTAAAGGCACCACCAAAGCTGTAATAATGCATTTTTTCAGCTTCTTTTTTAGTACCGTAGTTGTATATGTCATGTACGAAGAACGACCATTTTTTACTTGGGATGTACTCCAATGTACCCCCTGCCCAGTTTCTTCTATCGGCACTCGCCCACTGATGTTGCAATTCCAAACGTACAGATTTTGTATCAGTCAAGAAGTAGGTACCTTCTGCAGCGATGGTATGGGCATTCACTGCATAGTCCTTTATCATAATGTATTTACTATTATAAAATTGATTTAAGTACGAAAAGATTGTATTTAATCTATCAGACATAGGCTTTCTATACTCAATAGCAAAATCGCTATAATATTTATTTCCGAAACCAAAAATATCAGATGATAAATTAATTTTTTCTTCTTCTCCTCCCCATTTATCAATTACATTATAATGGCTTATTTTATTTTTCAATCCAGCCCAATATGAACCATTAATTGCAAAACTTGCTCCTCTTTCGCCACCCAAAGTAGAACCTGCAGGAGCTTCATAAAACATATCAAACTGTCCTCCTATTTCACCTTGTTTTTCATACCCATCTTGATAATAAATCATTTGTGGTTGTGCTTGATACACAAAAATATTCTGTAATGTATGATCGTATTGTTTTGTTAATGCCGGTATGTAATTTATCATTCCATAATTAAATTGATTTCCTGACATATTTCTTTGAGAATACAAAGCAAAATTTTCCATTCTTCTCAAGTTCAAGTTTACAGCAAAATCTCCTTTAGTATATCCTGCATTAAGCAAAAAGGCATTTCCTGCTCTATTGACATCCGTTTTATAATCAAAATTTTCAAATTGCACTTCTTTTGTTTTATACAAAAACTCTCCCTGTACGTTGAAGTTTTCACCAACATATTCTGCTCTTGGACCAAATATAAATGTATTTTTGTCAAAGCCAACAAAGTCTGAAGGATCGTAAGAAGAAGAAAGTGTTTTAGTTAAATCCTCATATTTACCAACAAAAGTTGCTCCTACCTTGAATGTATAGTCTTCTAAGGCCTTTAATTCAGTCACATCTGCTTCGAAATCGGCACCATAAACTATTCCTTCAGAAAAGTCAAACCCCATACCTACACGTTGCTTACCTCCCAACGCTTTTACTTGGATTCCCTCTCCGATGTTCAATTTTACTCTACCTCCAAACAATGAGTTGTTGATACCCAAGGCACGATCTTCCCAAAAACGCAACGCCAATCCACTACCAAATTGCTCGTACATGTGACCTGCTGTTATATCAACGCCTTTTTCGTAATTGTTGTAACGAGCAAATACATGACCAACGTGTACACCTTTATAATCTGGATTGTAATTCAAGATTGCCTTGGGAGCATACCCTTCAACTTGCAATCCAAACTCAAAGTTTTTTAATGTGTAATCCAACTTTACATAATTGTTGGAACGGAAAGGTTTTTTTGCTTCGAGTGTATCAATTTTAATTCTATTATCATTGTTATAATATTGAGAGTTTGACTCGATTCCCACTCTCAACTGTGCATTTGCTGATGCTGTCAATATCAATGCACCTGCTACTATTGTCTTTTTAAACATCTTTATACTTAATACTTATAGTGTAATTATTATACTAAACAGAACAAAGGATGCTTCCTAAAAAACATCCTTTACAAATATACTTCATTTTATGTTTACTTTACCAATGATTTTAATTTTTTATAAATATCATTTTCTATACCCGGTGTATAGTTTGAGTGAGAATAAACGATTTTTCCTTTGTGTACAATCACTGTATATGGTACATTTACTACGTTCATTGCTCTTTTCAACTCGTGATTGTCGTCCATCAAGATAGTGTATTTCCAACCCGCTCCGTTTACTTGTGATTTTACTCGGTTTTTAGTACGAGCATCGTCGATAGATACCGCTACCAATTCTACTCCTGTTTCTTTTTGCCACTCTGGATATACCTCTTTTATTGCTTTCAATTCTTTGATACATGGCCCACACCACGTTGCCCAAAAGCTGACAATAACAGGTTTGTCTCCTTTTTTATTGTATGAAGAAACATTTACAGACTTTCCGTCTAATGATTTCAAAGTTACGTTTGGTAAATTTGATTGTGCAAATCCTAATGTTACACATAAAAATAATACGAATGATGCTATTGCTTTCATTTTTTTATCTTTTGTTTAAAATTTTAGTTCAACTTTCAAATATAGTACTTTTTGTTTTTTTACAATTGTTTTTTCAAAAATATTTTTGTTTGATTGTCTTAAAACAAATGACGTGCCAAAAAAATTAATTCAAAGATTCCATTAACACTTCTTCATACATTGGAACATTGTCTATCAATCGTACGCCTTCTAAATGAGCTACTAAAAAACCTCTATATTTTTCATTTTCTTTTTTATCAACAGCTGTTTTGAGGTTGTTTTCGTCTGCAATCACAAAATATTCAAGCTCAAAATCAGAATGGTCTTCAAAAGACTTTTTCACAAAATCTACACATTCGTCTATCGAAGCATTTTGAAACAAATCTCTTGTTTTTTGTAATATATTGTAAATAAATGCAGCTTTTTGTTTTCCCTCTACTGTTAGACGTTCGTTCCTAGAACTCATAGCCAATCCGCTTAGTTCACGGTAAATTGGACAACCTATGATAGCAATAGCAAAGTTTTCTTTTTCAACCATTTTCTTTATTATTTGCAACTGTTGAAAATCTTTTTCACCAAAATAGGCACGCATAGGCCGAACGATTTCAAACAACTTTTTCACAATCGTTCCTACTCCATCAAAATGACCTGGTCTATTGGCACCTTCCATTTCGGTTTCCAAACCTTCATAATCAAATACAGTAGCTATTGGTTCGTGTCCATAAATATCCTCTACCGAAGGAGCAAATACAACGATGCGATCAGAGAGCTGTTTTACTATATCAATATCACGTTCAAAGGTACGAGGATATTTTTCTAAATCTTCTGCATTGTTAAACTGTGTAGGATTTACAAAAATACTCAATACTACCTCATCATTTTCATTTAATGCACGTTCTAACAAAGACAAATGTCCCAAGTGCAAAGCCCCCATTGTGGGAACAAAACCTATTGATTTTTCTTGACCTATAAAGGAAGAAACAATGTCTGATATCTCTTTTGACGTATGAGTTACAATCATAATTAATGTGATTAGATGGGCAAAAATAAAATTTAAATGACAATAAATGATATTTTTTTCGTAATTTTGTATGCTTTACATTTTCAAATTAATTTACAACAAACAAATGAAAGATAAAAGGATATTATTTGTATCATCTGAAGTAGTACCTTATTTGCCTGAAAATGAAGTTTCGACAGCTTCTTTTGACGCACCCAAAATGATCAATGACCAAGGGGGGCAAATACGCATTTTTATGCCAAAATACGGTGCTGTAAACGAGCGAAGACATCAGCTGCACGAGGTAATTCGTCTATCTGGTATGAACTTAGTTATCAATGATATGGATATGCCTTTGATTATAAAAGTTGCGTCTATTCCAAAGGAGAGAATACAAGTATATTTTATTGACAACGACGAATATTTCAAAAGAAAAGGTATTTTTTCTGACGAAAACGACACACTATATGAAGACAATGACGAACGTGCAATTTTCTTTGTAAAAGGTGTGGTAGAAACCATCAAAAAACTCAACTGGGTACCTGATGTAATCCATGTTCATGGATGGATGGCTTCTCTTTTGCCTTTGTATTTGAAAGAATATTATAAAAACGAATCTATTTTTTCAGATACTAAAGTGGTTACGTCTATCTTTTCAAAGGGATTTGAAAACGAACTATCTTCAAACATGTACGACAAAGTAGCCTTTGACGAATTTGATGAAAAAGACATTCAATGGCTAAAACAACCTACGTATGAAAACATTATGAAATGTGCTATAGATTTTTCTGATGGAGTAATTATTTCTTCTGAAACTATCAATGAGGAAATAAACCAGCACATCTCTGCAACAAACAAACCGTTTTTACCGTTTTCTGCCAAAGAAAACATGAAAGAAACTTATACAGATTTTTACCTAAACCTGTAAATTATGAAATTAGCACAAACTATTTTAGCCGTTTTGGGATTGACAACTGCTCTCATCTCTTGCGAAACAGAATACAACAACGTAGGTACTCAAATGCTCGACAATGACTTGATCGGCTTTGAAAAATATACCGCTACTCAAATCAATGCAGCAACCTATTTGGCAGATGATGTCAACACACGCGACTATACCATCAATTCGTTAGGACATCATAATGACGCTGTTTTTGGTACACAAACTCAACATTTAGTAGCTCAAGTAGGACTTTCTAAAACACAGAGTTTAAGTTCGATTGGCGATAATCCCGTAATAGATTCTGTATATCTACACATTCCTTTCAAGGCAGATGCTCTGACTAAGGCCAATGCAAGAGTGGTAGGTAGCGGCACTTTTGACCTAAAAGTATATGAAAATGGTTACACACTGTCAACAAGCAATCCTGCCAACAACTTTTCGACGCAATATTATTTTTCGGATTTAAAAAATCAAATCGATCAAAATATCGCATCAACAGTGTTGAACAACAGCACAAACACCCAACAAAACACTCAGTTTAAATTTAATACAGACCCTATCAAACTGTATCAATACGATGCTAATGGTCAATTGGTAAAAGACGAAAACAACAATCCAAAAGTAAAAGAAACCAAAAGTGCTGGAATTTGGTTGGACTTGGACAAAAATCATTTTCAAAATAAGTTTTTTGCAAACAACAAATACAAAACTTTGATAAATGAAGCCTTGTTTAAAGAATATTTCAAAGGATTGTATTTGCAAGTAAACAATCCCACAAGTGACGCTTTGGCACAATTTGATTTGACCGAAGGAAGTTTGGTATTTGTTTACAAACAAGACAAATCTGACAAATCTGGAAAAGAGCGTAAAGAATTGGTATTTACCCTCGGTAGAGATTTCGGAACAGACGGCAACAAAAATAATATTTCTGTCGCTCTCATTGAAAATCAACACAGTGGACTTTTGACTACAGCATTGGCACAGGCAAACAATCCATTGATTTTTCTAAAAGGAAACCAACCAACTTATTCAAAAATTTCACTTTTTGGAACAGATGGAGACAACAACGGAAAACCTGATGAATTGGATGCTATCATTGCCAATAATTGGATGATCAACCAAGCCGTATTGACATTGACAATAGATACACAAACATCTATCGCCAACGCTCCCAACCGATTGTTTTTGTACGATTTCAAAAACAATAAAGTATTGGAAGACTATGCATTAGACCAATCAACTAATCCTTTGAAAGAAAATTATAACGGAATATTAAACAGCGGAACAAAAAAATATCAATTTAGAATTACCAATTATCTGAAATCATTGATTGAAAAAGATTCGACGAATTTTGATTTAGGTTTAGTAGTAGCCAACGAAATTAGCAATTCGCTATTCAATGTAACTAAAAACAACAAAAAACTACCATTGACTGCATCTGAGATGCCATTTGGAACCGTACTCTATGGTCCAAATCACACTGATGTAGACAAAAAAATGAAATTAGAAATATACTATACAAAAAAATAACAAACTACTATGTGTGGAATTGTAGGATATATAGGCAAAAAAGAAGCATATCCAATTGTAATCAAAGGATTGAAACGACTGGAATACAGAGGATATGACAGTGCAGGGGTAGCATTGTACGATGGAGAGAAATTTATTTCATGCAAAACAAAAGGTAAGGTTTCTGATCTAGAAGAAAAATCATCAAATGAAAATATTGTAAATGGTTCAATAGGAATTGGGCATACTCGTTGGGCTACTCACGGAGTTCCAAATGATGTAAACTCTCATCCTCACTTTTCAAATTCGGGTGAATTAGTCATCATTCACAACGGAATTATTGAAAACTATGAGCCTTTGAAAAAAGAATTAATCGCTCGTGGTTATACCTTCCAGTCTGAAACCGATACAGAAGTACTAGTAAACCTTATCGAAGATGTACAAAAGAAACATCAAGTAAAATTGGGGAAAGCCGTGCAGATTGCCTTGCAACAAGTGGTGGGAGCATATGCAATCTGTGTAATGGACATCAAAAAACCAGATGAAATCGTTTGTGCAAAATTGGGAAGTCCACTGGCAATCGGTATCGGAGAAGGGGAATATTTCGTAGCATCAGACGCAACACCTTTTATCGAATATACAAACAATGCTATTTATTTAGAAGATGAAGAAATGGCGATAATTCGCTTACACAAACCTTTGAAAATCCGCAAAATAAAAGACGGAAAAGAGGTTTCTCTATATGTACAAGAATTACAGTTAAACTTAGAGCAAATCGAAAAAGGCGGATACGAACACTTTATGTTGAAAGAAATTCATGAGCAACCACAAGTGATTCAAGATACATTCAGAGGTAGATTGTTGTCTTCGCAAGGATTAATCAAAATGGCAGGAGTCGACAATCATTTAGATAAATTCACTCAAGCTCGTCGTATCCTAATCATTGCTTGTGGTACATCGTGGCACGCGGGATTGGTTGGAGAATATATGATTGAAGAATTTGCTCGTATTCCTGTAGAAGTTGAATACGCTTCAGAATTTAGATACAGAAACCCAATCATCTATCCAGATGATATTGTGATTGCTATTTCGCAATCTGGAGAAACGGCAGATACTTTGGCAGCCATAAAATTGGCAAAAGAAAAAGGAGCTTTTGTATTTGGTATTTGCAATGTGGTGGGTTCGTCTATCGCCAGAGAAACACACGCAGGTGCCTATACACACGCAGGTCCAGAGATTGGAGTAGCTTCGACAAAAGCGTTTACTACTCAAATCACCATTTTGGCATTGATTGCGTTGAAATTGGCTAAAACCAAAGGAACGATTTCTCAAGAGGAATATATGAGAAACCTCATCGAATTGGAAGCTATTCCAGACAAAGTAAAAAGAGCGATAGAGGAAAACAAAAACATTGAGGAAATCAGTAAAGTATATCAAGAAGCGTCAAACTGCTTGTACTTAGGTCGTGGATTCAACTATCCTGTAGCTATGGAAGGAGCGTTGAAATTGAAAGAAATTTCGTACATCCACGCCGAAGGTTATCCTGCAGCAGAAATGAAACACGGCCCTATTGCTTTGATAGACGAAAATATGCCTGTAATCATCATTGCACCGCAGCAAAACCACTACGATAAGGTGGTGAGCAACATCCAAGAAATTAAAGCAAGAAAAGGAAAAATAATCGCCGTGGTAACTAAAGGCGACAAACAAGTAAGAGAATTGGCAGATCATATCATCGAGATTCCAAACTCTACAGAAGCTTTGACATCAATTTTAGCAACGATTCCATTACAATTGTTGTCATACCACATCGCTGTATTGAGAGGTTGTAATGTTGACCAACCGCGAAATTTAGCTAAATCTGTTACAGTAGAATAACAATAAAAAGGCAGTCGAAATCGACTGCCTTTTTTTGTTATTTCTTTTTAAAAGCGTTTAATGCATTTTTAGTAAAATCTGATAAAACTAATGTTCCTGAAATTTCGGCACGTTCAAGCAACAAAGTATCCCAATGTTCTGTATCTTTCCACAACACCTTTTTCATTTCAAATAACGCCTCAGGATTGAACGAACTCAATTGTGTAACAAAGACATCTAACGAAGCATCCATCGTCTCGTAGGAGTCAAATAAACGTGTAAATAACATGTTTTTGTGTGCCCATTGAGCAGTTTTCCATTCCGTAGCCTCCAAAGTCATTTCTGACATCGCTGGCATACCAATTTTTCTACTTACCGCTGGCTCGATAACAAAAGGCCCGATGCCTATTGCCAATT
Organism: Capnocytophaga sp. ARDL2; assembly: GCF_041530365.1. Taxonomy (NCBI): domain Bacteria; kingdom Pseudomonadati; phylum Bacteroidota; class Flavobacteriia; order Flavobacteriales; family Flavobacteriaceae; genus Capnocytophaga; species Capnocytophaga sp. ARDL2. The sequence goes on from NZ_CP168034.1 coordinate 313,228, forward strand.
CAGATAATTTGATAGCTGCGTCGGTATGAGCAAAGGTATAATCGCAAGCAGCAACAATACCTACTCCTCCACCAACGGTTTTTCCTTGTATGCGACCTACGATGATTTTATTGCTTTTACGCATCGCATTGATGACATGAGCAAAACCACTGAAAAAAGCTCTTCCTTTTTCGATAGTATCTACTTGCAACAATTCGTCAAATGAGGCTCCAGCACAAAAGGCTTTTTCTCCTTCACTTTTCAAAACAATTACCGAAACTTGGCTGTTATCGTTTAGTTGTGTAATCGCCTCCGTCAATTGTTTCAATTGCGAACTTGGAAATGAATTGCTCTGTGGGTGAAAAAATGTAATCGTT